>DAIPYL010000004.1:31098-41364 GCA_036782755.1 Jeotgalicoccus sp. | reverse complement strand
CGACAGAGGAGACGCTGTTTTTTGTTAAGCTGTTATTTAAAATCGATACCGTAATGGTCGAGAATGTATTGAGGGACAAAGTAGCGTGCCGTCTTTTTCGGATCGACGACCTGATTGATCTGCGTCTGTCCCGCGAGACTCAACAGCATCGTAAATTCTTCCATACTCAAATCAGTTTTCGGCTGCAGAAGTTCTGCCATTTTATGTACAGAAGTATCAACAGCTGTATCGAGACTTTCATCTGAAACGTTTAAGTATATGCCTTCATTATTTATAATTACCGGATGCTCAGTCGATAAATTCTCTGCTTTTTCAAATGTTACATTAACATTCGCACTGACTTCAAGACCGGAAACACTGACTTCGCCGTCCGCCATTGCCGCATGGACATCACCGAGACCGAATAATGCACCGTCATGAAAGACAGGCAGGTACAGAGTAATACCTTCTTCCATTTTTAAAGAGTCCATATTGCCGCCGTGAGTATCGGGTGTACCGTTGTTTACAGGCTCATCCGGCGGCGCAACACCAATTACTCCAATCATTTTATTTACAGGAAGTTGAAGGCCGTTAAAATCGACGGTGTTATTTTCGGTATCGACATCGTAAATACGAACGAGTGTATTTTTCAGTATATCTCCCATAACGCCCATACCGGGACCGGTTACCATAACACCGGTCTCAGAAATATCAATGCTGTTAATCGTCACTTTTAAAACATCGCCGGCTTTAATACCGTCTACATATACCGGACCGGCTGCCGGATTAATTCTTTCCCAGTCAAGACCGCCAAAAGCTCCTTCTTCAGAAGTAATCTGTCCCGTAAAACAGTCGTGAGTTTCAATATCGACAGTATCTCCGAGATTAACTATTAATGCGGGTTCATTGTCTTTACTCATGGCATAGAAAAGATTTTCTTTCGAAAGTTTGTGATGTGACATTGCAGTTCCTCCTCAATATTATGTAATCACCTTTAATTATAGAGTAAATAAAATTAAAGACAAAAAAAGCACCGGGAGCCCGGTGCTTTAATATTATTATTTATCGTCATTGACTCTCATAATAATAGGGAGAATCATTGGACGGCGTTTTGTTTTGTTATAAAGGAAGCCGCTTAATTCTTCAATAATAAGCTGTTTAACGTTGTACCACTCAACATTCTCTTTCGAATCGAGGAGTGTTCTTACTTCATCGCGGATTTTCTTTTCAGCGCTGCGGATTAGTCCATATGATTCTCTCATATAAACAAAGCCGCGGGAGATGATATCCGGTCCGCTTAACAGTTCACCGGTTTCGAAGTCGATTGTCAGTACGACAATAGCAAGTCCTTCTTCCGATAATGATTTACGGTCGCGGAGTACGATGTTCCCGATATCTCCGATGCCGTTTCCGTCAACAAATACTGTACCGGCAGTAACGCGGTGTGAGAATCTTGCGCTGTCTTTAGTCAGAGCAAGCACGTCACCAATTTCAAAGACGAAAACATTGTCTTCTTTGACACCGGTAGAGATTGCGAGTTTCTTATGCAGATCAAGCATACGGTATTCACCGTGAATCGGCATAAAGTATTTAGGCTGGATCAGTCGGAGCATTAATTTCTGCTCTTCCTGGGAACCGTGTCCTGACGTGTGAATGTTCGACAGTTTACCGTGAATAACATCTGCGCCTGCTTTGTATAAAGCATTAATCGTTTTGTTGACGCTTAAAGTGTTACCCGGAATCGGTGATGAACTGAAAACAACAGTGTCATCAGGAATAATGCTGATCTGTCTGTGAGTACCGTTCGCAATACGTGACAGTGCAGCCATAGGCTCACCCTGTGAACCGGTACAAAGAATCATCACTTTATGTTTTTCAATTTTGTTAATCATTTTAGGTTCGATAAATGTCTCCGGCGGAGCAGTAATATATCCCAGCTCCTGACCGATTTTAATATTATTTTCCATGCTGCGGCCGAAAATACAAATTTTGCGGTCGAATTTCACCGCTGCTTCAATTGCCTGCTGTACGCGGTAGATGTTAGACGCGAATGTCGCAAAGATAATACGCCCGGTACATTTACGGAATATATCTTCAACGTTCTGGCCAACTTCTTTTTCACTGATGGTGAAGTTTGGAACAGTAGCATTCGTTGAATCTGAAAGCAGTGCAAGCACACCTTCTTCGCCAAGTTTAGCCATTTTCGCAAGGTTTGCAGGTTCACCGACAGGAGTGAAGTCAAATTTGAAGTCCCCTGTATGAACAATATTACCTTCCGGTGTACGGACAACAACGCCGTAAGCTTCAGGGATGGAGTGAGTTGTTAAGTAGAACTCTATATCCATGTGTTTAAATTTCAGAACAGTGTCTTCATCGATAGGAATTAATTCAGTCTGGTTCAGAAGATGGTGTTCTTCAAGTTTGTTGCGAATTAACCCTAAAGCAAGCGGGCCTGAATAGATAGGCACTGAAATTTGTTTCAATAAGAAAGGTATACCGCCGATATGGTCTTCGTGACCGTGTGTCACAATCAGAGCACTTATTTTATCTTCGTTTTCTTTTAAGTAAGTGTAATCAGGTATTACGTAATCGACACCAAGTTCGTCATCTGTTGGAAACTTGACCCCTGCATCGATAATGATGATTTCATCTTTGTATTCGACACAATATGTGTTTTTCCCGATTTCTCCCAGTCCCCCAAGAGCGAATACACCTACTTCATTTGTTTCAAGCGTCATTACGCGATAGTCTCAACTTTAAATTCGTCGTTGTTGTTTTTTTCGTAATCCAGATGCGCGGGACTAAGTGCCTGGATAAATTCGATGTTGTTCTGGTTCGTTTTTAAATAATTACGAACCTCTTCTTCTGTTTCTGCTTCAACGTAACGGATCTGCGTGTCTTCTCTAATGATACGCGTGTCCATATCTTCTTGGAAAAATACTTTAAATACTGCCATAATTTATGACTCCTTTGTTAGTTAATTATCATTATTAAATAAATATAAAAAAATAAAAATATGTGCCTAAATTTTTAAGCACATTATTTAGGGTCTTATTTACCCTTCATATATTCATTGCGCAATAAACCTTTTCTGCCCAGGATGCTTTTCAACTTTTTCATCAGTTTCTCACGTAACCTTCTCAGCATACTATCACACCCTTATATACTTACTCTCATTTTACAATATAGACTCGGTACTTGCAAAGACTTTATAATAGGATAGGGGAGGGAAAACTGTGAAGATAGAACAGATTATGACAAAGGTTAAAAATGAGAAGACACGAAGGGATAAAATGTTTACCGGCATCGAGTTCAATATCCGGGGAGAACAGGTCGTCATGAATTATATTTATACAGATTACGGCAGCAGTGAAGATACTAATACCGATATGTATATACCGCATGGCGAAGACCCGGAATTCATCAGTGAAGAAGAGATGAACATGCTTATTGAGAAACTGCGCGATAAAAATATTGAATATAACATCAGGAAAGATGAATTTATTTAAATTTTAAAAAAACGGCACCTGATTGTAAACAGATGCCGTTTTTTTATGCTTCTTTTTTATTCTAACGGCTGTGCATCGCCAGCCGGTTCAAAAGGTGCATCTTTATCGATGCGGTCGTAAAACATTATTCCATCAAGATGATCGAGTTCATGCTGCAGTACGACTGCTAAAAATCCTTTAGCTTTAATATCGATTTTTTCGCCGTCAATCGTCAGAGCGCTGATGCGAATACGCTTTTTGCGCTGGACAATGCCCTCGATTTCTTCATCTACGCTCAGGCAGCCTTCGCCGCCGGGTAAATAAGTTTCATTAACAGAATGACTGATTACTTTAGGATTAATCAGCATGTAATCATATTCAGGATTTCCATCTTCGTCTGCCACGTATACTGCAAGCATACGCTTATCGAGACCGATTTGAGGTGCGGCAAGTCCGACACCTGCTCTCAGTGAATACTTTTCACTCAGTTCAGGATCCTGTGAATTGATAAGATATTCTCTCATGCTTTTTAATTCTGCTATTGTTTGTGCATCGATTTCTGCCACTTCGCTGACTTTTTTACGCAGCATCGGGTGACCGTCACGGACAATATTTTCCATAGTCAGCACGATAAAACCTCCTTCGTTTCAAACACTCGGTTTATTATACAATATATTTGCGTTAAAATGGTATTGTAAATACTGATTCACAACTAAATTAGCATGGGGGTATATTTTAAGTGAAGAAACTTATTTTAATGTTAGGCGGCGCAGCACTTTTTTTATCGGGGTGCAGCAATGCTGAATCTGAACTGAATGATTTTTATGACGAATTCACGGGAAGTCTGAGTGAAGAAAAGGGACTTGCTGAATTGAATGAACAATATAATGAACTGGAAGGTGCGAAAGCATCACTGCAGGAAGAACTGAACAATGCGGATATTGAAGAGATTAATAGTATCAGCGAAGAGCTGCAGAGTAATACTGAGGAACGGCTGGGACTGCTGGAAGAAGAACGCGAACTGATTGCGGATTCAAATGAAGCATTTGAGGATGCTCGTGAAAAAGCGGAAGAAATTTCCAATGAGGAGTATAAAAAAGAGGCAGATTCTCTGGTCGCATCAATGAATGCACGTTTTGATGCACATGAAACGATGACAGATACATATACAGAGGCCCTCGGCGCTGAACAGGCACTGTTCGAATATTTAGGTGAAGAAGAAATCACTCAGGACGCGGTCGATGAACATTTAAACAAAATTGCAGAATACAGTGAACCGATTAACGAAGCTTTGGAGACTTTCTCAGCTGAAACAGAAAAAATTAATCAGCTGAAAGGTGAAATTGAACAAATCCTTGAAAATAACTAAGAATTAAGAAGTGTTACTATAACAGTTATAACTGTACCAGTATCAAAAACGTTGATATATCAACTCTGTTCCAATCTGTTATATCTGTACTTGGTTTACTGTTAGAACAGTAGTGTGATAAAATAAAGATAATTACAAACAAATTAGAAGGGATTGTGAACACACATGGCAGCAAATAAGAAATTGAATCCGGTTGATGTTCTTTCTGAAATCGAAGCGAAATTTGAAATGCTTCAGATTTTGAATGAAAAAGGCGAAATTGTCAATAAAGACATGGATCCAAAATTATCTGATGAGGAACTCGTTGAATTAATGACGAGAATGGTATGGACAAGAGTTTTAGATGAGCGTTCGACAGCACTTAACCGTCAGGGACGTCTTGGATTCTATGCTCCGACAGCAGGTCAGGAAGCATCACAGATTGCGAGTCACTATGCATTATCTGAAGGGGATTATGTACTTCCGGGTTACCGTGACGTTCCACAGCTTATCTGGCACGGCCTTCCGCTGACAAAAGCATTTTTATTCTCACGCGGACATTATAAAGGAAACCAGTTCCCTGAAGGCGTTAATGCACTGAGCCCGCAAATCATTATCGGTGCGCAGTATGTACAAAACGCCGGTGTGGCACTTGGTATTAAAAAACGCGGTAAAGAAAACGTAGCAATTACTTACACTGGTGACGGCGGAACGTCACAGGGTGATTTCTACGAAGGGATTAACTTTGCAGGAGCATACAACGCACCGGCAATCTTTGTTATCCAAAACAACAACTATGCAATTTCAACTCCGAGAGAATTACAGAGTAAAGCTGCAACACTTGCGCAAAAAGCAGTAGCAGCAGGTATCCCGGGTGTTGTTGTCGACGGTATGGATCCTCTTGCAGTTTACAAAGTAACTAAAGATGCTCGTGATCGTGCAGTTGCAGGAGACGGCCCGACACTGATCGAAACAATGTGCTACCGTTACGGACCGCACACGATGGCAGGGGACGACCCGACACGTTACAGAACTTCTGACGAAGATACTGACTGGGAGAAAAAAGACCCTATCGTACGTTTCCGTACTTATTTAGAAGGCAAAAAATTATGGTCTAAAGAAAAAGAAGAAGAAGTTATTGAACAGGCTAAACAAGATGTAAAAGCTGCACTTAAAGAAGCGGATGCAACTGAAAAACAATCAGTAACTGAACTGATGGATCTTATGTACGATGTAAAACCATCAAACTTAGAAGAGCAGTATGAGTACTATAAAGGAAAGGAGTCTAAATAATTATGGCACAAATGACGATGGTTCAAGCTATTACTAATGCTATGGCAACAGAACTTAAAAATGATGAGAACGTTCTTGTTTTTGGTGAGGATGTTGGTGTTAACGGCGGGGTATTCCGTGTAACAGAAGGATTGCAGGAAGAGTTCGGGGTTGACCGTGTATTCGATACTCCGCTTGCAGAAAGCGGTCTGGTATCATTAGGTTTAGGCTTAACTTTAGAAGACTACCGTCCTGTAGTTGAAATACAGTTCTTCGGCTTCCTGTTTGAAGCAATGGATGGTATTGCAGGACAGATTGCACGTCACAGAGTTCGTTCCGGTGCATCTAAATCAACACCAATCGTTATCCGTGCACCATTCGGCGGCGGAGTTAACACGCCTGAACTTCACGCAGACTCACTGGAAGGTCTGATGGCTCAGACTCCAGGTTTACGCGTAGTAATTCCGTCAAACCCTGTAGATGCTAAAGGACTTTTAATTTCAGCAATTCGTTCAAACGATCCTGTTATTTTCCTTGAGCACATGAAATTATACCGTTCTTTCCGCGAAGATGTACCTGAAGAGGACTACGAAGTGGAAATCGGCAAAGCAAGCATTAAACAGGAAGGTACAGATATTACTTTAATCGCATACGGTGCTATGGTTCAGGAAGCAATGAAAGCTGCTGAAGAACTTGCTAAAGAAGACGTAAGTGCAGAAGTTATCGACCTTCGTACTGTTTCACCTGTAGATTACGACACTTTAATCGAATCTGTTAAGAAAACTAACAGAGCAGTAGTTATCCAGGAAGCACAGCGCCAGGCTGGTGTGGCGGCAAACGTTGTTTCTGAATTATCAGAGCGTGCGATTCTGCACCTTGAAGCTCCAATTAAACGTGTTACTGCACCGGATACAGTATATCCGTTCACTCAGGCCGAAAGCGTCTGGTTACCGAACAAAGATGATATCATTGAACGTGCAAAAGAAGTGCTGGATTTCTAAAGTCTAATATATAGGAGGAATAGTTATGGCATTTGAATTTAAACTCCCGGACATCGGTGAAGGAATTCACGAAGGGGAAATCGCAAAGTGGCTAGTAGCCGAAGGCGATAAAATTAGCGAAGATGATGTATTGGTAGAAATTCAAAACGATAAAGCAGTCGTAGAAATCCCGTCTCCTGTAGATGGTACAGTTTCTAAGATTCATATCGAAGAAGGCGAAGTTACTACAGTCGGTACGACAATTGTAACGATCGACGACGGCAGCGAAGATTCAGATTCTGAAGAAAAACCTGAAGAAAAAACTGAAGAGAAAGCTGAAAAAACTTCGGAAAAACCTGCGGATGATGCAGCCAAACCTGCAGAAGAAGAAGAGGCTTCAGAAGAAACTCCGAATAAAAAAGACAAAAAATCAGATAAAGATGTATCAGACAGCGATAAAATAGTTATTGCGATGCCATCTGTCCGTAAATTTGCACGTGAAAATGATGTAAATATTAAAGAGGTTACAGGCACTGGTAAAAACGGCCGTATCCTTAAAGAAGACATCGAAAACTTCGGTACTGAAGCAGCTGAGCCAAAAGAAACAGAATCAGCAGCCAAAGAAACTGAAGAAGCAGCGGCATCTGCTAAGAAAGCCCCTGCTAAACAAGAAACAGACGACCTTGAAACTCGCGAGAAGATGAGCGGAATGAGAAAAGCGATTGCGAAAGCAATGGTTAACTCTAAACACACATCTCCGCACGTGACACACATCGATGAAGTTGAAGTCGATGCACTGTGGGCTCACCGTAAGAAATTCAAGGAAGTTGCAGCGGAACAGGGTGTTAAATTAACATTCCTTCCTTACGTTGTTAAAGCACTTGTGTCTGCACTTAAGAAATATCCTGAATTAAACACTTCAATTGATAATGAAACATTTGAAGTCATTCAGAAACATTACTATAATGTAGGTATTGCGGCAGATACTGAAAAAGGTTTAGTTGTACCTGTTGTAAATGATGCTGACAAACTTTCAATGTTCGAAATTTCTGATGAAATTAACGAATTAGCTACAAAAGCACGTGACGGCAAGCTTTCATCAGATGAGATGAAGGGCGGTTCAGTAACAATTTCCAACCTTGGATCTGCAGGCGGTAAATGGTTCACACCAGTTATCAATCAGCCTGAAGTTGCTATTTTAGGAATTGGCCGTATTGAAGAACAGCCTGTTGTAAAAGACGGCGAAATTGTCGCGGCACGTGTGCTCGCACTATCACTAAGTTACGACCATAGACAAATCGATGGCGCAACAGCTCAAAATGCTTTAAATCACATTAAGCGTCTGCTTAATAATCCGGATTTATTATTAATGGAGGGGTAGTAAAATGGTAGTTGGAGATTTTCCTATTGAAACTGATACAATTGTAATTGGTGCAGGTCCCGGCGGATATGTCGCTGCGATCCGTGCAGCACAGCTTGGCCAGAGTGTAACACTGGTAGAAAAAGGCAATGTCGGAGGAGTCTGCTTAAACGTTGGGTGTATCCCGTCGAAAGCAATGATTTCATCGGCACACCGTTACCAGGAAGCTCAAAACTCTGAAGACATGGGTGTTATTACTGAAGGCGTTAAATTAGACTTCACAAAAGTTCAGGAGTTTAAAGACAGCGTAGTAAACAAACTTGTCGGCGGTGTTGACATGCTCTTAAAAGGCAACAAAGTCAACGTCGTTAAAGGTGAAGCTTACTTTGTAGACGACAGCAAATTAAAAGTAATGGATGATAAGCAGTCACAAACTTACGAGTTTAAAAATGCAATCATCGCAACAGGTTCACGTCCGATTGAAATCCCGGGATTCAAATTCGGCGGCCGTATCTTAGACTCTACCGGTGCATTGGCACTTGAAGAAGCGCCTCAGAAACTTATCGTTATCGGCGGCGGATATATCGGGACTGAGCTGGGATCAGCATACGCTAACTTTGGTACAGAAGTAACGATTCTTGAAGGAACGCCTGATATCTTGGGCGGTTTTGAAAAACAGATGACTCAGCTTGTTAAGAAAAACCTTAAATCTAAAAATGCTACAATCGTTACTAAAGCAATGGCTAAGTCTGCTGAAGAAACAGACAACGGCGTTAAAGTAACTTACGAAGCTAAAGATGAAACTCATGAAGTTGAAGCTGACTACGTACTTGTTACTGTAGGCCGCAGACCAAACACTGATGAGCTTGGTCTTGAAGAATTAGGAATTAAAATGACTGACCGCGGTTTAATCGAAGTTGATAAGCAGTCACGTTCAAGCGTGTCTAATATTTATGCTATCGGTGATATCGTTGACGGACTTCCACTTGCTCATAAAGCAAGCTACGAAGGTAAAGTTGCTGCAGAAGCAATTGCTGGCGAAAAATCAGAAGTTGATTACATCGCTATGCCTGCAGTATGTTTCACTGAGCCTGAACTGGCTACAGTGGGTTACAACGAAAAACAGGCTAAAGAAAAAGATATCGAAGTTGTTACAGGCAAGTTCCCGTTCCAGGCTAACGGCCGCGCGCTTGGTCTTAACAAAACAGATGGTTTTGTTAAAGTTGTAGCACGTAAAGAAGATGGACTTGTTATCGGTGCTCAAGTTGCAGGTAACGGTGCCTCAGATATTATTTCTGAACTTGGTCTTGCAGTTGAAACTGGTATGACTCTTGAGGATATCGCATTAACAATTCATGCGCACCCTACATTAGGTGAAATTCCTATGGAAGCAGCGGAAGTTGCTTTAGGACGTCCAATTCACTCAATGTAATTTTATAAACTTTAAAGGTCAGGGTTAATTACTCTGGCCTTTATTTTATTTGGAGGTAAATATAATGAACGATGAATATTCTTATCCGCTCGATTACGATTGGAGCACTGAAGAAATACTGCATGTAATGTCTTTTTATCAGGCTGTGGAAATCGGTTATGAAGAAGGTGTCCTTGCAGGAAAGTTTGAAGAAGCATATAACGATTTTAAAGTAATTGTTCCGTCAAAGTCTGAAGAGAAAACACTTTTCAAAGAATATGAAAAGGTCAGCGGCAAAGTACCTTATCTGCTGATCAAACAGCTTAAGGATGCAGAACCATCCGACATAATTAAGCCTTAAAAAAAGATTATCATACTGTAATATCTCCGCATATAATAAATTGAATGATTACAGGGGAGTCCAGTTA
>DAIPYL010000004.1:0-30998 GCA_036782755.1 Jeotgalicoccus sp. | reverse complement strand
TTAAGCTTCACAATATTATACAATCATATGATGATAACAAAATACTGCATAATATAAATTGCACAAATGATCTATGTTTACAATTTAAAATGTTACTTGATTAGAGAACGTTCAGTGTGGGTATTAACCACTAAAGACAAATTAGGAGGATTATTATGGCAAAAGAGTATACACAGACAGTAAAACCTGTCAGCCGTATTGCTGAAAGAATTTTCGGCTGGCTTGGCTGGCTTATACTGCTGGCATTTACAGCAGGAATATTGTTTTTTTCATTAGTTACTATGAACGATCCGGCCACAATTGACAATGTAACAACACAAATGGAAACAGAGCTTTCTTCAATGGATCTGCAGGGTGCTGATCCGCAAGCGGTAATTGACACAACTCTTGGATTACTGGGTAACTTCTGGATGATTGCATTGTATCTGGTACTGCCTTTAATTGTAGCGATTATCGGGTTGCTGAATATGCGCCGCAGAATTTTGGCAGGAATATTATTACTGCTTGCAGCGATTCTTGCAGCACCATTAGTAGTCACTTTAATTTCATCATTATTCTTCGTAATTGCAGCGATTCTGCTGTTTGCACGTAAAGATCTTGTAGTTAAAAATGAGCATCCGGCGGATACTCACCCGCATGATGAGCGCAATGACTATAATACTCGTGATGAATACCGTCCGGAACAGGAACGCAGAACTGAACAGCACCGCACTGCAGTTCCTGCTGACGATGATGTTAAAGTTCATCAGAACAGAGATCCTGAATACGGCTATAACGATAACGCTGATAATGACGATATTGAAAGTACACGTAAATTCAGCCGTATCGATGAAGATGATGTGAACGCTGTTGATAACAACATCGATTCAAAGAATATTAATCGCCCGGTAACAGACCGCGAATACAATCGTAACAGCGGAGTCGATCTTGATGAATTGAATAAAATTGACAGAGAAGACCCTGCGCGTACGAGAAGAGATAACGTTGATCGCAGAAACCGTAAATAATAAATTACTGAACCGGAAGAGTTAAAATAACTCCTCCGGTTTTTTAGTTTGTAAATTTTTACACATAATTATTATTATTTAATGTAAACGATAACAATGCAGTGAATTCAAGGCCGGCAGTCATTTTTATAAACTCATAGTTATCTGAATTTATAAAATAATCAAATATCAATATTCTAAAATTACAATATTTCTGTTATGATACCTGTTATAACTAAATAAGAAGTGAAAGTGGAGTGGTTCATGTGAGAGCTTTAATCAAACTGAGTACATTTATTGGTAATACGTTTGCTGTCTGGGTCATTTTATTCGCAGCATTGGCTTTTGCCCTGCCTGGAGGTTTTACGTGGATTGCACCATACATAAATCTGCTGCTCGGAATTATTATGTTCGGCATGGGTCTGACTTTAAAATTTAAGGATTTTAAACAGGTGGTAAAAGCGCCTAAAGAGGTAATTACACTTGCAGTCGCTCAATATACAATTATGCCGCTTATTGCAGTTGGGCTGGTATTTCTGTTCCAGCTGCCGCCGGAAATCGCTATCGGTGTTATTCTTGTCGGCTGTTCACCGGGCGGTACATCAAGTAACGTCATGACATTCCTTGCAAAAGGAAATATGGCATTATCCGTTACGGCAACATCGGTAACGACTTTACTTGCACCGATTGTCACGCCGGCGCTGACACTTCTTTTAGCAAGTGCATGGCTTCCGGTATCTTTCTCGGCAATGTTTATTTCAATTATCCAGATTGTGCTTGTACCTATAGCACTGGGTGTTGCAGTACAGTATTTACTGGGTTCTAAAGTAGAGCAGGCTGTAGGTGTTCTGCCGTTAATTTCGGTAATCGGGATTATCGGTGTAATTACAGCGGTAGTATCAAATAACGTTGAAAATATACTGACTTCAGGATTACTTATTTTTGCAGTTGTAATACTTCATAATTTACTAGGTTATTTAACAGGATTCCTGCTTGGTAAAGTACTCCGCTTTGATCTCAGGGATACGAAAACTTTATCTATTGAAGTCGGGATGCAGAATTCAGGTCTTGCAGCGACTCTTGCGGCGACACACTTCTCACCGATTGCAGCTGTACCGGGCGCACTGTTCAGTGTGTGGCATAATATTTCCGGTTCACTTGCAGCGAATTGGCTGAGTAAACTCAAAACAGATAGCAAGATGACTGAAGAAGACATAGAAACGGTTGAAGATTATAAAGAAGTAAAACAATCAGAAGTTTAAAAGATTAAAAAGGCGGGGTTTACTATGACAGAGAAAAAAGATATAAGAATTCGTTCATATGTATATGATGATATTGGATTAAAAGCACCGAATAGAGCAATGCTTAGAGCGGTCGGTTTTAACGATGAGAGTTTTAAGAAACCGCAAATCGGAGTTGTCAGCAACTGGGCGGAAACAACGCCTTGTAACGTACATTTAAATGATCTTGCACAATTTGCGAAAGAAGGCGTATCTGAAGCGGGCGGTGTACCCGTTCAATTTAACACAATTACTGTAGCAGACGGCATTGCAATGGGAACCCCTGGCATGCGATTTTCGCTGCCGTCCCGTGACATCATTGCCGATTCAATTGAAACGATGGTGCAGGGTCAGAACTTCGATTCATTTGTAGCAATCGGCGGGTGTGATAAAAACATGCCCGGCTGTGCGATTGCAATTGCAAATACTAATATTCCAGCTGTCTTTGTTTACGGCGGAACAATCGCCCCGGGACGCCACAACGGTCAGGATATCGACCTCGTATCTGTCTTCGAAGGTGTAGGTAAATGGAATAACGGAGATATCGATGATGCTGAACTTAAAAGAGTAGAGTGTGCCGGGTGTCCGGGGCCGGGTGCATGCGGCGGTATGTATACGGCAAACACTATGGCTGCAGCAATCGAAGCGATGGGCTTAAGTCTTCCGGGATCAGCTTCAAACCCTGCGGTAACGAAAGAAAAAGAGCAGGATGTATATGAAGCGGGTAAAGCTGTCTTAAATCTTCTGGAAAAAGAAATTTATCCGAGAGATATCTTAACAAGAGAAGCTTTTGAAAATGCAATCACTGTTGTACTTGCACTTGGCGGATCGACAAATGCGATACTTCATCTCCTGGCAATTGCTCACGCAGCAGAAGTTGAACTGACAATTGATGATTTTAATGATTTCCAGGAGAAAGTACCGCATCTTGCGGACCTTAAGCCATCAGGGAAATATGTCTTCCAGGATTTGTTTAATGTCGGAGGCGTTCAAGGTGTTATGAAGTATCTTTATGAAAAAGGATATATTCATGGAGATTGTCTGACAGTAACAGGCAGGACGATTGCTGAAAACCTGGCAGAAGTTGAACATTTAAAAGCCGGTCAGGATGTTATACTGCCGCTTGAGAATCCAAAACGTGCCGATGGTCCGTTAATTGTACTTAAAGGTAACCTTGCGCCGGAAGGTGCAGTAGCAAAAGTATCGGGTGTCAAAGTACGACGTCATGTCGGTGAAGCAAAAGTATTCGATACTGAACAGGAAGCAATTGAAGCGGTGATGGCAAATAAAGTGGTAAAAGGTGATGTTGTTATCGTCCGTTACGTCGGTCCTAAAGGCGGCCCGGGGATGCCGGAGATGCTGTCACTCTCCAGCTTAATCGTCGGCAAGGGTCTCGGAGAAGATGTGGCGCTCTTAACAGACGGCCGTTTCAGCGGCGGAACTCACGGACTTGTAGTCGGACATATTGCTCCGGAAGCACAGGACGGGGGCAACGTTGCATTAATTCAGACAGGGGACATCGTTACGATTGACCAGGATACGAAAGAACTGTCATTTAATGTTTCTGATGAAGCGCTGGAAGAGCGCCGTAAAGATTTAGTATTGCCGCCTCTTCACAGTAAAGGTGTGCTTGGTAAATATGCACATATCGTATCTTCATCGTCGAAGGGTGCAATTACAGATTTCTTTAACCGTGACGATCTGCCGGGAAGAAACTGATAAACTAATAAGAAAATGCTTAAATCCGTACGTCTAACTTTCAATGTAAAGAGACGTACGGATTTATTGTTTTCCAGATTAAATTATTGATGTGTAAAAAGTAATTTAAAAATTTATTTTCAGGAATGCACCTATATCAATATTGTAAACGATTACATTGTCAGAAATGTTAGACTATTTAAAATAATTAACTTTTTGCTGTTGCTTTTGTTTTATATACGGGGTATTATACATTCATTAAGAAATTTAAATAATCAAACAATTCAAATAGTTAAACTTAAAGCGTTGAAGGGAACTTCGATACTGCAGTACATTTTCAGAGACCGAGTGGCTGGTGCGAACTCGGAATGCAGCAGTAGAGAATCTCATCCCTGAGTGCCCGGCTGAAAAGTAGTAGGCAGGGACGGGTTAAAACTCGTTACTAATTTTAACTGGTTATGCCAGTTGCAGAGGTATACATAGAAATGTGTATGCAAATTTGGGTGGTACCGTGAAAGCTCCTTTCTCCCCATTGATCATTACTACAATGATCTTTGAGAGAAATGGGCTTTTTTATTTTAAGTTTATGCTATAAGGAGGAAATATTATGAAGGTTGAAGTTGAACACTCACAGGAAGTTATTGCGAATATAAAAACAGGTGCTGACTTATTAGTAGAAGCATTAGCGGAGCATAAAGTAGACACTGTCTTCGGTTATCCGGGCGGTGCAGTCCTTCCGATTTACGATGCACTCTACCGTCATGAGAGTTCATTCAAACACATTCTTTGTAGACATGAACAAGGCTTAATCCACGCAGCAGAAGGATATGCAAGAGTGAGCAGCAAACCGGGAGTGGTTATTGCAACAAGCGGACCAGGTGCTACGAACTTAATTACAGGCATAACTGATGCAATGATGGATTCACTGCCGATTGTGGCATTTACCGGTCAGGTATCTTCCAAAGTTATCGGAACAGACGCTTTCCAGGAAGCAGACATCATAGGTTTAACAACACCGATTACAAAACATAACTATCAGGTAACAGATGTCAAAGATTTAAAACGAATCGTTAAAGAAGCTTTTCACATAGCTTCTACCGGGCGTCCGGGTCCGGTTGTTGTAGATATTCCTAAAAATATCTCGGAAGCAGCTGTTGAAGAAACGACAGACGATGCAATCCGTCTGCCGGGCTATCAGCCGACAACAAAGCCGAATCCGCTGCAAATCAGCCGACTCCTTGAAGCATTGCAAAAAGCAGAACGTCCGGTTGTCTTAACCGGTGCAGGTGTCCAGTTCGCAAAAGCTTCAGATGAACTGCGTGCATTCGTTAAAAAGTATGATATCCCGGTTGTGTCAACACTGCTTGGTCTTGGAACATTTAACGCAGACGATAAAAACTTCCTTGGCATGGCGGGAATGCACGGAACGTATGCCGCGAATATGGCAATCCATGATGCTGACTTACTGATCAATATCGGTGCACGGTTTGATGACAGACTGACAGGCAGAATTCCTGACTTTGCGCCGCATGCCAGAGTCGCACATATCGATATCGATCCGGCTGAAATCGGAAAAAACATCGAAACTCAAATACCGGTCGTTGCAGATGCGAAAGAAGCGCTGGAACTGTTAAATGCGGGACAATGTAATATGAAAGTAATCGACAGCTGGAGACATAAAACACAGACTGATAAAGAACAGAATCCGCTGTGGTATGAACGCAGTGAAGATTTAATTTCACCGCAGTGGCTTATCGAGCAAGTATATGAAGCAACTGACGGCGAAGCGATAGTAACAACAGATGTCGGCCAGCATCAGATGTGGAGTGCACAGTTCTACAGTTTTAATCAGCCGAATCATTTTGTTACTTCAGGCGGACTTGGAACGATGGGCTTCGGCCTTCCTGCAGCAATCGGTGCACAGCTTGCATTCCCGGAAAAAACAGTTGTTGCTGTTGTCGGTGACGGCGGGTTCCAGATGACAATGCAGGAACTCGCGACACTTAAGCAGTACAATCTGCCGGTAAAAGTAGTTATCGTCAACAACGAAGCACTTGGCATGGTAAGACAGTGGCAGGAGAAGTTTTATGACGAGCGCTACTCTGAATCACTGATGCAGACGAATCCGGATTTTGTAAAACTGGGTGAGAGCTTTGGTGTTAAATCATTCAGATACACACAGGAGGACGAAGTATCAGATGAACTGAGAGCAGCGATGACGTCAGATGAACCTGTACTTATTGATGCAAGAGTTGTAAAACTTGATCTTGTATATCCAATGGTTCCGGCAGGTAAAGGAAATCACGAAATGATAGGAGTGAGAAAATGCAGCGAATAATCACATTAACGGTACAAAATTCAAGCGGAGTTCTGAACAGAGTCACAGGCATGCTTGCCAAACGCGGTTTTAATATCGAAAGTATTACAGTCGGTGTATCGGAAGCTCCGGGCATATCGAAGATGACAATTGTCGTTGATATTGCGAACGATAAAAGTTCGGAACAGCTGACTAAACAGCTGCACAAACAAATCGATGTTCTGAAAGTCGACGATATAACCGATTCTAAAATTGTCTCGAGAGAGCTTGCCCTGATTAAAGTTGGAGCGAACAGTACATCGAGAAGTGAAATTCAAAGTATTATCGAACCGTTCAGAGCACGGGTGCTCGATGTTTCAAGAAACTCACTCATTATCGAATTAACAGGCAAACCTGATAAGGTGGATGCGTTAATCGAACTGCTCACACCATACGGTCTGAAAGATTTATCCCGTACGGGTGTTACAGCATTCAGACGCGGACAGCAAAAAAGCATTCAGGATTTAAAAACACTAAGTGTTTAAAAAAATAATATATATAAAGGGAGAAATTAAATTATGGCTAAAGTTTATTATGACAAAGATATCAATACAGCGAGCTTACAGGGTAAAACAGTAGCGATCGTAGGGTACGGTTCGCAGGGGCATGCACATGCCCAAAACTTAAGAGACTCAGGCCATAATGTAATCGTCGGTCTGCGTAAAGGTAAATCATTCGATAAAGCGAAAGAAGACGGCTTTGATGTAAGAACTGTCGGTGAAGCAGTTAAAGATGCTGACGTAACGATGGTATTACTGCCGGATGAAGGACAGCCGAAAGTATATGAAGCGGAAATTAAAGACAATTTAAAAGAGCACAGTGCCTTGGCTTTCGCACACGGCTTTAACGTTCACTTCAATCAGGTTGTACCTCCGGAAAATGTAGACGTATTTTTAGTTGCTCCTAAAGGACCGGGACACTTAGTGCGCCGTACATACCAGGAAGAAGCGGGTGTACCTGCATTATTCGGTGTATTCCAGGACGTAACAGGAAATGCTTCGGATGTTGCTAAAGCTTATGCTCAGGGCATTGGAGCTGCACGTGCCGGAGTACTCGAAACATCATTCCAGGAAGAAACAGAAACGGATTTATTCGGAGAACAAGCAGTATTATGCGGCGGGCTGACTTCATTAGTTAAAGCAGGTTTTGAAACATTAACTGAAGCTGGCTATCAGCCGGAAGTTGCCTACTTCGAATGTCTGCATGAATTAAAACTTATCGTGGACTTAATGTACGAAGGCGGAATGGAAAACATGCGCTACTCGATCTCCGATACAGCACAGTGGGGCGACTTTGTCAGCGGACCGCGTGTAATCAATGAAGAAACTAAAGAACGTATGGGCGAAGTTCTGACAGAAATCCAGAATGGCCAGTTCGCTAAAGGATGGATTCTGGAAAATCAGGCGGGACGTCCTCAGTACAACGCAATCAATAACAGCGAATATAACCATCCGATTACGGCAGTCGGTCAGGAATTGAGAGACTTAATGCCATTTGTTCAAAATCCAATCAGATAAAATAAAAACTGAAGAGAGGAAGGTCAATATGACTGATATAACTGATATTAAAATTTTTGATACTACGCTGAGAGATGGTGAGCAGTCACCGGGAGTCAACTTAAATAAACAGGAAAAACTGGAGATTGCAAAGCAGCTCGAACGACTCGGCGTCGACGTTATAGAAGCAGGCTTTCCTGCATCTTCAGAAGGTGACTTCCAGGCAGTGAAACTCATTGCAGATACGATTAAGAAGTCATCGGTAACGGCACTGGCGAGAACGAAAAAACATGATATTGATCGTGCATACGAAGCATTGAAAAATACACCAAGTCCGAGAATTCATATCTTTTTAGCGACGAGTCCGATTCACCGTGAATTCAAACTGAAGATGGATAAGCAGCAGGTAATTGATACGTCAGCAGAAATGGTGAAGTATTCCAAAACATTATTTAATGAAGTGGAATGGTCAGCAGAAGATGCATCGCGTACTGAACTGCCTTTCTTAGCTGAGATTATCGAAGCTGTCATTGAGGCAGGTGC
Source organism: Jeotgalicoccus sp. (assembly GCA_036782755.1). Lineage (GTDB taxonomy): Bacteria > Bacillota > Bacilli > Staphylococcales > Salinicoccaceae > Jeotgalicoccus. The sequence continues at coordinate 22,639 of DAIPYL010000004.1, read as the reverse complement.
AACAATTATTAACCTGCCTGATACGGTCGGCTACACAACACCGAAAGAATACGGCGAAATGTTTAAATACGTTTCGGAAAATGTTCCGAATATTAAAGAAGCAATTCTCTCTACACATTGTCATAACGATCTTGGCATGGCAGTCGCAAACTCGATCGCAGGTATTGAAAATGGAGCGACACAAATAGAATGCTCCATTAACGGTATCGGTGAACGTGCAGGAAATGCTGCATTGGAAGAAATTGCTGTCGCACTTCACATCCGCGGAGACTTTTATCCATATACAACGAACTTAAATCTTCAGGAAATTAAACGTTCAAGTGATATAGTCGCTAAACTGACAGGCATGGCGGTGCAGCCGAACAAAGCAATTATCGGCCGCAATGCTTACGCACATGAATCAGGAATTCATCAGGACGGCATGCTGAAAAATGCGGAGACATATGAAATTGTTTCTCCGGCACTTGTCGGGGTTTCGGCAGATTCAGCGAACACACTGTTCCTTGGAAAACATTCAGGACGCCACGCATTTAAAGATAAAGTGAAATCATTTAATGTCGAGCTGACTGATGAAGAACTGGCAGCAGCATTTAAGAACTTTAAAGAGCTGACAGATCATAAGAAAGAAGTTACTGACGATGATATCTATTCAATCATTATGGAAATAAAAACAGATGCATCGAATATTGAACGCTATGTCCTCGAAAACTTCCACGTGAATTATGAACAGGACGGTCAGACAAAAGCACATATCGATGTAGTGACACCCGAAGGTAAACAGGTATCACATGAAGTTACAGGTTCGGGGAGTGTTGAAGCATTGTATAAAGCAATACAGGAAATACTTTCTGAAACGACGAACTTGCTTGATTACCAGCTGAGCTCGGTCGGCGGCGGGAAAGATGCGCTTGCAGAATCACGTGTTCAGCTTAATATTAACAATCAGCAGTTTTCAGGACGGGGCACGGCTCAAGACGTGCTTGAAGCCTCGGCGAATGCATATATTAATGCAGTAAACCGCTATCTGATGAGTGAACAGGCGGCAGAACCTGCAGTAAGCGTAAATGCATAAAGAGGAGAAACGGCAATGAAAAAACATATAATTACACTTCCCGGAGATGGTATCGGTCCGGAAATAATGAACTCGGCTCACGAGCTGCTGAAAGCTGTGGGAGAAAAATATAATCACGAATTTACAGCTGAGTCGAAAGATATAGGCGGCATTGCAATAGATAAACATAACGATCCGCTGCCTGCTGAAACAATTGAGGCATGTGAAACTGCAGATGCCATTCTGCTCGGAGCAGTCGGCGGTCCGAAATGGACAGACAGCAGCATACGTCCGGAACAGGGGCTGTTAAGGATCCGCAAACATTTTAATCTGTTTGCGAATATGCGTCCGGTAACGATATTCGAATCACTGGAAGCTTCATCACCATTAAAACAGAGTATCGTTCGCGGCAGTGATTTAATGATTGTCAGAGAACTGACAGGCGGTCTGTATTTCGGACAGCCGAGTGAACGACGTGACGGCGGACAGAGCGTCGTGGATACATTGACCTACACATATAATGAAATTGAACGTATCGTGCGCGCCGCTTTTGATACAGCGATGACAAGACGTAAACATTTAACATCAGTTGATAAAGCAAACGTGCTGGAATCGAGCCGGATGTGGCGTGAGATAGTAAATACCATTAGTAAAGAATACCCTGAAGTAACTGTAGAACATGAACTTGTTGATGCAGCTGCGATGAAATTGATTACGAATCCTTCTTACTTCGATGTTATCGTCACTGAAAACTTGTTTGGAGATATATTAAGTGATGAAGCATCTGTAATTACAGGCTCGCTCGGCGTACTTCCGTCAGCGAGTATAAGCGAAAGCGGGTTAGGGCTGTTCGAACCGATTCACGGTTCGGCACCTGATATTGCAGGAGAGAATAAAGCAAATCCAATCGGTATGATGCTGTCTGTCGGCATGATGCTTAAATATTCATTCGGCCTGCACGAAGAATCAGCAGCAATAGAAACAGCTGTAAATCAGGTGCTTGCAGATGGATTTAAAACGGCAGACTTAAAAATTGACGGAGCATCAACGTTATCTACGACTGAAATGACTGAAAAAATTATCAGCTGTCTATAAAAAAGTTAAAGGAGAAGGTTAACATGGTTCAGAAAAAAACAATAATCGAAAAAATCTGGGAACGTCATGTCGTTCATCAAGAAGAAGGCAAACCGGATCTGCTCTATATCGATCAGCACTTAATCCATGAAGTGACTTCACCTCAGGCTTTTGAAGGATTACGCTTAAATAATAGAAAAGTCCGCCGTCCGGATTTAACGTTTGCAACAATGGACCATAACGTACCGACAAAAAACAGAGAAGACGCACAGGATGCCATCGCACAAAAACAGATGGATGCATTAAAGAAAAACTGTGAGGAATTCGGTATTAAGCTCGCGGATATGTATCACCCGGATCAGGGAATTGTTCACATAATCGGGCCGCAGCTTGGTTTAACACAGCCGGGTAAAACAATTGTCTGCGGAGACTCACATACGTCAACGCACGGTGCTTTTGGAGCACTTGCTTTCGGTATCGGAACGAGTGAAGTGGAACACGTATTTGCAACACAGACATTAACTCAGTCAAAACCGAAAACTATGAATGTCAAAGTCAGCGGAAACTTAAGTGTCGGTGTAACGGCGAAAGATTTAATCTTAGCGATTATCGCGAAGTTCGGTGTCGACTTCGGTACAGGACATGTCGTTGAATATACCGGTCAGGCAATCAGGGATTTAACGATGGAAGGCCGTATGACAGTATGTAATATGTCAATCGAAGGCGGTGCGCGTGCAGGTCTCATTTCACCGGATGAAACGACCGTAGACTTCCTTCGCGGACGACGTTATGTTCCTGGAGATGAAGCGGAATATAAGGCGCTTAGTGAAGAGTGGCTGAGCTTAAGTACAGATGAAGGTGCAGAATACGATACAATACTTGAAATTAACGCTTCTGAAATTGAACCGCAGGTATCATGGGGGACTAATCCCAGCATGGTTGTCCCAATAAGCGCAGCAACACCTGTAATCAGCGATGCACAAGATGAAGATTCAACGAAACGGGCGTTAGAATATATGGGTCTTGAAGAAGGAATGGCGATTACTGATATTGAAATTGACCATGTCTTTATCGGATCATGCACGAACTCCCGGGTGCTGGACTTACAGCGTGCTGCAGAGATTATTCAGGGCAGTAAAGTTAAAGAAGGTGTCAAAGCGATTGTTGTACCGGGATCATTCCTTGTTAAACAGGAAGCAGAAGCACTTGGTATCGATAAAGTATTTATCGATGCAGGATTCGAATGGCGCAACGCCGGATGCAGTGCATGTCTTGGTATGAACGAAGACACGGTGCCGCCGGGCGGACGCTGTGCATCAACATCAAACCGGAACTTTGAAGGCCGTCAGGGAAATGGAGCAAGAACACATCTTGTCAGTCCTGAAATGGCGGCGGCGGCGGCGATTAACGGACGTTTCGTAGACGTTCGACAATATCAGAGCAGAGTGACTGCATAGGAGGGTAATTATGGAGGCAATTTCAAAGCATAAAGGTAAAGTATATCCGCTGAACCGTTCCAATGTTGATACAGACCAGATTATCCCGAAGCAGTTTTTAAAACGCATTGAACGAACAGGATTTGGACAATTCGTTTTTCATAACTGGCGATTTAATGACGACGGCTCGAAACGTGAAGATTTCGATATGGATGATCCGAAATTTGATGGTGCTTCGGTATTGGTTGCTGGTGATAACTTCGGCTGCGGTTCATCCAGAGAACACGCTCCGTGGGCACTGCTTGACTACGGTTACAAAGTTATCATCGCACCGGGTTTTGCGGATATATTCTACTCTAACGCATTTAAAAACGGTATTATACTAATTAAAATGCCGGAAGAGCAGATAGCAGAATGGCAGGAACAGTCCAAAGACGGGAAATTTAATCTGTCGGTAGATTTAGAAAAACAGGAAATTACAGACAGCAGCGGGAAAACATTGAACTTTGAAATTCCGGCCTATCATAAAGAAAAATTAATTAACGGCTGGGATGATATTGCATTAACTTTATTAAATGAAGAAAAAATAACAGCTTTTGAGGAGCGTGGTCTTTTGGGAATTCGTTAAATAATGATTTAGTCAGAGATGCTATGGAATATCTGCGGGGCAATGTACACAAAACACCGGTGGTAACATCACAAACTACAAATGAAAGAACCGGTAAAAATGTTTATATGAAATTGGAAAATCATCAGAAAACCGGTGCGTTTAAATACCGGGGAGCTTCTTATAAACTGTCGAAACTGACACCGGCACAGCTGGCAGCAGGTGTGGTGACTGCATCAGCGGGAAATCATGCACAGGGTGTTGCACTGGCTGCCAAAAAATTAAACGCCACTGCTACTATTTTTATGCCTGAAGACACACCTTCAGCTAAAGTAGAAGCAACAAAAGGATATGGTGCGACAGTTAGACTTGTCGGGCAAAGTTTCCAGGAAGCATTTACTGCATCTCTGGAACATAAAAAACTGACAGGTGCGACATACGTCCATCCTTTTGATGACTATGACATTATGGCAGGCCAGGGGTCAATCGGAGTAGAAATGCTGGAAGAAATCCCGCAGCTGGATACGATTATCGTACCGATAGGCGGCGGCGGTTTAATCAGCGGCATTGCAGTAGCGGCGAAGATGATCAAACCATCTATTAAAGTAATCGGAGTGCAAGCAGCAAACGCACCGTCGATGTTTAAATCATATTACACAAAAGACGACCATGTGGTACTGGACAGCTGCAGTACGATAGCAGAAGGTATCGCGGTCAAGCAGCCCGGTGAATTAACGCAGCAGGTTGTACGTCAGTATGTAGATGAAATATACTGTGTGTCGGAAAGCGAAATTGCTTATGCAATGATTTACCTGCTTGAGCGTACGAAATCATTAGTTGAAGGTGCAGGTGCATCAGCACTCGCAGCACTCCTTGCATATAACGACAAAATTGACTCCCAGCACACGGGGGTTATCGTCAGCGGCGGGAATCTGGATCTCAGTAAAATGGAACAAATCCAGGCGCTTTCGCTGAAATCAAATCATAAAACAATAACGAGAGAACAAATAACTGTGCTGTAAATAATAAACCCGTACGTCAGCTCCAGTCCGAGGGAGTCTGATATACGGGTTATTTTATATATTAAGATGGATTGCACGCCTCCGTGCCCAGAGACCAATACAGACAAAAACGCAAAATCCATATGGATTTTGCGTTAATTAACTAATATATCAGTCCTGATGATAGAACTGAACAAGGTTTTCCATAACCTGTTCAAGATCTTTAATAAACACCTCATCAGAACTTAATTCTTCGTCACCTGGTTTATATACTTTACCGACTAAGAATTCACCTTTTTTAACGTCACGGAGTCTGATAAGTCCTTTTTCAAGTTCATCATCCGACAGTTCGTTAAGTGCTGTTTTAGCTGGTTTCATATGGTCTAATGAAATTTGATAGTCCTGAGGCAGGTTATCGAATTTATCCATATTGTTCAGCCAGTTTTCAGCCAGGCGCTGTTTGTCTTTTGATTCGTAAATAATACCGTACATGCAAAATGCATGGCTGTTGTATAAGCCTATCTGGAAGTGCGGCATCATTTTGTAGCCCCGCGGGTTCGTGCTGAATGCGACCCATGTGTCATCTGGCGGGTTCGTCGTACGTCGAGCGTGTTTAGCTACATGTGCGTATGTTTCGTCACCGGTCATTTCAGTTATATATGAACTGAAGTGTTCTCCGAGATGTTCGAGCTTCGGGCGGGTGTTTTCAATAAGGGCTGCCATTCTGTTTTCGAGGCCGCTGATATTGAAGACATCGAAGTCTGTTTGTGTAAATGTATACTTCATTAAGGTTGAGCTCCTTTCAAAAGGTCTCTCTTATGATAAAATAAAGTTGTATAGCAATCAAATGATTGAGGTGTATTCATGGATATATATAACTTTGGCAAAGAATTAATCGTTGAAGCAGGGAAATTTATCGAAACACGCATGACTCAGGAGTTTCAGGTAGACAGCAAATCAAATCCAAATGATTTGGTTACCGATGTCGACAAAGAAACAGAACAGTTGTTATATACCAGAATTCTGGAACGTTTTCCGGAGCACCGGATTATCGGTGAAGAGGGACATGGTGAAAATATAAAAGATACTGAAGGAGTTATCTGGATTGTCGATCCGATTGACGGTACTTTAAATTTCGTGCACCAGGGTGAGAATTTCGCAATATCCATCGGAATCTTTATCGATGGTGAACCGTATTGCGGATTAATCTACGATTGCATGAAACGGGATTTGTATCATGCTAAATATAATAACGGTGCGTTTGTGAACGACAGGGCTCTAAAGCCTGCTGAGAACGTCCCGCTAAACCAATCACTCGTCGCCATCAATCCGAAAAGAGTACTTGGCGAGGCAGCACGCAGCCCGTTCTTTGAAATTATGGCCAAGTCGCGCAGTGTCCGTTCATACGGTTCGGCAGCACTTGAGTTTGCGATGCTTGCAAAAGGCCAGATTTCCGCACTGATGTTTCTCAAGTTGTATCCGTGGGATTATACCGGCGGTGCGATTATTACCGGAGAACTCGGTTACAAAACAACAGATATATACGGCGGTGAACTGCCGCTCTTACGTTCGACGAGTGTCATCAGCGGCAATCCGGAAATACACGGGGAAATACTCGGCCACTTTACAGACGATAAAATACTGCATGAATTCCATGATGCATTTCACGACTTATAATAATACTGCTGAGCCTGTTTAGATGTTTTCGTAAACAGTTTATTAATGTATTTTAAAAGAGCATAGTTACTGAGCGGAACATTAATATGTTTCTTAATTTCTTTTTTGGAATAGGGCTGGGTAATGTTTAAGAGGCCCAGCATATCAAAATAATCTGTGAAAATATTTTCGATATTATGGATAGTGTGGCAGGCTTCACACATAATTAATTTACTGCTCAGAAGTGCAAGTTCAAACTCCATGCAGGCTGTGCATTTGAAACCGTACGTAAATTCATTTGCAGCTGCGTCAGAGACTACCGCACGGTTTTTTAACTTTGCAATCCCGGACGCGGCTGCTTTTTTCTGATTACAGCACTGTGCTCGATAGCTTTTAAATAATGAGGAAGATTTTTAAGCGATAAAAACTGATCAGACGGTCGTTTAGCGAGTCTGAACGTCTCATTCATTACGACATGTTTAATAATAATCGGACGCTGGAACTTGCCGTCATCGATAAGCTCCTCTTTAAATTTTTCATAAACTTTTCCCGTCCGGTTTAAATCGTAGACAGCTTCGTAATTACTGTCGATTAAAATATTAAAAGGATTAATGAAATGTTCGCCGGCATAATCATGAAGAATGAATAAGTAGTAGCAATACTCAGTTGCTATCAGCACATTAATCAGTTCGTGATCTGTGCCTATTATGACTTCACAATGCCAGAACAGTTCCATATTTTCCTGATTAATCTTGCCGAGGTATAAGTCAAAATGTTCTTCCAGCAGGTCCATCCGCTGCATTGCTTCGAATTCTTCAGTCTCGTCATCGCTAAAAGGCAACCGGTTATACAGAAATTCGTAAACTTTTAATTTTTCATTTTTTTGTCTCACAGCAAAGCTCCTTTAATAATGATAAGTACATTATTAAACGGCTGTAAATTACCGTCAAAACACAGAAATTAAAAAAATGACAAAAAAATATAACAGATTTCCCTGTTTTTCCAATACAAATAAGGAAATCTGTTATAATAAATAAGCAGTTAACTAAAAACTGAAGTTAGATCCAGCCATTCTCACGATACTTTTTCTTCAGTGTAAAACCTGCACCGAAAATGGCAATAAACACTAAAACGGACAGTACTGCCAGTATAATCATCTCTTCAGCAATGAAGACTGAAAATGCAATCATTACTAACACTGCCAAAACAGCGAGTATGAAAAATACAGCTTTTGATTTTTTCTTTTCCATAAGTATTCCCCTAAAAGTCATTTGTCTTATTTCGAATTATATCATAAAAAATAAATCTCTGATTGTTCAGATTGGTAAAAAATGTGGTATACTGTTACGGTTATAAAGATATTCTATATACGAAGGGAAAATCCTCTTGATGAACCTGAGAGAAAACATTAGAAACATAGCAATTATTGCACACGTAGACCATGGTAAAACGACACTTGTGGACCAGCTGTTAAAACAATCCGGTATTTTCCGTGAAAATGAACACGTTGAAGAGCGTGCCATGGACTCGAATGATATTGAACGCGAACGCGGAATTACAATTCTGGCAAAAAATACGGCGATCGACTACAAAGATACACGTATAAATATTTTAGATACACCTGGTCACGCTGACTTCGGTGGAGAAGTAGAACGTATTATGAAAATGGTTGACGGGGTAATTCTCGTTGTCGATGCATATGAAGGAACGATGCCGCAAACGCGCTTCGTACTTAAAAAAGCATTGGAACAAAACTTAAAACCGGTAGTAGTAGTAAATAAAATCGATAAACCAAGTGCACGCCCTGAAGCAGTAGTGGATGATGTTCTTGAATTATTTATCGAACTCGATGCAAATGACGAACAGCTGGAATTCCCGGTTGTATACGCATCAGCAATGAACGGTACTGCAAGTCTGGAATTAGGCGAGCAGGATGAAAACATGCAATCAATTTACGATACGATTTTAGACTATGTACCGGCACCTGTTGATAACAGTGACGAACCGCTGCAATTCCAAGTATCATTACTGGATTACAACGACTATGTCGGCCGTATCGGAATCGGACGCGTATTCCGCGGAACGATTAACGTAGGAGAAACTGTATCATTAATTAAAGTGGACGGAACGACTAAAAACTTCCGTGTATCGAAAATTTTTGGTTTCCTCGGACTTGCACGTGTTGAAATTGAAAGTGCCAAAGCCGGAGACCTTATTGCGATAAGCGGTATGGAAGATATCAACGTTGGTGAAACAATTACACCGACAAATGCACAGGAAGCACTTCCTGTACTTCACATTGATGAGCCGACACTGCAGATGACATTTGCAGTAAACAATTCGCCATTCGCAGGTCGTGAAGGTAAGCATGTTACAGCCAGAAAAATTGAAGAGCGCTTAAAGCTTCAATTAGAGACGGATGTATCACTGCGTGTAGACCATACAGATCTGCCGGATGCATGGAGAGTTTCAGGACGCGGTGAGCTTCACCTGTCTATTCTTATCGAAAACTTGCGCCGTGAAGGATTCGAGCTTCAAGTTTCAAAACCTGAAGTTATCATCCGTGAAATCGACGGAGTTAAATGTGAGCCGTTCGAACGTGTACAAATTGATGTTCACGAAGAAAACACAGGCAGCATTATCGAATCAATGGGTACACGTAAAGGTGAAATGCTCGATATGGTTACTACAGGAAACGGCCAGACTCGTCTGACATTCCTTATACCTGCACGCGGACTTATCGGTTACCGTACGGAATTCATGTCAATGACACGCGGTTACGGCATCATTAACCACACTTTCGAAGAGTACCGTCCAGTAGTTAAAGGACGTATCGGCGGACGCCGTAACGGTGTACTTGTATCGATTGATAAAGGTGTGGCAAGCACATACTCAATCCTTGCACTTGAAGGACGCGGTACTAACTTTATGGAGCCGGGAACTGAAGTATACGAAGGTATGATTGTTGGAGAGAACTCACGTGAAAATGACCTGGCAGTTAACATTACTAAAGTTAAAGCTGCCAACAATATCCGTTCAGCTAACAAAGAGCAGACAACTACGATGAAGAAACCTAGATCTCTGACTCTTGAAGAAGCACTTGAGTACATTAACGAAGACGAGCTTGTGGAGATTACTCCGGAAACAGTTCGTATGCGCAAGAAAATTTTAGAGAAAAACGCTCGTGAGAAAGCGTATAAAAAGAGCAAGTAATATTAGCGAAGTGGAGTGAGGCAGTTGTTTAATTCCCTCATTCTCCTGAACACCGAGAGCGGGACAGGCTTAACAGAGCGTCTCACTTTCTTCGGGAGATTATATGGCCTGGATTCTAATCCTGAAGCCGGTATGTGGTATTTATTCATTACGATTTTCGTGCTGTGTGCCATCGTGTATCAACTGGGATTTGCCCGCAAAGTTAAGCTGTGGCAAACGGTGGTCATCTATATACTGATGTTTATCGGTGTAATCTTCCTTACTTTTTTCGGAGCATTCTATCCTGTTGCCGAGTGTTTAATTGTTATTGCAATAATACTCGCAGGGTACAGATACAGACTGCATAAAGAAAGAAAAGAGGGTAACATTGCACAACCGAAAGGCCCGCCGGCGCAATAAGAAATAACAAAAATTCCGCGAACATTATATTCGCGGAATTTTTTTTATTTGAATTCTATTTTTGTTACATAAACGAGACGCTCTTTTTCAATGCCGTCGCTGTCGACAACAAGTAAATCGAACAATCCGTCCTCATGCAGACGTTTGCCTTTATTTGAGAAATGCGCATAAAATGTTTCGCGGTCTTTGTAAAGAAGTTCAGTTTCACCATCATTATGTACAAAAACAATTTTCGCCTCTTCATCTTCATATGCTTCGGCATATTCAAGGAAAGGTGCAAGACTGATAACGAATGAATTTTCCAAAAGCTCGCGTTTCTTATGTTTCTTTTCAGATTTCAGCGTAGGCGGTTTTGTTTCCCCTTCGATAATCTGGCGGTTCCACTCAGTTTCATCATTGAAAGTAATTTCTTCGCCGTCCTCTGCCTGTGCCAGTAAATCCTCGAGGACAATTTTACGATCGTCGAATATCCAAGTCGATGGATCCAGAGTAATTTGATATCGGACATTGCCGGTAAGTTGAATAATCATTTAATATCGCTCCCTTTGCTTAGAAATTATAGCAAAGTTTTCAATAAAATTATACAAAGGATACATAAATGTTCACTATTACATGTCCGGATGTTACTTGCTTTTTTATGATTGTTAAGATAAAATTTTATGAAGAGTAAATGAGGGGGGAACCGCGTGTCTGCTGAAAAACAAATGAGTAAAATTGCTTATGATCAATTGGACAAAGACGCCGACAGAATTCTCCAACTAATCAAAGTTCAAATGGAAAATTTAACGATGCCCCAGTGTCCTGTTTTTGAAGAAGTACTGGATACACAAATGTTCGGCCTATCGAAAGAAATAAATTTTGCAGTGAGACTTGGTTTGGTTGACGCACAAGACGGCCGTGATATTCTGGATCATCTTGAAGTTGAAGTATCCAAAGTACACGAAGCATATATGGAAAAAGAAAAGAATCGAGTCTAAAGAATATTTCTTTAGACTTTTTTAAATGAGGGACCAGCCGTGCAATTTATAAGAAATTTTTTCAACTATGTTAAATCGTATTCAAAATACGTGGATTTTTTAATACTAATCGCATATGTTGCACTGTCGCTCATCGGTCTGGTTATGGTTTACAGTGCGAGCATGGTGCCTGCACAGATGAACGAGGGCAACTCTGAACATTACTATATCAGACACCTGATGTTTATTATACTCGGATTCAGTCTCGTATTTTTTATGACTTATTTTATGAGCGGTAACTTTTTCAAAATGAAAGGTGTACAGATGCTGATGCTGGCGGGCATTATAATTCTGCTCATGGTTACAATGTTCTTCGGTACCGAAGTTAACGGACAGCGTAACTGGATCAGAGTCGGCGGTTTCGGTCTGCAGTCATCTGAATTTTTTAAAGTCGTTGCGATTTTATATTTGGCGTACATATATTCAAGAAGAGAGAAACGTATAGACAATGATGAATTAACAAGTATTATTCCGCTGGTTTTTATACTCGTTATTTCAGGAATGGTAATGATTAATGACTTTGGTACATGGATGGTTATTGCTGCGATAATTCTCAGCATGTTTTTATACATCCGTATTCCGCTTAAAGTAATAGGGTGGACGGCAGTGCTCGGTACAGCGACACTCAGTGTCATTGCGGGTGTGCTTTACCTCGTTAACGGTTCAGTGCTGTCTGAGTATCAGATGCACCGTATTGAGACGTTCTTTCATCCGTTTAACGATCCGATGGGAACAGGGTATCAGCTGACCAACTCGCTGATTGCAATATCTCACGGCGGGCTGTTCGGTACCGGAATCGGCAACGGGATAATTAAACTCGGTTATCTGCCGGAACCCCATACGGATTTTATAATGGCGGTTATCGCTGAAGAGCTTGGTCTGGTGGGAGTGCTGTTTATAGTTCTGCTGTACTTGATAATAATTTTAAAAGCATTGTCATATGCACACCGTTCAATGGATACATTTTACAGAATTATATGCATTGGTGTGGCAATGTATATTACGATGCAGGTTTTTATAAACGTTGGCGGTATTTCCAAAATTATTCCGCTTACGGGTGTGCCGCTGCCGCTCTTAAGCTATGGGGGATCATCGTTCCTGAGTGTGTCGATTGCTATCGGACTCTTGATTATTGCAGCCAAGCACGTTAAACAGAAAGAAATTGAACTTAAAAAACAAAGATAATAAAAAAACCTCCGGAAATTTAATTTCCGGAGGTTTTAATTTTAAAAAATATTATTTTTTACCTGTCTTATTTTCAAGCTGGTTTTGCGTTTCAGGCCATGAGCGTCGTCCGTCATCTACTTCGAACTCCAGGTTGACGTCAGCGATATGATTTTGTTTCATAATCAGCGCTTCGATGTTATCTCTTAATTTGTTAGTATATTCGACAGTTAAGTCCGGAGCAATTTCCGCTACGACTTCTACGTGGAGATCATCGCCTTCTTTTATAACGATGAGTTTCTGAATATCTTTAATATCATCATTTCTGAAAACGATCTGGGAGATACGCTGTTCCATCTGGGGATCGCTTTCCCCAAGCACGCCGGCAGCATTCTCCATAAATACTTTATAGACGATGTAGAACATCATCAGACCGATGATTACCGAAACGACACCTTCCGCTTGTTCAACGCCGGCAAAGCGTCCGATTAATATACCGATAATTGCAAGCAGAGCACCGGAAGTTGCAACGGTATCTTCTAAAAAGACAAGTTTTGTCGCAGGCTTTGCACGGTTCATATGTTTGTAGCTCAGCGTCAGCGGTTTAATACCGTCATAAGGCTGTTCAGCCTGCTGCAGCAGTTCCTTACCTGCCTTGTACAGTACGAAACCTTCCAGAACGGCTGCGATTGAGAGTACGCCTATATTAATAAGCAGCATCGTAGTATCGGTTTGAACCGGCAGCGGTTCGATAATGTGATGAATACCTTCTCTTACAGTTTCGTAAGAAAGAATAGCAACTATTATAATGGCGAACAAACATACAAGATTGACCAGGCGGCCGAACCCGAACGGAAATCTTTTAGTCGGAGCTTTCTTTGAAAGACTGGACCCGGTAAAGACGAAAAGCTGGTTAATGGCATCTCCGAGAGAGTGCATCATTTCTGCGAACATGGCAACGTTTGCCGTAAACATGAACGCCAGCCCTTTCAGACCGGCCAGCACAAAGTTTACAATTGCTGCGGTCAGAGCGGCCATACTCCCTTGTTTAAGCAGAGCGAATATATCTTTCATGAATACATCCCCTTTAATAAAATTTTAGATATTATGAAGCAATACCCGAAACAGAGAGAATATATGTAAAAATTAAAAAACCCGTCAATCCGGAGATTGACGGGTTTAAGTTCTAGTCTTTATTTCTCGATAACAGCATAATGAAATAACAGAGCAGCCCGAACAGCAAGGTAATAAATAATGCATGGAATAATGCAACAAAAATATTAACCATTGTCAAGACAGACAGCATACCGGTGATTACCTGCATCATCAGCAGCGTGAAAGCAATAATCCAGCAGTTTTTAATAAGCCGGGAATCACTGTATTTACGCAGTACATGAATGAGTATTATCAGCATCCATATTGCTAATATGCCGACGAGGAATCTGTGCCCCATCTGTACTGCCTGATAAAAGTTAGCCGGCATTATTGCACCCGGCATACAGTGCGGCCATTCTGTACATGCAAGTGATGAGTCTGTGTGTCTTACCAGTGCTCCGCTGTAGATAACAAAATATATGTAGATAGTCAGTAATATCGTGTTGTATCTTAGGAAGGGACTGACATAAATTTTGCGTTCATGCTGTCCGTAAGAGACTTCAAAAATCAGCAGTGTCAGCAGAAATACTGCAGCAAAACAAATTAATGAAATACCGAAGTGGGCTGCCAGTACGAAATCGCCTTCCCAAATACCGATTACAGCTGCTGCTCCGATCAGTGACTGAATCAGAATAAAGCTGAGTGATAAGTAAATGAGGAACTTGGCTTCCCGGACATGTCCAATCTGTTTCCAGGCCATATAACCTAATATTAACAGGAAGATAATAGCAACGCCTGAAACTCCACGGTGTGCGAGTTCAATAATCGTGTCGAGCGGCCAGTCTTTTGGAATTAGCTGTCCGTGACACAGCGGCCATGTTTCTCCGCAGCCGTCTTCAGAACCTGTTTTTGTAACCAGTGCACCACCAATTTGTACAAAGACCATAATCAGTGTCGTAATAATTGCTACAACTTTTAAATTTCTATACAAATGCAACACCTCAAACAATCGCGTTTCTGTTCGCTATACAAATAATAAATATATATTAGAATAACGTTCTTTGCAATGTGCAAAGTTTTGAATAGCTCTTAACAATTTATAAAACTATGGTAAAATTAACTAGTGTAGAGATTCATACCATACTCTTTTGAGTATAAAGCAGATTCCGTATCATAATGAGGCATATTGATGAATAATTCATGAACAATGCAAAAAGTAACAATTTTATTTCAAATATGTATAGAAAATGTGACCGGGATAATCTATTATTAAAGGTAAATGTGTTTGTTTATGAAAGGGGGCGTATAGATGCACAGTGATGTATACCAGCAAGAGGTACATCAAACAGCACGCAGTAAAGATCTGAAAGCAGTTAAAACACTCATCAAGGATGGCATAATTAAAGCGAACTTAATACCTGCATTCGCAGCTGCTTTTCTTGCTGTTATGTATTATAACATTTCATTTTTCGGAGCAATACCTGTCATGCTATTGATGCTTCTAGGTACGACACTAGTCATCGGAGGCGTTTGTGCCCTTAATAATTTCTATGACAGAGATATTGACAGACTGATGAAGTCGAAACAGGAAAGACCGAGTATTGACGGAACATTTTCAGGCAAAGAGATTCTCACAATCGGGTTTACGATGGTCGGGGCTGGTCTGATAATGTTATTTTTAATCAATGCGACTGTCGGTGTTCTAGGGTTAACCGCAGCGTTTGGTTATGCAGTTGTATATTCGATTTTTGCCAAACGGCATCTTGTCTCAAACACAATTATAGGAGCAATTCCTGGAGCAATGCCTCCGCTAATTGGATGGGCAGTTTTTGAGCCGAATCTACATATGTTAGCGTGGTCAATGTTTATCGTAATGTTCTTATGGCAAATGCCTCATTTCTATGCACTTGCTATAAGACGCAGTGATGAATACAGTGAAGCAGGTATTCCAATGCTTCCCTCTGTGAAAGGAAATGTTCGCACTAGAAACTCCATTATTTTTTGGGTGACACTTCTTTTGTTCACACCACTGATGATGTTTGAACTCGGTATATGGTTTGTTGCATTAACAACCGTGCTTAATGTTATCTGGTTCTATTTAAGTGTTAACCAGTTCAAACGGATTACAGACTATAATCGCTATGCCGGGCGAATATTTGTCTTTTCACTCAACTACGTCGTCATATTTTTCGTTATGATAATCGTAGCCGGCTTACTTGTGAATATTTAAAAAGTAAATGAATGAAAGAGGGGTCTAACAATGAATTTAAGTTTTCTTAAAGGTAAGGCACTATTATTAGTTTCTGCACTTACTCTTTTCCTTGCCGGTTGTGGTACTAATGAATTAAGTACCCTAAGACCTGCGGGCGAAGTCGGACAAGAACAGTTCAACTTAATGATATTATCAATCATTATTATGCTGCTTGTTATTGCAGTCGTTACTGTATTGTTCACTATCGCAGTATTGAAGAGCCGCAGAAGTAAAAAAGGTGAGGATTTCGAACCGGAAGATGTTTCTGGAAACCACACTCTTGAAGTTATCTGGACATCAATTCCGATTCTTCTGCTTATCGTTTTAGCTATTCCAACAGTTTATTACGTATTTAAGCAGGCAGATACTGAAGCAATGACGGATGCTGAAGGCAATGTAAACGCTGAAGAAACAGTAATCAATGTCAGAGCATATCAGTACTGGTGGGAATTCGAATATCCTAACGAAGAAGTTGTTACAGCTCAGGAACTTGTAGTTCCTACTGATGAAAAAGTTTACTTCAACCTGCAGGGCGCAGATGTGAAACACTCATTCTGGGTACCGGCAGCCGGTGGTAAAATGGATACTAACATCGATGGAATTAACAGTTTCTACTTAGTATTCGACGATGACGCATCTCAGGAAGCAGACCGATTATTCTATGGTAAATGTGCTGAGCTTTGCGGACCGTCACACGCATTAATGGATTTCAAAGTTAAAGCATTACCTGAAGAAGAGTATGATCAGTGGCTTGCAGATATGAAAGCAGTTGAAGAACCTGTACAGGCTTCATCTGAAGATGCACAGCGCGGAGAAGAAATCTTCAATAACTCATGTATGGGATGTCACGCAGCTACACCGACAAGCCCGGGTGCTATGGGTCCTAACTTAACTAACTTCGGTGACCGTGATTTAATCGCTGGATTCTTAGAACATGATCAGGAAAACCTTGAAGCATGGATTAAAGATCCTGAGTCATTCAAACCGGACAACAAAATGGCAGGCACTTACGAATTAACTGACGATGAAATTCAAGCAGTCGCATCATACTTAATGGAACTTAAAGTTGAAGAAGGTTCAGGCGATGTTTCGACATTAAGAGAACCGGCTGCAGATGAAGAATCAGAAGAGGGAGGTAACTAGCAATGTCCGAAGCAACAGCGAAGAAAAATGGTGTTTGGGCAACGATTTGGGATTATATGACAACCGTTGACCATAAGAAAATTGGAATACTGTATTTAATTGCTGGTGGATTCTTCTTCGTACTCGGCGGTATCGAAGCAATGCTGATTCGTATTCAGCTTGCAGTGCCGAATAACGACTTCCTTTCAGCAGGACTGTTTAACGAAGTAATTACAATGCACGGAACAACGATGATATTCCTGGCAGCGATGCCGCTGTTATTCGCGTTTATGAACGCTACTGTACCTCTTCAGATTGGTGCACGTGACGTAGCATTCCCATTCTTAAACGCATTGGGTGTCTGGTTATTTATCTTCGGTGGTATTTTCCTTAACCTTTCATGGTTCTTAGGCGGAGCACCGGATGCAGGCTGGACAAGCTACGCATCACTGTCAATTGCATCACCCGGACACGGTATTGATTTCTACGCACTTGGACTTCAGGTTTCAGGGGCAGGTACTTTAATATCAGGTATTAACTTCGTAACAACAATTATTACGATGAGAGCACCTGGTATGACGTATATGAGAATGCCGCTTATGACATGGACTACACTTGTTGCAGGTGTACTGATTGTCTTCGCATTCCCACCATTAACAGTAGGTCTTTTCCTGTTAATCTTTGACCGTATGTTCGGGTCCAACTTCTTTATAGTAGAAGCTGGAGGAAACACGATTATCTGGGAACACTTATTCTGGATCTTCGGTCACCCGGAAGTTTATATTTTAATCCTTCCGGCATTCGGAATATTCTCTGAAATATTCTCGACATTTGCTCGTAAACGTTTATTCGGTTACTCAGCAATGGTATTCGCAACAGTGCTTATCGGTTTCTTCGGATTCATGGTATGGGCACACCACATGTTTACAGTTGGTCTTGGACCGACAGCCAACGCAATTTTCGCATTGGCAACAATGGCAATCGCAGTACCGACAGGTATTAAAATATTTAACTGGATCTTTACAATCTGGGGCGGAAGTATAGAATTTACTACACCTATGCTGTACGCACTTGCATTTATCCCGTCATTCGTTATGGGTGGGGTAACTGGTATTATGCAGGCAGTAGCTCCAGCTGACTACCAGTATCATGATTCATACTTTATCGTAGCTCACTTCCACTATGTAATTGTTGGTGGTGTGGTGTTCGCATTACTTGCAGGACTTCACTACTACTGGCCGTTAATGTTCGCTACGATGCTGAGTGAAAAATTAGGAAAAATAACATTCTGGTTATTCTTCATCGGTTTCCACCTGACATTCCTTATCCAGCACTTCTTAGGATTATGGGGAATGCCGCGCCGAGTATTCACTTACTTGGACGGACAAGGTTACAACGCAGCAAATATGGTTTCGACCATCGGTGCATTATTTATGGCACTGGCAGTTATTATATTAGTAATCAACATTATTATGACAGTAGCGAAAAACCAAAGAGTCGGCCGCGACCCTTGGGGCGACGGACGTACACTTGAGTGGTCATTACCACTTCCAGTACCATATTATAACTTTGCACAGATTCCATTAGTTCGCGGACTAGATGCATTCTGGATTGAGAAAAAAGAAGGTAACGGAGAAATGCTTCCGGCGGAATCACTTGATGATTTCCACATGCCTAATAATTCAATCATTCCATTTGTAATGTCATTAGGACTATTCATTGCTTCATTTGGTGCACTGTACTTTGCTTCAGGCAAAGAGTGGGCAATCGATGCAGTAGCAGACTTACCTGTAAGACCTTGGGCATTCTGGGTACTTGTAATTGGACTTGCAATTACATTTATCTCAATGATTACACGTTCATTCAAAGATGACCTTGGATACTATGTAACGAAAGAAGAAATATTAAGAGATCTTGAAGAACAGGAAAGGGGTGCTAAATAATGGCTGAAATGAAATATAATGTCCCTAATGAACAGTGGCCTGAGCACCCGGAGACAGCAACACTCGAAGGTAAAAACAAATTCGTCGGTTTCTGGACATTCTTAGGCGGAGAGACAGTACTATTTGCATCATTATTTGCGACTTACCTCGCATTAAAAGACAGCGTGCCAAGCTCTGATCACATGCTTGCAGCTGATCTGTTCCACCTTGAACTTGCTTTTGTCATGACGATGTTACTTCTTACATCGTCACTGACGAGTGTTTACGCTGTATATCACATGCGTAATAATAATTTCAGCAAGATGCAGTTATGGTTAGCAATTACAGTATTACTTGGCGCGGGCTTCCTTGCGTTAGAAATTTACGAGTTCTATGAATACGTACATCTTGGACATACATTCAGATCCAGCGCATTTGGTAGTGCATTCTACATTCTGATTGGTACGCACGGTTTCCACGTAATTATCGGTCTGATTTGGATTACGGGTCTGATTATCCGTAACGCAACGCGCGGTTTATCAGTTTATACAGCAGCTAAAGTTAACACTGCAGCACTGTACTGGCACTTCATTGACGTTGTGTGGGTATTCATCTTCACAATCGTTTACCTGTTAGGAGTGATATAAATGGCTAATTTACAAGGGAAATCAATGACAGACACTCAGCTGAGAAATCTTCGACGTCAGAGAACTAAAGAAATGCGTCTGCAGCTTACAGGATTTTCATTTATGATTTTCTTAACATTTATGGCATTCGGTATGGTTGCACTGGATTTTAATGCGACATTTATAATGGGAATTGTAATGCTGTTTGCATTCATCCAGGTTGTACTTCAATTCTATTACTTCATGCACATGAAAGATAAAGGGCATGATTTTGCTAAACTGTTTATGATTGTAGGAATGTTCTTCGCAGTTTCATTCTGTGTAACATTCATTTATATCGTATGGATCGGTTCACCGATTTAATACTAAAAAAAGATGGCCTCTTTTGGAGGCCATCTTTTTTTGGTCAACAGTTTGTCACTTTGTGTGTTTTTATCGCCTTGAGTTATAAAGCTAATAATTTTATACTAGAAGTAATAAGGTCAAATTTAAGGTGGTACGAATGGAAAATATAACTTCAATTAAGATTTTTGGTTTCATGGCAAACTGGAGTCCATTTTTCCTGACTTTCGTCATTCTGCTTACGGCAGTATTTTTTCTTGTAACGACGAGATGGTACAGGGAATTTGAAGGCGGGCGCCCGCTGACTCAAAAAGAAGGCGCACTGTTCGCAGTTAATATGATTCTGCTCTATGCAATGTACGGAGCACCTGTAGATTTATTAAGTCATATTTTATTTACATTCCATATGGTGCAGATGGCATTTGTACTGTTTTTAATCGCACCGCTCTTATATTTCAGCATACCGGATTATCTGCAGAAATATTTAGTGACGCTTCCGGTGATCGGACCCGTACTGCGTCTCGGGGCTAAAAAACCATTATATTCTCTGATGCTGCTTATCGCTTCATTCTCAATTTATCATCTGCCTGTAGTAATGGATAACCTGAAGATGAGTGCAACACTGCATACGCTTGTACTTGCAGTAATGTTCCTGACAGCTGTAATGGCATTTTATCCAATTTTCAATAAGGTCGAGCCGGAAGAAAAACAAATGGGCGGTCTGTTTAAACTGCTTTATGTTTTCGGTATCGGTGCGTTTGTGACACCGGCATGCGCATTAATTATTTTTGCAAGCTCACCTATGTACTCGACATTTACTGAAGGTGAAGCATGGTTAAGTGCCATGGCATTATGTGTTCCTGCCGGAGTTCTCGACAGTATCGCAGGTGCAGGTATGATATCAGGACCTGAATATTTTACTAATACAACGCCGCTGATCGATCAGCAGACAGGCGGAATTATTATGAAAGTTCTGCAGGAAGTATTTTTTGGTGTAATGCTTGCTCATATATTCTTTAAATGGTTTAACGAAGAACGTAGAAATGAAGATCAGATTACTGAACGTGCTTTAGAAAAAGCACAGGCTCAAAAAGAAATGAATAATCGCTTTAGAATATAGGAGGAAACATCTTGGACATATATTTTATCCTGCCGACGATTAGTACGTCATTTATCGTACTGAGTGCGATATTTATGGCAATAGGAGTTTACCATATTAAAAAAGGCAATGTAGAAACGCATGAGAGATTCATGACACTTGCTGCGATTTCAGCATTATCGTTTTTCGTTATTTACATATCGAAAACAGTCTTTCTTGGAAATACGCAGTTCGGCGGTCCTGATTCGCTGGAAATTTACTATGTAATTTTTCTTGTCAGTCATATTATACTGGCGACAACTGGAGGTATCTTTGGAGCAGTCCAGGTATTTACCGGCAAGAAGAACAAACTGCGCCAGCACAGAAAGTTCGGTATGACAGCAGCAACAATTTGGTTCTTCACTGCAATTACAGGGATTATGGTTTACATCATTCTTTACATTTTATATCCGGGCGGGGAAACGACCGGATTATGGGATGCAATATTCCATCAGAATTAAAGAAACCTCTTACAGAATGATCTGTAAGAGGTTTTTTTATGTAGCAGCGCTTTACTGATGATAAGCTGCAACTTCAGTTAATTCTTTGCTTACTGCTCTGATTTTACTGATCGCATGTTCAACGATGCGTTCAGGGAATACTTCGTCGCTGCCGTATTCAATGCCAGTCGGGTAGTAATGTTTACCCATATACGGGTCCATTAACTGCATTGTTGCATTGTTTGCACCAACATCTCCGTCTACAGCATATCCAGGAAAACGTAAGTAATAAATACCTTCAGGAATTTCGTATTTATAATCGAAAGTCATACGCTCGTAATCCCAACTGCCGCCAAGAACACAACCATTGTGGTTCATAATATCCTGCAGTGAGCCTTGTGGAATGACTACATTTTCAATACCTGAGTTTTCAAAAACCATCATTTTGCCCCCTATCATTTATCCATTACCCTAATTTTAATCTATTACAATACCAGTTGCAAATGGTATTTATCATATAGTAACAAATGTATCAATATGATAAAATGATTGGGGAGAGGTGATTATATGATAACAAGTACAGATTTTGAAATTATGGATTCACTAGACTCTCTAAACGATATGGTTACTGAAACAGAAGAGTATATAAACTACTGTCAATATAAAGCGCTCTTGGATACGGATGAGGAAGTCAGAGGCATGATTAAACATTTTGCACGATTAAAAGAAGATTTTACCGATGTTGAACGATTCGGTAAATATCATCCTGATTTCAGTTCGAAAAGAAAAGAGATTAACCAGTACAAAAAAGCATTGGATATGCATCCGATTATCATGGAATACAGAAGAGCGGAGTTTCAGCTGCAATCGCTGCTGGATGAAATCCTCTTTATTATCGGCCAGTCGGTCAGTCCGCATGCTAATATCGTCAGCAGCAATCCATTTTTCTCAAATAGTTCTAACAGCGGCTGTGCAACAGGCGGAAGCTGCAGCTGCGCAGGTTAATATATATTTTAAAAAACGGTCTCCTTGCGGCGACCGTTTTTTTATTTAATGGAGAGCTGGTTCGGCTTAGGAGCCACATGA
>DAIPYL010000003.1:70674-77910 GCA_036782755.1 Jeotgalicoccus sp. | reverse complement strand
CAGCGGTCGGTATGGCAACATTCGCATCATTTATACAAAACTTTATGTTTGTGAAATACAGTATTTTAGAAAGAATTATTTCGGTCGTTACGGCACTGCTGTTCATCCAAAGCGATTTAGTTACAGATGCAATCGGTTTTGGACTCTTCGTCCTTCTGGTAGTGTACCAGCTGTACAAGAAGAAAAAACAGGAACCTGTTTCAGCTTAATATAACAACAAAAAAAGCGCGAGCCGGAAAATTCCGGTTCGCGCTTTTTATCTGTTTACTACTTATCTTCTCTTAAAATTCTTTCAGTTTCTTCGAACTCGGCAGCCATCTCAGGTTTAAGTTCGTTCTGAGTCATCTTACTTACGATAATACCAGCAAGTGTTGCAACAATAACACCAGGAACAATTTCATAGAGTCCCGTACCGAATGTACCCGCTGCAATCCATATAATAACCGTTCCGGCACCACCGATGATAGATGCGATTGCGCCTGAACGTGTCATACCTTTCCAGTGGAGAGCCATGACCATTAGAGGACCAAACGCGGCACCAAAACCTGCCCATGCGTTAGCAACGATATCGAGAATAACGGATTCGTCATCCCATGCAATGAGAATTGCAACTACAGCTACAACAATTACAGAAATTCTGCCTACAAGAACGAACAGTTTGTCCTGTTCTTCTTCAGTTTTTGTTTCTGTACCGCCAATCATTTTAAGACGGATCATCTTGTAGAAATCCTGTACAAGTGAACTTGAAGTAACTAAAAGCTGTGAAGAAATTGTACTCATAATTGCTGCTAAAATAGCTGCAAGGAAGAATCCGCCCACTAACGGGTGGAAGAGTACCTGACTCATAAGAACCAGAATTGTTTCCGGGTCCGCGACATTATGACGCGTAGCATCAGTAAATGCGATACCAAGTAAACCAGTCAGACATGCACCAATAAGTGAAATGGCCATCCAGATAATGCCGATACGGCGTGCTTTTGGTACAAGCTTGTGAGATTTAATGGACATAAAGCGAACGATGATATGAGGCTGTCCAAAGTAACCGAATCCCCATGCCAGGTTACTGATGATAGTAATAATCGATACACCGCTGATTAGTGACAGATAGTTAATATCAGCTAAAGCACCAAGTTCTTCAATTCTGACAAACGGTTCGATACCGTCCCCTGTCAGAGTCATCCATGTTGCGATTGGAATCATTACAATAGCGATAAACATTATTGTTCCCTGGAAGAAGTCTGTAAGACTTACAGCCAGATAACCACCGAAGAAAGTATAAATTACAACTACACCGGCTGTTAAAAATAGACCCCAGTGATATGGAAGGTTAAACGCACTTTCGAACAATTTACCGCCTGATACCATTCCGCTGGCTGTGTAGACAGCGAAGAATATTACAATTACAAGACCTGCGATAATACGCAGCATATGCTTGTGATCTTTAAAGCGATTTTCAAAAAAGTCCGGGAGCGTAATTGAGTCGTTGGAAACTTCCGAGTAAACACGGAGTTTTGGAGCGACAATTATGTAGTTCACGTATGCCCCGATTGTTAAACCGACAGCAATCCAAATACTTGATAGCCCGACACTGTACATGCTTCCTGGAAGCCCCATCAGCATCCAGCCCGACATATCAGAAGCCCCGGCAGATAACGCAGTAACCCATGCGCCGATATTACGGCCGCCGAGCATATACTCGTTCAGGTTTGATGTGGATTTATTGTATGCATAAACCCCGATCGCGATTAAGACGATGAAATAAACCGCCATCATTACGTACTGTTCCCACCCTGCTGTGAAGGTGAAAGCAGATCCTGCTGTTGTATTAAGAATCATTCAAAAACCTCTCCCCTTGGTAATATAGTAAAACTGTTTATGTAAATTACATAAACCATGAAGTAACCTGTTCTTTCAAAGCAAAAGAATAGAATTACACATGCGCCAATTATAACGATAGTTGTGTGCTATTACAACGTGATTCGGGGAATTGTCTGTTAATTCACGACGAAAACCGCCCGGTAATCCTATTACTGAGCGGTTTTGAATGATTCTATTTTATTTATAAATATATTCTAAAACTTCAATTGCTTGTTCTACTGTGCTTGTAACGACGTTGGCTTTCTCGGAAATTTCTTTTAATGGATGAATTAATTTTTCAGGACGCACTAAAATTAACGGCTTGCCGGTAGTAATTGCTGTTGTTGCATCCATTGCAGTATTCCATTGTTTGTATTCTTCGCCGAAAAGAGCGATTACGACGTCAGCTTTGTTCATTAAAACCTGCGTACGCAGATTGTTAATGCTTGATGCTGCATCGTCGCGGTAATACTTGCCTGGCTGTTCGCCTAAAATATTTTCACCAATGTTATCCGATAAATCATGATTCGTCTGAGGTGAAACAAAAGTTAACGGTAAATCCTTCTCTGTTGCCAGAGACTGAATTTTGTCTCTCCAGTCGCTGTGAATCTCGCCTGCTAAATATACTGTTAAATCCATGAAACAACCTCCTAATAGTCATTGCATATTAGTATATACCCTAATCTATTTATGGTAAAATATTTAGAGTAGTTTAATTATCAAGGGAGAGGAATAGACCGACATGAAAGTGGCATTATTTGATTTTGACGGGACGTTATATCCGCATGAAACGTTTGAAACACTGCGTGCGCATTTAAAAAACCACCCGAAATATAAAAAGAATTATAAACACTTTATCCGTCATTTTGCACCGGCATACTTTGGTTATAAAATGAAAATGGTGCCGAAAATCAAAATGCAGAACAGAGCATTGGAATCGTACATACTTTCTTTCAAAGGTTATTCCAGACAGGAAATTGACGGCTTTTTTGCAGATGTTGCCAATGAGATGAGTGAAGAACTCAGAACATCGCTGCTCGAAAAAATTAAAGAGCTGAAACAGGAAAACTATTATGTTGTACTGATTTCAGGAGCCTTTATTCCATTATTGGAAGCATTATTTAAAGGTGTCGGATTTGATTATATCGTCGGCTCAAAAATCCATTATAATGGTGACAAGCTGGATTATAAAACGCGTTTTGAACGTATGTTTGCCGAGCGTAAAATTGATATTATAAAAGAACACTTCAAAAACAAAGAAGTGGACTGGCCGAACAGTCAGGCGTACAGTGACAGTATAACGGATCTTAAGATGCTGGAACTTGTCGGCAAACCGGTGGCAGTTGCACCGGACAGCGATTTGCTGTCAGTTGCCAGAGACAAGAACTGGAAAATATTAAATGATTTTTAGGAGGATAAACTGTGAGTTTAATTAATTTAACAGAAGCGGATCTTTATCCGACAGAGAAATTTGGACCATCACTTGAAGGAACATTATTATATAAAGTTAGAGACCAGGCACATTTCCCGGGTGCATATATGACGACAAATGAACGTTTATTTATGAATGTCGATATGAACGGTGAAGCATACACAAGAGTGTTTGCATACACTGATATCGTTCGTGCATTTGTTGAAGATAACGTATTGTTTATCGAATTCCCGGAAGGTATGGGTAAAATAGCAATGGTAGATGTTACTGCTGGCGATATCGATGAATTTGCAGCATACGTGAACGACAAAAGCGGAAAATAAAAGAGTGAAGATGTACTGCTGCAGTGCATCTTTTTTTTGAATTCAATTAGTATAACACTTTTAACCATTGGTATGGCACATTTAACAATATGGCTTTCAGAACATGGAAAAAAGGAGTATACTGTTACTGAATATTAATATACTAAATAATGATAAGGGGCATCAATTTGAGTATGACTACTTCTATTAGCAAAACGGATGTGGTTCTGATTGGTGGCGGGATTATGAGTGCCACGCTTGGAACACTGTTGAAAGAATTAAAACCCGACTGGAACATCAAAGTTTTTGAAAAGCTTGATGATGTTGCAATCGAAAGCTCGAACGCATGGAATAACGCCGGTACAGGGCACTCGGCGCTGTGCGAGCTGAACTATACACCAGAGCTTGCAGACGGCTCAATAGAAACTTCAAAAGCGATTAAAATTAACGAACAGTTCCAGATTTCAAAACAGCTCTGGGCGTATTTAATTGAAAAGGGAGATTTAGATACTCCGGAAGACTTCATTCGCACAGTACCGCATATGAGTTATGTGGAAGGTGAAAAAAATGTGGAATTCCTTAAAAAGCGTGTGGAAAAGCTGACTGAGAGTCCGCTGTTTGAAGGTATGGAATACAGCGATGATCACGATATTCTTAAAGAATGGCTGCCGCTGATGATGCAGGGGCGCGATCCGAATGAAGAAATCGGGGTTACACGTATTGATTCGGGTACGGATATTAACTTCGGCAGTCTGACTAAGAAATTATTCAAGAGACTTGAAGAACAGGGTGTGGAAATGAATTTCAAACACGCTGTTCAGGATATCCGCCGCACACAAAAAGATAAGTGGCAGGTTAAAGTTAAGAATATGAACAGCAATAAGATGGAATATCACACAGCTGATTTTGTATTTATCGGCGCGGGAGGCGGAAGTCTGCCGTTACTTCAGAAGACAAATATTCCAGAGTCAAAAAACATCGGCGGATTCCCGGTAAGCGGACTATTCCTGGTATGTGAGGACGAGAAAATTGTAAATCAGCATGAAGCGAAAGTATATGGTAAAGCTAAAGTCGGCGCACCGCCGATGTCAGTACCGCACCTTGATACCCGTTACATTGACGGCAAGAGATCATTACTGTTCGGTCCATTCGCAGGATTCTCTCCGAAATTCCTGAAAACAGGTTCTTATCTGGATTTATTCGGTTCGGTAAAACCTTACAACGTACTGACTATGCTGTCAGCAGGAGCTAAAGAACTTGGTCTGACTAAGTATTTAGTACAGCAGGTCCTACTGAAAGACGAAGAACGTATGAATGAACTGCGCGAGTTTATTCCGGAAGCGCGTTCAGAAGACTGGAAGACAATCACAGCGGGACAGCGTGTACAGATGATTAAAGACACGGATAAAGGAAAAGGTACTTTAATGTTCGGTACAGAAACTATAGTTTCAGAAGACGGTTCTATCGCAGCACTTCTTGGTGCTTCACCAGGTGCTTCTGTATGTGTGGATGCAATGCTCGAACTGTTAAGCCAGGCATTCCCTGAAGAGTTCGGCGCATGGCAGGACAAGATTAAGGAAATGATTCCGACTTACGGCGTTTCCTTATCGGATAACCCTGAAATGTTTAAAGAAATGAACGAACGAACAACTGATGCTTTAGGACTGAAAAGTCATGAAGCGGGCGTGTTATTAAGCTGATGAAAATAAACAGGCATCGGATTCCAGATTGGAATCCGATGCCTGTTTTTATTTTAAAGATTTACTGAGAGCCTGTTCGATATCCTGAATAATATCATCCGCGTTTTCAATGCCAATTGACAGACGGATTAATGAATCATCGATTCCGCGCTTAATGCGCTCTTCGTCCGGCATCTCGGCATGAGTCTGAGTAAACGGGAAAGTAATGAACGTTTCGGTGCCGCCGAGACTCTCGGCGAAAGTACAGAGCTCAATATTTTCAAGAAATGAGTTTACACTGTGTGTATTTTTAAAGCGGAGACTGAGCATGCCTGTTGTTCCGGCATAGAGCACTTTATCGATTGCTTCATGATTTTCAAAATGTGCTGCTGTCTTTTTGGCATTTTCGATTTGGCGATCCATTCTGATATGCAGCGTTTTTAAACCGCGGAGCAGCAGGAAACCGTCGAAAGGTGACAATGTCGCTCCAATCATATTGTGATATAAGCCGAGTGACTCAGCGAGCGTTTCATCTTTAACAGTAACGACACCTGCTAACACATCGTTATGACCGCCGATGTATTTAGTCGCCGAATGAAGAACAATATCAGCACCTTCAGTCAGAGGGCGTGATAAATAAGGCGTTAAGAATGTGTTGTCGATAATAGTTAAAATGTTTTGTTCCTGTGCGATTTTGTACAGAGGAGGCAGGTCTGTTGTTTCCATTGAAGGATTGGTAATGGGCTCTATGAAGAATGCCCTTGTTTTATTATTGATAAGAGACGCTAATTCTTCATGGTTATTGAAATCTGCATAGTGGAATTTGATATTATATTTTTTCTCGTAAAAATCAAAGATACGATATGTACCGCCGTATAAATCAAAACTGACAAGCACTTCATCGCCGCTGTTAAATAAGTTGCAGCACAGCTGAACAGATGCCATCCCGCTTGACGTTGCGAATGAATGTGTACCGCCTTCTAATTCTGCGAACGCTTCTTCGAATTGAGAACGTGTCGGGTTTTTAGTACGTGTATAATCGAAGCCTGTAGATTGTCCGACTCCGTCGTGTTTGAATGCAGTTGATAAATATATAGGGCTGGTTGTTGCACCTGTATGGTCAGGTTTTAATGAAATCTGAGATAATTTAGTGTCCAATATTTACCATCCTTTTCTTATATGTATTTTATGAAAGATATGTTAAATATATAAACTAAGCCGGTACAAGTCAATAACTTACTAGAATATTTAGAAAACTTAAAAATAATAACGACATTACACCGGGTGAGAAAGTGGTAGATAAAAGTAACGATAAGCGTTATAATTAGGGTAATTAAATTACAGGAGTGATACGAGTGAGTCAGTCACAGAATGTTATATACTATACAACAGCTCAAGTAACGGACATGGTGGAACTGTCTGATCAGAACGTTAGAAAATACGTTAGATTACTTGAAGACAGAAATTATGAAGTTGCAAAAGATGAACACAATAGAAGATTATTTTCTAAAAAAGACGTAAACGTCTTACAGAAAATGATTAAAATTGCGAAGTCTCCCGGAAATACACTGGATTCTGCAGCAGATGAAATCATCGAAAATATGGATGACTTTGAAGAAACACCAAGCGAAAACCAGGTATCGAAAATGTCGGATAATGACGTTTCAAGATTACTTGCTTTAGTACTTGAAAAACTTGATGAAATTCAAAATGAAAACAAAGAACTGAAATCAAATATTAGTACACTCGTACACAGACTGGAAGAATACGATCTTCAGGCGCTGGAATATAATCCGGTTGAAAAAGTCGAAACATCTATAGCAGAAGAAACGACTGAAACTGCAGAAGACGATACAGCAGCTGATGCAGGTATGGAAGAAACAGTAACACCGGAAACAACTGAAGAAGAAATCGTTGTTGAAACACCGGCTGAAGAAGAATCTGAGGAAACTGTTGAAGAAACACC
>DAIPYL010000003.1:23623-70574 GCA_036782755.1 Jeotgalicoccus sp. | reverse complement strand
TCGTTGTTGAAACACCGGCTGAAGAAGAATCTGAGGAAACTGTTGAAGAAACACCTGCAGAGGAAGAAGAGACAGCAGAAGTTGAATCATCTGAAGAACCGGGAGAAACTAAAGGACAAAATACAGGTACAATCGACCTGAACGCTCAGGAGGAGAAAGCTGAAGAAAACGTAACAGCATCCGTTGACGAATTAAATACTGACGAAGTTGCGAAGCAGCAAATTGAAGAGCCTAAAAAAGGATTCTTCGGTAAACTGGCAAGCATGTTTAAAGGATAGAATCGAAATTTATTTCGATTCTTTTTTTATTTTTCTTTAACATTATTGACTTGTTAAAAGAAAACCACTATAATCCCTATTGGCGAACGAGATTGTAGAAATATTTAAATAATATACGGATTATAGGAGTTTTTATCATGGATAACGTTTTTGATTATGAAGATATACAATTAATTCCGAACAAATGTATTGTGGACAGTCGTTCAGAATGTGATACTTCAATTCAATTTGGCAAGAACACATTCAAACTGCCGGTAGTGCCTGCAAACATGCAGACTATTATTGATGAAAATATTGCCGAGTACTTAGCGGAAAATGGATACTTTTATATCATGCACCGTTTCAACCCTGAAACACGCATTGATTTTATTAATAAAATGAGAGACAAAAATTTAATCTCTTCTATAAGTGTTGGAATCAAACCTGAAGAGTATGACTTTGTAGTCAGCTTAAAAGAACAGAACCTAGTGCCTGACTATATTACTATTGATATTGCTCATGGTCATTCAGACAGAGTAATAGATATGATTAAGCATATTAAAAAACATATTCCTGAAACATTCCTGATTGCAGGTAACGTAGGTACACCCGAAGCAGTAAGAGAACTGGAACATGCCGGTGCGGATGCTACCAAAGTAGGAATCGGTCCAGGTAAAGTTTGTATTACGAAAATTAAAACAGGATTCGGTACAGGCGGATGGCAGCTTGCTGCACTTCGTTTATGTGCAAAAGCAGCATCTAAGCCGATTATCGCAGACGGCGGAATCCGTACACACGGAGATATTGCTAAATCTGTAAGATTCGGTGCATC
Source organism: Jeotgalicoccus sp. (assembly GCA_036782755.1). GTDB lineage: Bacteria > Bacillota > Bacilli > Staphylococcales > Salinicoccaceae > Jeotgalicoccus. The sequence continues at coordinate 69,485 of DAIPYL010000003.1, read as the reverse complement.
TATGGTGATGATCGGTTCACTATTTGCAGGACACGAAGAATCACCTGGTACAGTTTATGAAGAAGATGGCAAGAAGTATAAAGAATACTTTGGTTCAGCTTCGGAATTCCAAAAAGGTGAGCACAAGAACGTTGAGGGCAAAAAAATGTATGTAGAATACAAAGGGCCTTTAGCCGGAACACTTACTGAAATGCAGCAGGATCTTCAGTCATCTATTTCATATGCCGGAGGCAATGAACTGGATGCAATCCGTACAGTGGATTACGTAGTTGTTAAGAACTCAATCTTCAATGGCGATAAAGTATATTAATAGATAGATGAAGCAGAACCGCTGTGACGGTTCTGCTTTTTTGCTGGAGAAAACAGGGAGTGCGGGTGCTTTACTCCGCAATGAGCGGGTCTCATTCCCGAGAACTCCGCATTATCATCAAAAAAAACCGAATCCTAAAAGGATTCGGCGCTGTATCATATTTAATCTTCTATATCATGTAAATCTTTATAGCGTTTCGTGCTCTCGAGCATCATTTCTTCCATCGTCTCCACGTCGTCGCTTTGTATTGCGGCATTCAGTTTATCGAGCTGTATCTGGAAGTTATCGATGTGTTTCACGAGGTGATCTTTATTCATCATAAATAATTCAGGCCACAGTTTTTCATTAATATTCGTAATGCGCGTTAAATCCCGGTAGCTGTCACCTGTATATTTTTTAGTGTTGCGTGCATCGTCATCACTGTTGATCAGTGAAATCGCGATAACATGTGCCAGCTGACTCGTGAATCCGATGACTTCATCGTGGAAGTCGGGTGAAATAACCGAAATACTGCCGAATTCCAATGTCTTCACGAAATTTTTCAGGAACTCGATATTTTCTTCTTTATTTCTTGGTGTCGGTGTGATTAAATAGTTCGCATCGATAAACACTTCTCTGCTGCTGAATTCGAGACCGCGATTTTCACGTCCGGCCATCGGGTGGCCGAAAACGAAATCGGCATGTTCCGGCAGCAGCGGTTCAACATCACCGATAAGCGATGTTTTCACACCGGTTACATCAGTAATTATGCACCCTTCTTTTAAATAAGGCGCATAATCTTTTACTAATTGTACGAGCAGTTTTGGATAAACTGCGAAAATAATTAAATCGGCATTGGGAATAATGTCTTTAAAATCTCGTGAGCCGTCTTTAATAATATGCTGTTCTTTTGCTCTTTCAAGCACTTCAGCATCGATATCGATTGCATATGTATTGGCGTCGGGGATATTTTCTTTAATAGCAAGGGCAAACGATCCTCCGATATTTCCTAAACCGATTATTGCTATATTCATATATTGAAAGCCTCCGTATTTTTACAATTATACTATAAGAATGAATATACATTAATTAACTAAATTATGTAAACATTTAATTAATTCTAATAAATTCATTGACAAAGCAAAATGCCCGGCCTATAATTACAAACAAATACATTACAAAGGAGCGGTTACTCATGTTAACCCATACAATTTCACAACTGAATAACCGTCTTTACTTTAGCTATTTTTGATACCGTTTGTACACATCATTCGTACAAACGTAAAACAAACTGTTTGTATCAATGATGGCTGAAGATTTTGTAATGTCTAGCCATTTACTTTAAATAAGTGGCTGGGAGTCGGGACTTCTACATATTTTTTCTATACTCACTGCCACTTACTATTTAAAGTTAAGTGGCAGTTTTATTTTTTAAAAAATTAGGAGGCTGTTAAATATGATTATTCATGTAAAGCGCGATGCAACGGAAGGTAATATTCAGACACTGGTTTCAAACATTGAGGAAGCAGGTTTCAGGGTTCACCGTTCGGATGGTGAAAGACGTACAATAATCGGCCTGATCGGCGATACATCAAAAGTCTCCGAAAATGATTTCAAAAAATACAGTATCGTAGACGGGGTGTACAGAATTCAAAAGCCATATAAGAAAGCGAACAGAAGTTTCCAGGAAGATGACAGTGTTATTGATATCGGCAACGGTGTTAAAGTCGGCGCTGAAAACTTCATGGTCTGCGCAGGACCTTGTTCTGTTGAAGATTTAGACAGTACAGTTGAATTAGCAATTAAATTAAAAGATGCGGGTGCGAACTCACTCCGCGGCGGAGCATTCAAGCCTCGTACTTCACCATACAGCTTCCAGGGGCTTGGTGTTGAAGGACTTAAAATTTTAAATGAAGCGAAAAAAGAAACAGGTCTGCCAATCGTTTCTGAATTGATGGGCACAGACCATTTAGATACATTCGTCGACATGGTTGACGTTATTCAAATCGGAGCACGCAACATGCAGAACTTCGATTTACTGAAAGCACTTGGCCAGACAAACAAACCGGTTTACTTAAAACGCGGAATGTCTGCAACGATTCAGGAATGGTTAATGTCTGCTGAGTACATTATGGCCGGCGGCAATAATAACGTTGTTCTTGTAGAACGCGGTATCCGTACTTTCGAAACAGCAACACGCAATACCCTGGATATCCAGGCAGTACCAGTGGTACAGAAAGAATCCCACCTGCCGATCATCGTAGACCCGTCACACGCAGCAGGTGTAAGATACCTGATTCCTTCAATGGCTAAAGCTGCAGTAATGGCCGGAGCAAACGGTCTGCAGATTGAAGTTCACGAAGATCCTGAGAATGCATGGAGTGATGGTCAGCAGTGTCTGACACCTGCAGAGTTCAAAGAATTAATGGACACGATTAAAATGCTTCTTGAAATCGAAGGAAAACAAATTAACGATATCGTTATAGCATAAAAAATATGAGGAGGCTAACCATGGGGAGACATAATGAGTTACGTAAAGAAATAGATCAGATAGACCGCCAGCTCGTTCAGCTTTTCGAAAAGAGAATGAAAGTATCGACGGAAATTGCTGAGTATAAACTCGCGAATAACCTTCCCGTTCTAGATGCGCAGCGTGAGAAAATGGTGATTAATAAAAATATTTCCTATTTAAATGATCGTACGCTGGATACTTACATCTCGGATTTTAGTAAACACCTCATGGAGCTCTCTAGAAGAAGACAGCAGGAATGTCTTCACGGTCAGCATACGAAAACATGCTAAAAGGCGCCCGCCGGGCGCCTTTTTATTTTAGTTCATCCAGTTTTCTTAAATCGTACAATGTATTCTGATAGGTTTCATTCAGCCAGTTGTTAAACAGCAGATGTCCGTGGCTGCGCCATTGGAATTTCGGATTGCTTTCCGGGTTGTCATCCGGATAATAATTGAATGGAACGGCAGTGTCAACGCCGTTCTCGGCATCGCGGTCGTATTCTTTCTTCAGTGTTTCACGGTCGTACTCCAAATGACCGAAAATAAACAGGTCACGCTGATTTTTAGAAGTGATGATATCCGGACCGAAATTTTTATTGAAAGTTAATACTTCCAGCTCCGGAATATCATTTAAAACTTCGTAATTAATTTTAGTATGTCTGGATTGGGGAACCTGATAAATATCATCAAAACCGCGGATATACGGATGTTCCGGTTTTATATTCTGATAATCGAACACACCGAACAATTTTTCTGATAAAGTAAGCTTTTCGATATTATAATAGTGGTTTAAAGCAAATTGTGCCCCCCAGCAAATATAAAATCTGGAAAAGACATGAGTCTGTGCCCAGTCAGTTATGTTTTTTAGTTCATCGATGTAACCGACTTGTTCGAAATTCAGCTTTTCCACCGGTGCGCCGGTAACAATCATACCGTCGAAATAATCATCTTTTACTTCATTGTATGTCTTATAAAATTTCTGGAGATGACTGGTCGGTGTATTTCTGCTTTTATGCGTCGACATATGCAGAAATTCAACATCGATTTGAAGCGGTGAGTTGCCGAGCAGTCTAAGAAGCTGAAGTTCAGTCGTTTCTTTCAGGGGCATAAGGTTTAAAATAAGAATTTTTAATGGACGAATGTCCTGTGATATCGCGCGGGAAGCTTCTATAGTATATACTTGTTCTTGCTGCAGTTTCGTTCGTACAGGAAGGCCTTCGATGATTTTAATTGGCATGCGTTCACGTCCTTAAATAACATATAATAAGTACTTCTTAATGTAACAGAAAACGAACGACAGTCAATGTCTAAATTGTCAAAAAACTTTAAAAGCAGTATATAAACGTATTTTGGAGGAAAAATAATGAACTCAGTTTTAATTGCGATACTCGTTATGGTCATTTTAAGTCTGTGCAGACTTAATGTTATACTGGCACTGTTTATCGGTGCACTGACCGGCGGACTTGTTTCCGGTATGGGTGTCGATGAAGTTATCAGTGTATTCACAGGAGGAATCGTCAACGGCGCTGAAATTGCGCTCAGCTATGCGCTCCTCGGAGGATTCGCCGCACTCATTGCATACAGCGGTATTACCGACGTTATGGTAGATAAGATTTTAAGTGTTCTGAATGCCAGTAAAACAACGAAGGCACGAGTGATTGCGAAAGTTTCTTTAATCGTAACGCTGCTCGTTATTTCTATGATCAGTCAGAACTTAATTCCAGTGCATATTGCGTTTATTCCTATACTTATTCCGCCGCTGATCAGTTTATTTAACGAACTGCAGCTGGACCGCAGGCTGCTTGCAGTCGTCATGACTTTCGGTCTGACATTCACTTACGCGGTGCTGCCGTTTGGTTACGGACAAATATTTCAGAATACAATCGTGACGAGCTTTGCGAACGCAGGCACAACGATTGAATTTGGAGATGTCGCACCCAGCATGATTATTCCGGCACTCGGTTTCGTTGCCGGTTTAATTCTCGCATTTTTCTTCTATAGAAGACCGCGGAAATATTTAGATAAAGAAAGCGAAATGTCGGCTGAAAAAATGACGGTCAGCACGAAAACATTAGTTACAGCAACAATAGCAATTATCGTGACATTTACAGTGCAGTTCTTTACCGACTCAATGATTTTTGGTGCCCTAGGCGGTATTATGGTCTTCTTCCTGTCACTGCAGTTTAAGTGGGCGGACCTTGACCGCGAACTGGTTAACGGTATTAAAATCATGGCATATATCGGAATGGTAATGCTCGCGGCAAACGGCTTTGCCGGCGTTATTACTTCAACGGAGGATGTTCTTCCGCTGGTTAACAGTATTTCAGACACACTTGGGAATAATAAGGCGTTTATCGTTATGGGAATGCTCCTTGTCGGCTTGGTCGTAACGATGGGAATCGGTTCATCATTCGCAACACTGCCGATTATCGCAGCGATCTTTGTACCGATGGGCACAGAGCTCGGTCTGTCGATATCTGCAATTATTGCGATTGTCGGAACTGCCGGCGTACTTGGTGATGCGGGGTCTCCGGCATCAGATTCTACGCTCGGTCCGACTGCGGGGCTGAATGTCGATGGTCAGCACGATCACATCTGGGATACCTGTGTACCGACGTTTATCTTCCTGAACATACCTGTTCTGATTACAGGATTTATTGCAGGTATGATATTATAAACTTATATAATGTAATAAAATGATGAAAATACTAATGCCAACTTGAAAAGTTGCGTATAATGTAGTTTAATTAATCTACTAAGTAAAAAAATTCACTAACTAGCAGCGAATTTGTCTGGAGCTTCATATTTAATCATTTAACGAATTTATCTGCGAAAGATGAATTGTGTAAGCTCTCGATAATTTATTACATTTGAACAGGTGATTGTATGGAGACAGATTTAAACATTCTAAAAGGCAATTTAACTGCATATCAAATCAGTGAAGCAATTGGTATTTCTTTCGACGAAGCAACGGATTTGCTGGAACAGCGGATTACTGTGGAATCACTGGATGAAGAAAGCCAGGCAAAATTGAAACAATTAGAAGCAGTTCTATTTGACCAGCGGTAAAACAGCGTTAATATAGTAAACATAAATATGAGACTGACATCGTCAGTCTCATTTATTTTTTTGGAGGGTGCCCATGGAAAAGATAAAAGAAAATATTCCCTTTATACTGCTGATTATTGTAATGGCATTATTTACGCTGGCATTCTTCGTTTCAGAAACATCATTTTTTAAAACGGAGGAGATTTCTACGTATACTTTTGAAGAAGCTGTCAGCATGCAGGTCAATAATAATACAGGTGACGTGAAGCTTGCGGGCAATGTGACAGAATACGCAGACGAAAATGATATTAAAGAAGCGATGACGATGGAAAGCAGCAATAACTTTCAATTTTTACCGCTGGACTCACAGTCGGATGCCGGTGAAGATGAACTGAATAAACTGCTTGATGGTAAAGGAATATTGGAAGGCACGGGCGCTGCTTTTATCGAGGCGGAACAAAAACATAATATAAATGCACTGTATCTGATCAGCCATGCGCTACTTGAAACGGGGCACGGACAATCGGAACTCGCTTCCGGTATAGAAGTTGAAGGTACAACATATTATAACTTTTTCGGAATCGGTGCATTTGACCATGATGCGATTGCCGAAGGCTCAAGCTACGCACAAGAAGCCGACTGGTCAACACCTGACGCGGCAATTACCGGCGGGGCGGAATTTATCCGCACGAACTATCTGGATAACGGGCAAAACACATTATATCGTATGAGGTGGAATCCGGAGAACCCGGGGACTCATCTTTATGCAACGGATATAGAATGGGCAGAGAAAATCGCCAGCATTATGAACAGTTACTACAATTCATTAGGGCTGGAATACGATGAGCTGGAAACTGAGAATTATAATAATGATAAACAGCCGGATTAAAGAAACGCACCTTTCTCCATTTTGGAGAGGGTGCGTTTATGTTTTTATTGTGTGAAGCTTGTTATGGAGTACGACGTAGTCCCCGAACAACGGAAATTAATCCAATTTATTGACTTCCAGTTCGTCCGCTCCAATAATACGCCATGGATGGCTGTAAATATTAAATGAACTGCCGCGGATAAACCCTGCAGCTGTAATGTTTAAGTCATGGGCGAGCTTAATCGCGAGGTCAGTCGGTGCGGATTTGCTCAGCACGATGCCGACGCCAATTTTCGATGCTTTTGTCAGTACCTCAGACGAGATGCGTCCACTGAATACGATAACTTTATCTTTAACTGAAATGTTGTTCTGCAGACAGTGTCCATAAAGTTTATCAAGTGCGTTATGGCGTCCGATATCGCCTTTATGCACGATAGTGCCGTCAGGTGATGCGATGCTCGCATTATGGATGCCGCCGGTGTCTTTAAATATCGTACTTTCTTCCTGCATTTCCTTCATCAGACTGATGCACTGCTCAGGTGTCAGTTTAGTATCCGACAATGAATACTTCGAAGTTTCAACGTCTGCCTGGAAGTAGAACTGACGGCTTTTACCGCAGCATGAGCCGAGTACGCGTTTTGAGAACGAGCCGTAGTCTTTTGGAAGTTCACGTGAAACTTTGACGTGGCAGAATCCGCCGCGTTCGTCGATATTCATCGATTCAATTTCCTTAAATGAGCGCAGTGCACCTTCCGATGCTAAAAACCCGATAACGAGTTCCTCCAGGTCATCGGGTGAACAGACCAACGTTGCAAATTCAACATCATTTAAATATATGGTCAGTGGAAATTCCTCAGCGATTATATCATCGGTCTCGATGAATTTTCCGTCCGTATAGCGGCGGATAGTATTTTTAGTAACGATTTCCATAGTAAAAACTCTCCTACTCCGAATCTTATTGTAAATGCTTCTTTTTCTTTATATAATCACATTTAAGGCGAGATTACAATTTTAGGAATTCCGTCAAAAATAATAGGGGGATTTACATGCAAACAAAGAAAAATCGCTGGCTGATTGCTCTTGCAGGGGTGGGCATACATATTTCAATCGGCTCAGTTTACGCATGGAGTGTATTTACGACGCCGCTTCAGGAATCTATCGGATGGACATTGAGCCAGGTTTCAATTACGTTTAGTATTGCTATTTTATTTTTAGGACTGTCTGCAGCATTTATGGGACATTTCGTGGAGGCGAAAGGGCCGAGGATGTCGGGACTGGTATCCACAGTTTTTTTTGCTGCAGGTATGATTACAGCGGGATTCGGTATACAGCTTGAAATGCTGTGGCTCCTGTATGTCGGTTATGGAGTGCTCGGAGGAATCGGGCTCGGTATAGGGTACATAACTCCGGTTTCTACATTAGTTAAATGGTTCCCGGACAGACGCGGAATGGCGACAGGTCTTGCAATTATGGGGTTTGGTTTTGCCGCGATGATCGCAAGTCCGGTAATGCGCATGCTGATTGAGTCTGTTGGAATTCCTAACACATTTTTTATTCTCGGCGCCATTTACTTTATGGTAATGCTTGTGTCGAGTTTATATCTCGAAAGACCGCCTGAAGGGTATCATCCTAAAGGTGTGATGATCGATGAAAGCACTGCAGCTGTGTCGAAAGATCTGGCACAGCTGACAGCCAATGAGGCAATTAAGACGAAACGTTTTTATTTCTTGTGGCTGATGCTCTTTATCAACGTGACGTGCGGTATTGCAATTCTTGCAGTCGCAAGTCCGATGGGTGTTGAAATTGCCGGATTATCTGCAGGTGCAGCAGCATTCATGGTAGGAATTATGGGCGTATTTAACGGAGCCGGACGTCTGGTCTGGGCATCTATTTCAGATTACATCGGCAGAACAAATCTTTATACGCTGTTCTTCGTATTACAGATTGGAATCTTTGCGGTACTGCCGTTCACGACGAACGCACTGCTTTTCCAGTTACTGCTGTTCGTTATGATTTCATGCTACGGCGGTGGTTTTTCGGCAATTCCTGCATACATCGGGGACATCTTCGGAACGAAGCAGCTTGGTGCCATTCACGGATATATTTTAACAGCATGGGCAGCAGCAGGTCTCGCAGGTCCGTTTATCGTTGCCAAAATTTACGAAGCGACACAAAGCTATGCATGGTCGCTGTACATTTTTGCGGGGCTGTTCGTTATCGCACTGGTAATTTCAGTATTTATCCGACTGGATATTAGAAAACTTCAGCAGAAAAATGAGCTGGATTCTGTCAGCGCTTCCGCGAAATAGTGTACAATAGAGTTATTATTATATAGAGGGAGTGTCTACATGGGTAAAACTCTTCATCCGGGTCCAATTAATAAGACTAAAAAGTGGGATCCGAAATTGTGGGTAAGTCCTGTGCCATTCGGTTTAACAAAAGTAAAACCTCATCACATGAGAGATACTGCTAAAATCGTCTGGAAAAACAGAGACAATTTAAATTACGCAAAAAACATTATATTAAAAGGTGTTTGTGACGGCTGTGCGCTTGGTGTATCAGGCCTCCAGGACCAGACTTTAAACGGTCCGCATATGTGTACAACACGTTTTAACGTACTGAGATTAAATACAGCACCTCCGATTAAACCGGAAATTTTACATCAGGATATTGATGAATTACGCAAGATGGACAGCACTGAGCTGCGCGAACTTGGCCGTATTCCATATCCGATGATCCGCCGTAAAGGCGATCGCAAATTCATCAGAGTATCGTGGGACGAAGCAATGAATACGATTGCGGACAAGATGAAAGTTCTTGATCCGAAACAGTATGCATTCTACTTAACAAGCCGCGGTATTACGAATGAATCTTATTATGTTGCAGCGAAAGTTGCACGTTACCTTGAAACAAACCATATCGATAACGCATCACGTATCTGTCACTCGCCGAGTAAATCAGCGATGAAACGCTCAGTGGGTGTAGGGGCTTCAACTTGTAATTACCAGGACTGGTTAGGCACAGATGTATTGGTATTCTGGGGAAGTGTTGCCTCAAACGCATCACCGGTTTCTACTAAATACATGATGGAAGCTAAAAAACGCGGTACGAAGATTATCGTTATTAACCCTTACAGAGAACCTGCAATGGAAAACTACTGGGTACCTTCAGTAGTTGAGTCAGCACTTTTCGGTACTGAACTTGCAGACGAATTCTACGAAGTAAACATCGGCGGCGACATTGCGTTAATGCACGGTGTAATGAAGCACTGGTTCGATCTTGAAGAGCAGAATGAAGGTGCTGCAATTAACCATGAGTTCGTTAACGAACATGTTAACCACTACGAAGACCTTAAAGAAAACGTTCAGTCTCAGAGCTGGGAAGAAATCGTGCAGTCTTCGGGTATCGATAAAGAACGTATTATTGAATTATCAAACAGCCTTGCTGAAGCGAAGACAGGCGTTATGGTCTGGGCTCTCGGTTTAACAATGCACAAACACGCAACAGACAACATTTCACAAGTATCCAACCTCGCGTTACTGCGCGGCTGGTTAGGCGGTAAGAACAAAGGACTTATGCCATTACGCGGACACTCTTCAGTACAGGGTTCAGGCGAAATGGGTGCAGATCCGTTTTCACTGCCGGGCGGAGATTACAACGACGAAAACCGTCCGCGTATCGAAGATCTTTGGAACTTCAAACTTCCGCAGTGGCCTGGAGATACTGTCGGTGTAACTATTGAGAACGCAATGCTGCCGGAAGACAATGAAAGAAAGCTTAAACTTTACTACATGTCCGGCGGTAACTTCCTTGAAACGATGCCGGATCCCGACTTCGTAAGAGATGCACTGCAAAATCTCGATATCCGTGTTCACCAGGATATTATTTTAAATACATCAACATTGCTTGATGCGAAAGAAACTGTCGTAGTGCTTCCCGCGAAAACTCGTTACGAGCAGGACGGCGGCGGACTTTCAACTTCTACAGAGAGAATGATTTACTTCTCACCTGAAATTGAAGGAAACCGCAATCGTATTGCCGAAGCACGCAGTGAGTGGCAGATTTATGTCGATCTTGCGAAACGTGTGAAACCTGAAGAGTCTCATTTAATCGATTTCCAGTCAGGACAGCAGATTCGCGACGAAATTGCGAAAGCTAACCCGCAGTACGACGGTGTTCAGCACCTGAAGAAAGCGGGCGACGTTTATCAGTACGGCGGAGCATGGTTATGTGAAGGCGGCGTATGTCCGACACCGGACGGCCGAGGAAACCTGATTACGATGGATATTCCGGATAACAATAAGAAAGCCGGGGAATTCAAACTTCTGATGAGACGCGGTAAGCAGTTTAACGCGATGATTTACGGAGATCAGGATGCATTCAACAACATGGGCCGCTACGATGTGCTCGTGAGTGAAACGGATGCACGACGTGAAGGTCTTGAAGACGGTGAGGCGGTTGTTCTTTATAACAAGAACGGTGTATTCCAGGGCTTCGTTAAGTACGCAGCAATTAAAGACGGCAACATCGGTGTTCAGTTCCCGGAAGGTAACTTCCTTGTAGAGAAAGGTATTTACGAAAACTTCGTGGAAATGCCTGACTACGTTACTGACGTTAAGATGGAAAAAGCCGATCACTTTAATGCGAATAAAGACCGTCAGTATTTAGAAAAATCTATACCTGAATTAGAAGATAACCCTAACTAAAATTCAGAATATTATAAAGAAAAACCGGAAGAGTCCGCTCTTCCGGTTTTTTTAATATATAAAAATTCTCTTTAGTGTGGTAAACTACCAACATTGATAATGGAAAAGAGGTAATATTTTGTCCGAAAATAACTGGAACTCAAAATTAGGTTTTATATTGGCTGCAGCAGGATCTGCTATAGGTTTAGGCGCAGTATGGCGCTTTCCTTACATGACTGCTGAACACGGCGGCGGCGCATTTTTATTCGTTTTTCTGCTATTTACCATTCTTATCGGTTTGCCGCTGTTAATCAGTGAATTCGTTATCGGGCGCGCGTCCGGAAAAAATCCGATTGACGGTTTCGAATACTTGAGCGGTAAAAAGAGCTTAAGGATTTTCGGCTGGATCGGTCACTTCGGAACGATGCTGCTCCTGTCGTTTTACAGTGTGATCGGAGGCTGGATATTAATTTATCTGCTGATTGCCCTTATGGATCTCTTAAATCTTTATTCTGTTAACGACTACACGACGATGCTCGGAGATATTATTACGAACCCGGTATACGTTATTGCTGCTCAGGGTGTGTTCATTGCGATTACGGCATTTGTCGTTGCACAGGGCATACAGAAAGGACTGGAACGTGCATCTAAAATTATGATGCCGATGCTGTTCATTCTGTTCCTGTTCATTATTATCCGTTCGCTGTCACTGCCTAATGCATTTGAAGGGGTTAAATACTTCCTGACACCGGACTTCAGTGAACTCAGTGCAAACGGAGTAATGTTCGCACTTGGACAGTCATTCTTCGCGCTCAGCGTCGGAATTACTCAGATGATGACTTACGCATCCTACTTAAAAGCAGATCAGAATCTGCCGAAATCTGCAGGGTATATCGTGCTGATGAACATTGCAGTTTCTGTCATGGTCGGACTTGCGATTTTCCCGGCAATTGCTTCATTCGGCATGCAGAGTGTTGAAGGACCGGGACTTGTATTTATCGTCCTGCCTGAAATATTTAACGCCATACCGTTTGGAATTGTGTTCTATCTGATGTTCCTGCTTGCATTCTTATTTGCAACGCTGACATCCGCATTCTCTATGATTGAAATTAACGTTGCCAACACGGTTAAAGGAAATCAGTCGAAACGTAAAAAAACAACTTACATTTATGCAATTATTATTTTTGCAATCGGTATTCCTTCCGCATTATCAGAAGGTGTACTGAACGACGTTCAATTCTTCGCGGGAACGATATTCGATAACGTGGACTTCCTCGTATCGAACATACTCCTTCCTGCCGGTGCATTGTTCTCATCTATTTTTGTCGGCTATATTTTAGATAAGCGTATTACGATGGAGCAGCTTAATGTTGAGAAAAACACCAGTTCATTTATGATATTTAAAGCGTGGATATTTATGCTCAGATTTATTCTGCCGGCAATTATTCTGTTCGTCTTTATTATGAATATCATTAGTGTCTTTTAAGCTTTAAAAGGTGGAGATCCAAGTAGCGGATCTCCACCTTTTTTAATTTTAAGAAAATTCCCGATTGCGTGTGAAATATGCGTGTGGTAATATTCTTACATGAGTTTTTCAGCATCAGTATTATAAATAAAGATTAAGGGCGTGGGTCATGGAAAGTTTAACCAGAGAAAAAATTATCAGTATTGCACAGGAACAGAACGTAAGGTTTATCCGTCTGCAGTTTTCGGATATTCTCGGCACGATTAAAAATGTGGAAGTCCCTTTCAGTCAGCTTGATAAAGCGCTCGACGGACAAATGATGTTTGACGGTTCTTCAATTGAAGGATTTACGCGCATTGAAGAATCGGATATGTATCTTGTTCCGGATTTAAACACGTGGACAGTCTTTCCATGGTCAACATCACGCGGCGACAAAGTGGCACGTCTGATTTGCGACGTTTACAAAATTGACGGTACACCATTTGAAGGAGACCCCAGAACGAACCTGAAAAATGTTCTGAAAGAAATGGAAGAGATGGGCTATACTTCTTTCAATCTTGGACCGGAGCCCGAATTCTTTCTGTTCAAACTGGATGAGCGGGGCAAACCGACTACTGTCTTAAATGACCAGGGCGGATATTTTGATTTGGCGCCGACTGATACAGGCGAAAACTGCCGACGGGAAATTGTTATTGAACTTGAAGACATGGGTTTTGATATTGAAGCATCACACCACGAAGTGGCTGAAGGACAGCATGAAATTGATTTTAAATATGCAGATGCAGTCACTGCATGCGACAGCATTCAGACATTTAAACTCATCGTGAAAACAGTTGCAAGAAAACATAATCTGCATGCAACATTTATGCCGAAACCGCTGTTTGGCATTAACGGCAACGGCATGCACTTTAACGTATCGCTCTTTAAAGGAAAAGAAAATGCATTCTTTGATGAGTCTGCAGAAGATGGCTTAAGTGAGGATATGAAATACTTTATGGCAGGTGTACTGAAACACGTCCGCGGCTTTACTGCGGTAACGAATCCGCTGGTGAACTCGTATAAGCGTCTGGTGCCGGGTTACGAAGCACCAAGCTACATCGCCTGGAGTAAAAAGAACCGCTCGCCATTGATGAGAATCCCTTCTTCACGCGGATTATCAACACGTGTGGAAGTTCGTTCTGTCGATCCATCAGCGAATCCGTATCTGGCACTGGCAGTCATTTTAAAAGCCGGGCTGGATGGCATTAAAAACAAGCTTGAGCTGCAGGAATCAATCGATTTAAACCTGTATGAACTGACGAGAGAAGAACGTAATACACACGGCGTGGAAGACCTGCCGTCGACACTGTACAACGCATTAAAAGTGCTGCGTGACAGTGAACTTTCAAAAGAAGCGCTCGGCAGCCATATTTTCAAAGCGTTTTATGAACACAAAATGCTGGAGTGGGAAGACTACCGCGCAGCTGTTTCTGAGTGGGAACTTAATCACTACATGGATAAATATTAAAAGAAAAAAGCTCCGGGAATAATTTCCCGGAGCTTTTTATATTATCAGTCGTAAACAGTGAATTCATCACTGAAATCATCTGATGATACGTTATTTAAGTTTGTCTCTGTAATGTTTCGTGCGTTATAGCCGATACGTTCCATATTACTGATCAGTTCAACATAAAGTGAACCGCCGTCCGTTGAACATTCGCCTCTTGAAAGACGTTTAATGTGTTCTTTGCGGAGTTTGTTTTCAATTCTATGAGATTTCTGGCTGAGTCGGATCACCTGTTGAAGCGCCTGGGGATTGTAAACATCAAGCGTATCAATTGCCATTGTGAACGATTCGTAGACGTGTCTGTACAGATCTTCCAGACCTTCTTTAGCTTCGTCTGACAGTTGAACATTGTTTTCATACTTGTGATGATACTGATCAGCGAGGTTTTTAGCCTGTGAGCTTACTTTAAGAAGTATACGGGATACTTCAAGCAGCGTGCTGACACGTTCAGTGTCATGTTGTGAAATTTCATGTTTCGATGCATCGAGCAGATATGCGCGGATGGCATCCTGAAGCGTAGCAGAAACATTCACTTTATCTTCGATTTGCTTGAAGAGTTTGGCATCCTGCTTATCGCTGTACTGACGTGCATCCTGTAATGTACTCAGAACAAGTTCGCCAAGGTTTTTAACTTCGCTCTGTGCACCCTGAATTGCAATTGAAGGTGACTGTTTTAATAAGAGCGGGTCTAAATGTTTCGGCGTGAAATCTTCAGAGAAATCACGGCCGGGGACAATTTTAACAACCAGCCACGCAAGTGCGCCGACGAACGGCAGGTGAATCAATGTATTGATAATATTGTATGAACCATGAGCGAAAGCGATAGTCATCGGTTTGTTCAGACTGAGAACTTCTTCGAGATATCCGACATAGATAACGAATAAAGGCATCAGTATCATAAATATCGCTGCACCGATGATATTAAATGTAACATGCACCAATGCTGCACGTTTTGCGGCAATTGAACCGGCAAGCGCTGCTAGTATAGCAGTAATCGTTGTACCGATATTGTCGCCGAGCAGAATCGGTAATGCTGCCTGCAGATCAACCATACCGTTGGCATAGAAATTCTGAAGTATGGCAATAGTTGCACTTGAACTCTGGACTATAACTGTCAGGATAATACCGACAGCAAGACCAAGAAACGAGTTATCACTCATGGCAAGCATCATATTCTGGAAGTATTCGAGGTCGGCAAGCGGTCCGACACCGTCACCCATTAATTCGAGACCGTAAAATAACGCCCCGAATCCGAAAAGGACTCTACCAACATTAATAATCTGATTGGATTTAAAGAAAAACAGCATAAACGAACCTACGGCGAGAATCGGCAGCGAATACGCACCGATGTCCAGACCAATTATAAATGCTGTAACCGTGGTACCGATGTTGGCACCTAAAATAACACCGATTGCCTGTCTGAGTGACAGGAAACCTGCACTTACTAAACCGATAGTAATGGCAGTGGCGCCCGAGCTGCTTTGAATTAAGACAGTCACAATAATACCTGCGACTACACCTCTGACAGGATTGGATGTCATGCGGTTTAAAATATCTCGCAAACGGTCGCCGGCAGCTGCCTGCAGGCCGTCACCCATCTGTTTAATACCGTACAGGAAGATACCAAGTCCTCCGACGAACATGAAGATAACTTCCATTGGACTAAGAGACATAAAGAGTCCTCCATATAATATTTAATTTACAAACTTTACTTTTCCTTAATCAACTGAGCAATAGATTTACAATCTATTATTTATCATATTACAAATTACCGCAATTTAAAACACATTATTCATTTATGGCGAAAAAGTTCAAGTTGCCTGAAAATTTGTATAAATACTCGACAAGATGAAAACGGTGTGAGAAACTGGCAATATAAAAAAATTTACTGGAGTGTTCTCATGACAACGATTCTGTTTGATGTTGACGGTGTGTTCTTAAGTGAAGAGAGATGTTTTGATGTATCTGCACTGACAGTAGAGGAATTACTGTACAGTCCGCGTTATTTAAATCTGGATGGGCGCAAGTTCAGAACGGATTATACAAATGAAGAAATCAGTAGAATCCGCAGCACAATATTTGCTGATGACCGCGTACTTAAACGCTTTAAAGAAGCAGGATTGAATTCCAACTGGGATATGCTGTTTATCACTTTCGCAATATTGTACATAGACATACTGAAAGAGGAAAAACTAAACCTGGCTGATATCGATATAACTAACTTAAACGAAGTCGGGGATATGCTCGGTGAGGTAACGGTAAATCCGGAAGCAGTACTTGAATTTATTTCCCGGGAAACTTTCACTAAAGATGAAATTTACAATGCATTAATCGAGTATGCCGGAACACTTCAAAATCTGAAAGATTCGAACGTCTTCAGAATGTACGGGCCTATCTGGGAACAGGGGCGTTATAAATACCAGGAATGGTATTTGGGCAGTGAACTTGTCGAAGCGGATACAGGCAGAGCAGCAGAGGAACTCGAGAAAACAGGATTTATCTACGATGAAGAATGGATTGTTGATACGGCATCGATTAAAGAGATGCTGAACAGCTTGAAGGATAAAGGATATACGATAGGTGTGGCAACAGGCAGACCGAGACAGGAAACACTCTTGCCCTTTGAAGAAGACGGGCTGATTGAAGTATTCGATGAGCGCCGTATTTCAACTGCAAGTGAAGTTATGGATGCCGAAGGTCGCAGCAATGCACGGCATGCACTGACAAAACCGCATCCGTTCAGTTATTTATGGAGCTTGTACGTGCAAAACGATGCACTGTTTGATGCAGCGGTAAACGGCAGAAATGAAAGCGATGAACAGATCTTTATCGTCGGAGATTCCGTAGCAGATTTTTACTGTGCGGATAAAATCGGAGCAACATTTATTGCGACGCTGACGGGACTGACAGGTGACGACATTATCAGTACGTTTGAAGAACTGGACGTGCCGAAAGAGCAGATGCTGAAAGATGTGCTCGGAGTACCAGAACTCGTAGAGCAGCTTGCTAAATAGGAGATGAAAAAGAATGCACCTGATTCCCTGGATTCAGGTGCATTTAATATGCAGAAATTAAGTCGATAAAAAACATATAAAAAAGGCACTTGACTCCTAGGCTCACGCGATGCCCATGGAAAGCAAGTGCACTTTTTTATTTACAGGATGGAGTTATGTCCAAATCTTATGGTTTTAATCTTTATCCAAGTTTAATCGTATGAACTTTATGGATATTCATTATATCTTTAATTTTTTCGTGTGTTTGTTCAGCAACCTTATTGTCCAGCGTGAAGAGAACCATTGCGTCGCCTTCTCTGGACAGGCGTGCGAGCTGCATGGAAGCGATGTTTACTGAATCCTCGCCAAGCAGTGCGCCAAGTTGCCCGATGATGCCTGGACGGTCTGTATGCTCAATAATGAGTATATTCTCTTCAGGTCTGAAGTCAATCGGGTATTCATTGATTTTAACGAGACGTTCGCCGTATCCCGGAATAGTCGATGCACCGAGTGTGACGTGTTCGCTATCATTAATCAGTTCGACTTCAAGGTAGTTCGTATAGCCGTCTGCTTTAGCTTTTTTCTCAACTTTGTAAGTCACATCGCGTTCATTTAAGTAGTACAGCGCGTTAATAATATTTACTTCATCACCGAAGTGAGGTTTCAGCATATTAGTAACGAATGTACGCGTTAAAATACTTGTATCGTCTACTGCGATATCGCCGTGGTATTTAATTTTTACTTCTTGAGGCGGGTTATCCAGCAGCTGAATGCCGAATTGTCCCAAGTGTTTCACGATAGACATATACGGTTTTAACTCTTCGGCAACAGAATCGCTCACGCGCGGTGCGTTGACCGCATGCGTAATTTTGTTGTCTTCAAAATACTCGATAATTTCCTTCGCAACACTGACTGCAACTTTTTCCTGCGCTTCTGCTGTAGAGGCACCAAGGTGAGGTGTCACAACAGTGCGCCGGTGTGTCAGAAGTGCAGTGTTTTCCGGCGGTTCTGTAACGAACACGTCGAGAGCTGCGCCTTTAACGATTCCTGCATCGAGTGCTTCAAGTAAATCATCTTCATCGATGATGCCGCCGCGCGCAACGTTAATCAGGTAGACGCCTTCTTTTTTACACTTCTTAAAGAAGTCCGCGCCGACGATTCCTTTTGTCTGCGGCGTCAGAGGTGTATGCACTGTAATGAAATCTGCAGCAGCAGCGACTTCATCCACTTCCATTTTAATAATCTCATTGTCACGTGCTTTTTCATCTGATAAGTATGGATCGAATGCGACAATCTTCATGCCGAAACTCTTAGCACGTCTGGCGACACCGAAACCGATTTTACCCGCGCCGATAATACCGAGAGTTTTACCGTAAAGTTCGACCCCTTTATGAGCGCTGCGGTTCCATTCTCCTTCAGTCAGCTCTTTATATGCTTCCGGAATATCGCGTGCCATCGTCAGCATCATTGCCATCGTATGTTCCGTTGCTGAAATAGTATTTCCTTCAGGAGCGTTGACGACGATGACGCCGTGTTTTGTCGCTGCATCGATATCGATATTATCGACGCCGACACCTGCACGTGCAATCATCTTGAGCTTTTTCGCATGCTGGATAATACGTTCTGTAATTTTAGTCTGGCTGCGGACAATCACAGCATCGAAATCATGAATGATATCGACAATCTGCGACTCCGATAAACCTTCCTGGCGCGTAACGCTGAAGTTGTCATTATCAATTATTGCCTGTATGCCATCCTGGCTGACAGGGTCGAGTACGATTACTTTATGCTTGGTCATATAAACTCTCCTGAGCGGCAGTTAATGCTTTGCCGTAGTAATTTTGCTTGCGCAGCTTGCTTAGAATATCTTCCAGTGCACTTAAGATAGCCAGCATATCTTTCGGAAACATAAAGCCCATATGGCCGATGCGGATAATCTTTCCTGCAAGATTCTTCTGGCCGCCGGCTACAGAGATTTGATAGTCTTTTTCAAGCATATTTTTAATGTGCGCAATTTCTTCAGGTGTCGATGTGACTGCCGTTACTGTTGGCGATGCAGCTTCTTCTTTGACGAAAAGTTCAAGATCCAGCGCTTCGATACCGCAGCGGAGCATATTCTGCATCTTTTTATGGCGAAGAAATACTTCTTCAATTGTTTCTTCGTGAATCATATTTAAAACATCATCGAGACCCTGGTACAGAGTAACAGCAGGTGTCTGCGGCGTGTAATCTGTTTCCAGTGATTTAAAATACATTCTTAAATCCAGGTAGTATCTTCTATTGCCGAGGCTGTTTACTTTATTCAGTGCTCTGTCGTTTACAGCGACGAATGCAAGTCCCGGGGGCAGCATGAGTGCTTTCTGACTGCCTGAAACGATGCAGTCGATTTTGTCGCGTTTCATATTTATATCCGCTCCACCAAGTGCACTTACCGCATCGACGATAAAGAGCGTTTCTTCATTATAATTATTAACGACGTCCGCCAGTTCAGACAGCGGGTGCAGAACTGACGTGGAGGTTTCACATGCCTGGGTAAATACTGCAGTGATATTATCCAGTCCGTTCAGGTATTCTTCAAAAGCTTTTGGATCAGCAGCTTCTCCCCATGTTACATCATAGACGTGAACATTCAGGTCGTAGCGTCCGGCAATATCTGCGAACTTTCCGCCGAATACGCCGCTGACAATTAAGACGACAGAGTCGCCGTCATCAACGAGGTTAACCATCGCAGCTTCAAGAGCGCTGGTGCCTGATGAAGTCAGAATAGCAACAGGGTTATCTGTGCCGAATAACGGCTGCAGTTTTTCCTGTATACCGGCTGACATTTCTTTGAAGCGGCTTGTTCTGTGACCGAAAATACCTTGGGACATAGCTTGATACGTGCGTCGGGCAACTGGTGTCGGACCCGGTGTAAGCAGTAATTCTTCTTGCATAGCGATTCCTCCTGTATAAACGAATAGTAAATTACATTATAACAGAAATATCATTAAATTCAGTTATCTTTTCCTTTTTCCAAAATTTCATCAATAAGCGCATGGGCACGGTTATAATTGTGCAGATATGTATCATCTAAAACGACTGCATTCCTCATTAAATCATAGTGGTCCAGCTGCCGAAGCAGCAGGCTGTAAAATTGTTTATCATAGTCAGATGCATCATCGGCAGGAGGCATAATCAGAATCAGGCTCCATGACTGAAGATGTATATAATGTTCAAATATTTGATTTACATAGTCCCGGCCGTCGTGTTCTGCAAGCATATTATGAACTTTGGAATAGAGAACATCGGTGTCTGCGAAAAAGACTTTACGTGTTGCATTGGAATGAATATGCCGGCGGTTCAGTTCGAACTGTCCGATACCGATTGCATGAAAATCTTTCGCATCGAGGTCGGGTGACATCAGCTGATGCTCCTCGAAATACTCTTCTGCATATTCAATGGAGTAACTCGTCGAGTACCTCCGGGCAAGATCTTCAATAATCATAGACTTGCCGCTGTTCGGTGAACCGGTGACGAGAACGTTTTGTACGAAAAAGCGGCGGAATGGACGGGTCACATAATCCCAGTTTAAAATAGGCATCTCCCTGATTTCTGTACCGCTGATGCCAAGCACTTTTCTGTCGACCATCGTCATATGAATATCAATATGCGGCCACTTTTCAGTGAAGTAGGATTCAAGCGGTTCGAGATACTCAATTTCACCCATATAAAACGTCGTCCTCTTCACATCGAAATCCAGTGAGTCTATCGTCTGGCGAATCAGGCTCTCCAGCATTTCCAGCCACGGTTGCCATCCCGCCGGATAACGGGGAATATCTGTTTCATCAAGTTCGAGAATCGATACATTGCTGTCGTTTCTGAGCAGCTGGCGCATTGCCCGGACGCGGTGTTCAAGGTTCATGCCGATGGAATCCCCGCGGTCACCATCGTAGCCGCTTATAATTACGACGGCATGTCTGTTTTCTCGTTTCGCTCTGACGATTTGTTCAAAATGACCCACGTGGCACGGAGCGAACGTGCCGAAATATATTCCGAGATTTCTCATACTTATCTACTCCCGACACAGATGATTTAAAAAGAACTGTCTAAAGAAATATGCTACAATATTGTAGAAATTAAATGTAAATTAACAAGATGGCAATGAAGTGGGCAAGGCCTGTAAGAATTGTCACTGCTGCTAAAATCTTAGTGCTCCTTGATGCACCAGCAATCAGGAACAATACAGACAGAATAATGGAAATCGCCATGAATATAATTCTTGTGCTGAGCAGGGCAATCAGCTCATCATGCTGGTAGGATGTTGAAATATTTATAATGTTGTAGATGTTAAATGCTGCAAATAAAATTAAAATAATCTGTTTCATTTTTGCACGCTCCCTTTGGGAATTTATTATATCAGAAATAATAAAGAAATGATTGGTGAGAAACTATGGTTGAACTACTGAATATTACAGATAAAATGCACGATGAATTTGTGATGCGGCATCCGTCAGGGGATTTGCTGCAGCTGACGTCGTGGGCAGGTTCAAAAGAACTGACGGGATGGTACTCAAGACGCATTGCTGTCGGGCGTGACGGCAAAGTAGAAGGAACAGCACTGCTGCTGTTTAAAAAAGTGCCGAAAACATTCTTTACAATGTGCTACGCATCACGGGGCTTCGTCTGCGATTACGAAGACAGGGAAGTCGTTAAAGCACTGCTCGGAGAAGCAAAAAAAATAGCGGCGGATGAAAAGTCGTATACGATTAAAATCGATCCGGACATTCCTGCTGAAGGCAATGCGGAAACAATCGAATATCTTAAGTCGCTCGGGTTTAAGCATCATGGTCTGACAGACGGCATGAGTAAAGATGTGATTCAGCCGCGGACGACGATGGTGACAGATGTCAGCGTTGACGATAAAGCACTGCTCCAAAGTTTTGAACGGAACAACAGAACGAAAGTGCGCAACTCCCTTCGTGCTGGTACAACAGTATACAAAGCGGGACGTGAAGAGCTGTCTGATTTTGTTAAGCTGATGAAAGAAACGGGAAAACGCGACGGATTTCTGACGAGAGACATTACTTATTTCGAATCGCTGTACGATAACCTGAACCCCGAAGGACATATGGAACTGTTTATGGTAAAACTTATGCCGGGAGAAGCAGTGAGATCTTTAGAGAACGATATAGAAAAAGTAAATAAAGATATCCGTAAAGCGGAAAAAATTAAAGATGAAAAGAAAAAACAGAATCAGTTCGACAACTTAAACAGCCGTATGGCGAAAATACAGGCGCAGCTTGAAAACATGAACGAGATTAAAAGTTCTCATCCTGACGGTGTACTTTTATCAGGAGCATTGTATGCGCAGTCCGGTCATAAATCATATTACCTTTACGGTGCATCATCAAACGATTTCAGGGAGTTTCTGCCGAACCACCACATGCAGTGGCACATGATGCAGTACGCACGTGAACACGGTGCAGAGTCATATGACTTCGGGGGAGTGTCGGTAGAACCGGATAAAGATGATGAGCACTTCGGTTTGTGGCAGTTTAAAAAAGTATGGGGGACAGAAGTGTCCGATAAAATCGGCGAGTTTGATTACGTGACGAACCGTCCGCTTTATACGATGGCGGAAGTTATGTTCCCACTGTTCCAGAAGAGCAAGATGCAGCTGAATAAAATAATTAAAAGAAGATAACAGCAGCAAAAAACCATCCGGCTATCGGATGGTTTTTTGTATTCTTATAAATAATAAGGCTGCATAATTGCGATATACAATATGAAAAGCACAGACGTACAGGAGACGATAATCAGTGCGAGTGAAAAATAAGAATGCATATTACGGCTTTCATTTAAATGAGGTTCCGAACGGAATGCCCGGATTCCCGTAATGATTGCCAGCGCTGCGAGAGTGAACCATATATAGATGTTGTAGAAGATAATGCCGTCGTTAATCGTATAATTTATAAAAAACAGTATCTGTATTAACATCAGCAATATTAAAATAACACGTCTCATATCCGCATCTCCTTACAGCGTAATCAGAAATATTATAAGCACAAGTGTCATCGTCAGCGTAAATGCGTGTACTAAAAATAAGTTTGCACGGTCGCCTTTAGCTTCTTTAAAAGCTGTAATTTCAACTGACAGCACGATGCACAGTGCAAGTGCCAGCACGATAAATATATCCGGGCTTGTCAGTGACAGACTGAACGTAATCGTCATCAGTAAAAATGCAGCACCGGAAATATAGCGTGCAGCGTCAAGAGTGCGCGACCGCATATTTAAAACAGTAGCAGCACTGATAACGATATAAATTAAAAGCATGAGGAGTGTTAATAATGTCATGCGACTCTCCCTCGTTTTCTATAGTATTGGAAAATAAAGTGTGTCGACAGCACAGTCATCAGTGCACCGAAGTAAAACGGCAGTCCTGCAGAGACCAAGAACAGCGCGTTAAATACGAGCGGTCCGCATATTCTCCCGAGGCTGTCGAGTGAATATGTCGTTGCAGTAACGCGTCCCATATCATGGGCTGATGCTTCTTTTGTAATCTGGGATGTCATTAAAGTTTTTGCCAGCGCGTTGCCTGTCATCAGGAGAACAATACAGATCCCCGCGTAGACGAGACTTGTCATAAACGGCAGCATAATAAATGCGATAACTGCCATAATTTGACCAATGACCATTGCTTTCTTCTCCTGGCCGTCTTTCAGCTTTCTTATATATACACCCTGGGTCAGCGCGTTAAATATTCCTCCGATAAAAAACAGTACACCCATTTCAGTCGGTGTAATATTAATGCGATTCTGACCGAGCAGCTGGAATGTACTTTCCATTCCGCTCATGAAAAACATTACAAAAAATGTGCCGATCATCAGAATACCGATAGGCTGCGTAAAGTAATCGGCAGCGAGTATAACCTTTTTCGGCGTCTGCTGTGTATTTTGGCTGTATGTTTCCCGAACTTTAAGAAAGCTGAAGATGAATGCGCCGGTAATAACGATTGTCGTCATATAGTAGGCGAAGCTGAGTGAGATGCCTGCGAGTATTCCTCCGACACCCGGGCCGAAAATAAAGCCGAGACCAACACACATGCCGACCAGCCCCATATACTTCGTACGCTCTTCACGTGTTGTAATATCCGCAACCATACTTGTCGTTGCAGTATAGAGGGCACCTGAAGCGGCACCGCCGATAACTCTGCTTATATACAATACAGTCAGGTTATCGATAAACAGCCCGAATATTAAAAAGCTGAATGCAAAGACAGCGAGTCCCCCAAGGAGGAGCGGACGCCTGCCGATTTTATCTGACAGCCGTCCGAAGAATGGCGCTGACAGAAAGCTTGCGAGTGAATACACTGCAAGCAGCAGTCCCATATGTATCGTATTGACGCCGAGCTGATTAACGAGCTCGGGAATGACCGGAATAATCATACTGAACCCGAAATAGATTAAAAATTGAATGATCATAATCAGGGTAATCATTCGTTTCATTATATACACGTCCTGAAATTACTTATTTTTTAGTTCCTGGCGTACTTCTTTAATCTGCTGTTCAAGCTCGTGAAGCCTGTCGGTCATTTTTGATGTTGGATGACCGGTGGACTCGATTTTTTCCAAATCACCCTGAAGATGTACATATTCGTATTTAAGTTCTTGTAATTTGCTTTCCAAATCCATTTTTACCACCACCTAAACTTAACTAATATCATATCATAAATGAGCTGTTTTAATTGTGAAGAGAAAACAAAATTTTTAGACAAACGATAAAGACTAAAAAAAAGGAAATGTACGGATTTAGCATAGATTTATATGAAAATAGGTGTATAATATACTTGTATTTGAGATTAAAACCAACTGGTAAAGCTTTATACTGATTATATAGGAGTGATAGTGTGTCGCGTAGCTTTGTCAAACGCTGCCTGTTTTACTTTGTCGGTTTAATCATATTATCAATCGGTGTTGCGATGCAGGTCAAGGGCTTCGTTATGGGGCTTTCGCCATGGGATGTACTGCATTTCGGTTTATGGCAGTCAGTCGGACTAACATTCGGAAGCTGGGCGGTTATCATAGGAATCGGCATTGTGATAGCCACTTCGCTGATGGTCAAAGCGCTGCCTAAAGGTGGAGTGTACGTCAACCTCTTAACCATCGGTGCATTTATCGACTTTTTTGTCTGGATACTCCCTGATGCTTCAAGCTGGCCTGTACAAGCCGTCTACTTTACAGGCGGTGTGTTCATCGCAGCATTCGGCTCGGCATTTTATATGACACCGAACCTCGGCGCGGGTCCGAGAGATTCTTTAATGATGGTTCTGGTTGTTAAGTTCAATTTAAGAATGGCGAGAGCGCGGTTTTTAATGGAACTCATAGTTACGGTATTCGGGGTTATCCTCGGCGGGCCCGTCTTTATCGGTACAATATTAATCGTGCTGTTTTACGGCAGGATAATAGAAATGTTCTTTCCTTATACGAGAGAAATACTCATTCGCTTTATAGGCTACGATGATCCTAAAATCATACAATTTAAATAATCATAATCTGATTGGAGCTAGTTATGAAAAAGTTTTTTGGATTCGATGAACTTGACACTAATTTTAAGAAAGAAATTATCGGCGGTCTGACGACATTCCTGTCGATGGCTTACATTCTCGCAGTTAACCCTTCGATTTTATCACTGCAGGGAATAGAGGGTGTTCCCGATGAGATGAAGATGGATATCAATGCTGTTTTCGTCGCGACGTGTCTGGCTGCATTTGTCGGCTGTCTGTTTATGGGGATTATCGCGAAGTATCCGATTGCACTTGCGCCGGGTATGGGACTGAACGCATTTTTCGCATTTACAGTAGTGCTGACTATGGGGATTCCATGGCAGACTGCACTGACAGGCGTACTGTTCTCAGGAGTAATATTCGTACTTCTGACACTGACAGGACTCCGTGAATACATAATTAACGCCATACCTATGGAGATGAAAATGGCAGTCAGCGCCGGAATCGGTTTCTTCATTACATTCGTTGGACTTCAATCTTCAGGTATTATCGCAGGAGATGACGCGACATTAATCAGTCTCGGCAATGTCCAGAGCGGCGGCGTACTGCTTACTTTTGCAGGGCTTGTCATTACAGTAATATTAATGACTAAAAAAGTCCCGGCAGCAATCTTTATCGGTATGATCGCTACAGCGCTGCTTGGTATTGTGACAGGTATCGTGCCAATGCCGTCGGCAATTGTCGGTTCGGTACCGAGCGTTGCACCAACATTCGGAGCAGCATTCGAAGGACTGACAGATTTTGATACGATATTTAATGTGCAGTTCCTGATTGTCGTACTGACATTTCTGTTTGTAGACTTTTTCGATACTGCAGGAACACTCGTAGGGGTGGCGTCACAGGCCAATCTTATTAAAGACAACAAGCTTCCCCGCGCCAGCAAAGCACTGCTTGCAGATGCATTTGCAACGATTACAGGAGCAATCTTCGGTACATCTACGACAACTTCGTATGTAGAGTCCACTGCAGGTGTAGCAGCAGGGGCAAGAAGCGGATTTGCATCAGTCGTCACAGGTGTGTTATTCTTAGCTGCGATATTCTTCTCGCCGCTGATAGTTACATTTACATCGGAAGTCACGGCACCTGCGCTTATAATAGTAGGGATTTTAATGGCATCCAACTTATCGAAAATCAGCTGGGGCAGATTTGAAGTTGCAGTACCTGCATTTCTGACGGTATTTATGATGCCGCTCACGTACAGTATCGCAACAGGTATCGCTGTCGGATTTATTTTCTATCCGATTACGATGATTATGGCAGGCAGAAGAAAAGAAGTTAATCCTATAATGTATGGACTATTCATAGTGTTCATTTTATACTTCATTTTCATTAATTAATATTCAGCGTTATGTATATATAGAAGAAAAGGAAAGAAATTTAAAAAAGAGTGAAGAAATCTTTAGATATCTATTGATTTCCTCACTCTTTTACTGTATCATATCTAACGTTGGACTTAAGCGGGCACAGTTGTGTCCTGTATACGTGAAGTGCTGTTCCTATGCACATCACACATCGATGACGCGAGAGGTTACTGACACACCCGGCCGCATTGCCATGGCAGATGTGACAAGAAAATTTTCGCTGAGATAGTCTACCATTAATAGGATGACGACCATAAGGAGGTATAAATA
Organism: Jeotgalicoccus sp.; assembly: GCA_036782755.1. Lineage (GTDB taxonomy): Bacteria > Bacillota > Bacilli > Staphylococcales > Salinicoccaceae > Jeotgalicoccus. The sequence continues at coordinate 41,907 of DAIPYL010000003.1, read as the reverse complement.
ATGGCAAAGCAAAAAATCCGTATTCGCTTAAAAGCATACGATCACAGAGTGCTGGATCAATCAGCAGAAAAAATCGTTGAGACGGCAAAACGTTCAGGTGCAGATGTATCAGGACCGATTCCGTTACCGACTGAGAAAACTATTTACACAGTTATTCGTGCGGTGCACAAATACAAAGATTCACGTGAACAGTTTGAACAGCGTACACACAAACGTCTTATCGACATTTTAAACCCTACACCTAAAACAGTTGACGCTCTAATGGGCTTAAACTTACCATCAGGCGTAGACATCGAAATCAAGTTATAAATTATAGGAGGTGCGACTTTCGATGACCAAAGGAATCTTAGGCAGAAAAATTGGGATGACTCAAGTTTTCGGTGAAAACGGAGAATTAATCCCTGTAACAGTAGTTGAAGCTGCAGGAAACGTAGTAGTTCAAAAGAAAACAGAAGAAACAGACGGATATAACGCGATTCAAATCGGATTTGATGACAAGCGCGATTATAACGCAAAAGGCAGAAGCAACAAATATGCCAACAAAGCAGAGGCAGGCCATGCTAAAGCATCTGGTGCTGCTCCTAAGCGCTTCATACGCGAATTCAGAAATGTTAACGCAGAGGAATTTGACGTAGGTCAAGAAGTCACTGTAGATACATTCGCTGCAGGAGATTTTGTAGACGTAACTGGAACTTCAAAAGGTAAAGGTTTCCAGGGTTCAATCAAGCGTCACAATTTCAGCCGCGGACCAATGACTCACGGTTCACGTTACCACAGAGGTTCAGGTGCCATGGCTATGGCAGCGAGCCCGTCACGAGTTTTCAAAGGTAAAAAATTACCTGGACAAATGGGTGGCAAAACGATTACTATGCAGAACTTAGAAATCGTACGTGTAGACGCAGAGAAAAATGTTGTTCTTATTAAAGGCAACGTACCAGGACCTAAAAAAGGTTTTGTAAAAATTTCAACATCAATTAAAAAAGGTAACAAGTAATAAGGAAGGGAGGATAAACACATGGCAATCGATGTTTTATCAAAAGAAGGAACTAAAGTAAGTTCTATCGAATTAAACCAGAACATTTTCGGAATCGAACCGAACCAGCACGTACTATTTGAAGCAGTTCAATTACAGCGCGCGTCTCTTCGTCAAGGGAACCACGCAGTGAAAAACCGTTCAGCAGTACGCGGCGGCGGAAGAAAACCGTTCAAACAAAAAGGTACAGGTAATGCTCGTCAGGGTACAATCCGTGCACCGCAATTCCGTGGAGGCGGCGTAGTATTCGGACCGACTCAAAGATCTTACGGCTTCTCAATGCCTAAGAAAATGAGAAAGTTAGCGCTTCGTTCAGCACTTTCAGCGAAAGTAAATGAAGAAGCACTACAAGTGATTGACCACCTTGAAATGGAAGCGCCAAAAACTAAAGAGTTCTTAACAGTACTTGGAAATCTTGGTGCAGCTAAGAAAGTACTTCTTGTACTTGAAAATAAAGACGAAGTTGTTGAGAAATCAGCTCGTAACATCCCAGGTGTTACAGTGTTAACTCCAGCCGGTCTTAACGTACTAGATATCCTTTCTGCTAACCATGTGATCTTCACTGAGGGAGCAATCAAAAAAGCAGAGGAGGTACTTGTATAATGGATGCACGCGACATTATCAAGCGCCCAGTAATCACTGAGCGTTCTGCTGACTTAATGTCAGAAGACAAATACACATTTGATGTAGATGTGAGAGCGAACAAAACTCAAGTCAAACACGCAGTTGAAGAAATCTTCGACGTTAAAGTAGACAAAGTAAACATTATGAACGTTAAGCCTAAGAAAAAACGCATGGGTCGTTATGAAGGCTATACAAACAGAAGAAGAAAAGCGATTGTAAAACTTAAAGAAGGTTCAATCGAAATCTTCTAATTATAAACAGATACCAATAAGGAGGTATAACGAGGATGGCAATTAAGAAATATAAGCCTACCACGAATGGTCGCCGTAATATGACTGGTTCGGATTTTGCTGAAATCACTTCAACAACTCCGGAACGTTCATTACTGGCGCCGCTGCCGAAAAAAGCGGGACGTAACAACCAGGGTAAAATCACTGTACGTCACCAAGCAGGTGGACACAAACGTCAATACAGAATTATTGACTTCAAACGTAATAAAGATGGAATTCCTGCAACAGTTAAAACTATTGAATACGATCCAAACCGTTCAGCTAACATCGCGTTAGTATCATATGCAGATGGTGAGAAGAAATATATCTTAGCACCTAAAGGCATGACAGTTGGAACAGTAATCATGAGTGGACCTGAAGCAGATATCAAAATGGGTAACGCACTAGCATTAGGCGATATTCCGGTTGGTACGACAATCCACAACATCGAATTAAAACCAGGTGCCGGCGGACAAATGTCACGTTCAGCAGGTACAAGCGCACAGTTATTAGGTAAAGAAGGTAAATACGCACTAGTAAGATTAGCTTCTGGTGAAGTACGTATGGTTCTTCTGACATGCAGAGCGACTATCGGTCAGGTTGGTAACGAGCAGCACGAACTTATCAACATTGGTAAAGCCGGACGTTCTAGATGGAAAGGTAAACGACCTACTGTACGTGGTTCTGTAATGAACCCTAACGATCACCCGCACGGTGGTGGTGAAGGTAAAGCACCAATCGGTATGCCATCTCCAGTTTCACCTTGGGGCAAACCAACTCTTGGTAAGAAAACTCGTAGAGGTAAAAACCGTTCAACTAAGTTCATAGTAAGAGGACGCAAGAAATAAGTAATGTGAGTGTGCGGATAAAATCCGCACGCATTATTGGAAGGAGGCGCCTACATGGCACGCAGTCTTAAAAAAGGACCTTTCGTCGACGATCACCTCATGAAAAAAGTAGAGGCTCAGAACGAAGGAAGTAAAAAAAGTGTAATTAAAACATGGTCACGCCGTTCAACGGTTTTCCCGAATTTTATCGGACACACAATCGCTGTATACGACGGACGCAAACATGTACCTGTGTACATCACAGAAGATATGGTTGGCCACAAACTGGGTGAATTTGCACCTACAAGAACGTTCAAAGGTCACGGAAACGATCAGAAAACAAAAAGATAAATAACTAACCATATGCGATAAAGGAGGAAAGACTCATGCAATCGAAAGCTATTGCTAAAACTGTGAGAATCGCTCCGCGTAAAGTACGCCTTATTCTTGACCTAGTTAGAGGTAAAGAAGTTGGAGAAGCGATTTCAATTCTAAAACTTACAAACAAGAGATCTTCACCGGTAGTGGAGAAATTAGTTAAATCTGCAGTTGCTAACGCAGAACACAACTACGATATGGATATCGACAACCTGTATATTTCAGAAATCTATGCAGACGAAGGTCCAACGCTTAAGAGATTCCGTCCGCGTGCTCAAGGCCGTGCTACGAAAATCAACAAGCGTACCAGCCATATCACAGTAATTGTTGAAGAATATGCAAAAGAAGCAGAAACTGAAGAAAACCAAGAAACAGAGAACGCTTAATTATATAAGGAGGGAATTAACTTGGGCCAAAAGATAAATCCAATTGGGTTTCGTGTAGGTGTCATTCGTGACTGGGAAGCAAAATGGTATGCAGACAAAAACTTTGCTAGCCTTTTACACGAAGACTTAAAAGTTCGTGAATATATCGAGACTAATCTTAAAGATGCTTCAATTTCAAAAGTAGAAATTGAGCGTGCAGCAAACCGTGTAAACATTGCACTGCACACAGGTAAACCAGGTATGGTAATTGGTAAAGGCGGTAGCGAAATCAACAAACTGCGTACTGCACTTACTAACTTAACTGGTAAGAAAGTTCATATCAACGTGATTGAAATTAAGAAAGTAGATATGGATGCTAAACTTGTAGCAGAAAATATTGCACGTCAATTAGAAAACCGTGTATCTTTCCGTAGAGCACAAAAACAAGCGCTGCAAAGAGCTATGAAATCTGGCGCTAAAGGTATTAAAACACAAGTATCAGGACGTTTAGGCGGTGCCGACATCGCTCGTGCTGAAGGTTACAGTGAAGGAACAGTTCCACTTCATACACTTCGTGCAGACATCGATTATGCTCATGAAGAAGCAGACACAACTTACGGTAAGTTAGGTGTCAAGGTATGGATCTACCGTGGAGAAGTTCTTCCTACAAAGAATAATAAATAGTAAGGAGGAAATTTGGAATGTTATTACCAAAAAGAGTAAAATACCGTCGTCAACACCGTCCGGATACTAAAGGACGTTCGAAAGGCGGAAATCAAGTAAGCTTTGGTGAATACGGGCTGCAAGCTGCGACAACATCTTGGATTACTGCAAGACAAATCGAAGCAGCACGTATTGCAATGACACGTTACATGAAACGTGGCGGTAAAGTATGGATCAACATCTTCCCGCACACGCCATATACAAAGAAACCATTAGAAGTACGTATGGGTTCTGGTAAAGGTGCAATCGAAGGTTGGATTGCAGTAGTTAAACCAGGCCGAGTTATGTTTGAAGTTGCAGGTGTAGAAGAGGAAGTTGCTAAAGAAGCACTTCGTCTTGCAAGTCATAAACTTCCATTAAAAACGAAAATAGTAAAACGTGAAGAATTAGGTGGTGATACGAATGAAAGCTAAAGAAATCCGTGATTTAACGAATTCCGAAATTGAATCTAATGTTAAAGAATTGAAAGAAGAACTTTTCAATCTGCGCTTTCAGCTAGCTACAGGTCAGCTAGAAAACACTGCTCGTATCAAAGAAGTTAGAAAGACTATCGCTAGAATGAAAACGACGGTTCGCCAAAGAGAGATCGAAGAAGCACAAGCGAATCAATAATTAGAGGAGGTTCAAATCGTGGAAAGTAAAAACGAACGCAAAGTTTACCAGGGCCGCGTCGTATCTGACAAGATGGATAAGACAGTAACGGTACTTGTTGAAACTTACACTAAGCACCCGATCATCGGTAAACGTGTTAAATATTCTAAAAAATATAAAGCACATGATGAAAACAACACTGCGAAAATGGGCGATATCGTGAAAATTCAAGAGACACGTCCATTATCTGCGACTAAACGATTCCGTCTAGTTGAAATCGTTAAAGAATCTGTAATTATATAAAATACTTGAAACAGAAGGAGGGAATCGCGCATGATTCAGTCAGAGAGCCGCTTGAAGGTAGCTGACAACTCAGGTGCACGTGAAGTGCTCACTATTAAAGTTTTAGGCGGAACAGGCCGTAAAACTGCTAACATCGGTGATGTTATTGTTGCAAGTGTTAAGAATGCAACACCAGGTGGAGTTGTCAAAAAAGGTGAGGTTGTTAAAGCCGTCATCGTCAGAACTAAAACAGGTGTCCGTCGTGAAGATGGTTCATATATTAAATTCGATGAGAACGCATGCGTAATCATCCGTGATGATAAAGGTCCTAGAGGTACTCGTATTTTCGGACCAGTTGCTCGTGAACTTCGCGAAGGTAACTTCATGAAGATTATCTCATTAGCACCAGAAGTACTATAATCCAAAACCGAAGGAGGTGCGACAACTATGCACGTAAAAACAGGTGACCAGGTCGTTGTAATTAGCGGTAAGGACAAGGGTAAAAAAGGAACTGTACTAAAAGCAATTCCTGCAGACAACCGTGTCGTTATTGAAAACGTCAACGTTATTAAGAAACATCAGAAGCCATCTCAAATGAACCCGGAAGGCGGGATTCTAGAGGTAGAAGCTCCGATTCATGTTTCAAACGTTATGCATGTAGACCCTGAATCAGGTGAACGCACTCGTGTCCGTCATGAAATTCAAGATGGTAAAAAAGTGAAGATCGCTGTTAAATCAGGTAAAGAGATCAAATAAGATTCAAACGGAAGGAGGTCACATTAATGGCTCGCTTAAAAGAAAAATACAATGAAACAATTAAACAAGAACTAGTAAATAAATTTAATTATTCTTCAGTAATGCAGGCACCGAAGATTGATAAAATCGTAGTAAACATGGGTATTGGTGATGCTGTACAAAACGCAAAAGTACTCGACACAGCAGTTGAGGAATTAAGTGCAATTACAGGTCAAAAACCAATTATCACTAAAGCTAAGAAATCAATCGCTACATTCCGTTTACGTGAAGGTATGCCAATTGGTGCGAAAGTTACACTTCGCGGAGAAAGAATGTATGAATTCCTTGATAAACTTATCTCAGTAACACTACCACGTGTAAGAGACTTCAGAGGTATTTCTAAGAAGGCATTCGACGGCCGCGGTAACTACACTTTAGGTGTTAAAGAACAAATTATCTTCCCGGAAATTGATTACGATAAAGTATCAAAAGTGCGCGGTATGGATATCGTTATTGTAACGACAGCAAACACGGACGAAGAAGCTCGTGAACTGCTTACACAATTCGGTATGCCGTTCCAAAAGTAAGTAATAAGGAGGCAATATAGTGGCTAAAAAATCAATGATTGCTAAACAGCAAAAAGAACAAAAATTCAAAGTTAGAGAATATACACGCTGCGAAAGATGTGGAAGACCGCATTCAGTACTACGTAAATTCAAGCTTTGCCGTATCTGTTTCCGTGAACTTGCTTACAAAGGGCAAATTCCTGGTGTAAGAAAAGCAAGCTGGTAAGATTCATTAATCGAAAGGAGGCAACTTAAATGACAGTGTCAGATCCAATTGCAGATATGCTAACACGCATTAGAAATGCGAACATTGTTAGACATGAAACTTTAGAGATTCCTGCTTCAAACATGAAAAAGGAAATCGCTGGAATTTTGAAAACAGAAGGTTTTGTTAAAAATGTAGAATACATCGAGGACGATAAGCAAGGTATCATCCGTGTATTCATGAAATACAGCAACGAAAACGAACGCGTTATCACTGGTTTGAAACGTATTTCTAAACCCGGACTTCGTGTTTATGCTAAAAGAGAAGAGTTACCAAGAGTACTTAACGGTCTTGGAATCGCTCTAATTTCAACATCAGAAGGCGTGCTTACAGATAAAGAAGCTCGTAAAAGAAATCTTGGCGGGGAAGTTCTCGCATACGTTTGGTAATTTAATAAAACAGGAGGTGCAAAGTAATGAGTCGTGTAGGTAAACGTCTTATTGACATTCCAAGTGATGTTACAGTAGACATCAAGGGCAATACTATTACAGTAAAAGGTCCTAAAGGTGAACTGGAAAACACATTTAATGAAGAAATGGCATACAATCTTGAAGAAACTACTCTAGAAGTAGTTCGTCCAAGTGAATCTAAAGAACACCGTACAGTTCACGGAACAACTCGTGCACTTATCAACAACATGGTTGAAGGTGTATCAAAAGGTTTCGTAAAAGAACTGGAACTTATCGGGGTAGGTTACCGTGCTCAAATGCAAGGTAAAAAATTAGCGCTGAGCGTTGGTTTATCACACCCTGTAGAATTCGAACCAGCTGAAGATCTTACGATCACTGTTGATGGAAATACTAACATTAAAATTGAAGGTATTAACAAAGAGGAAGTTGGAGCATTAGCATCTAACATCCGCAAAGTACGTCCGCCAGAGCCATACAAAGGTAAAGGTATTCGCTATAAAGGTGAAAACGTTCGCCGTAAAGAAGGTAAAACTGGTAAATAATAAATAAGTGAGGAGTGAACATCAATGATCGCGAAAATTGACAAGAATAAAGTACGTCAAAAAAGACATGGTCGCGTGCGTAACTTACTTTCAGGTACGACTGAAAGACCACGTTTAAATGTTTACCGTTCAAACAAGCATATCTATGCTCAATTAATTGATGACACTGCGCAAATTACACTTGCAAGCGCATCTACAAAAGACGCTGAATTCAAAGGTGAATCAGGCTCTAACGTAGAAGCTGCTAAAGAAGTAGGAGCTCTAATTGCCAATCGTGCAAAAGACAAAGGCTTTGAAAAAGTAGTATTTGACCGTGGTGGATATTTATATCATGGACGTGTTAAAGCATTAGCTGATGCAGCACGTGAAAACGGACTTGATTTCTAATAAAAAGGAGGGACATATTTCATGGCTCAAAGAAGAGAAAGAGAAGTAAAAGAATTTGAAGAGCGCGTTGTAACGATCAACCGTATCGCTAAAGTAGTTAAAGGTGGTCGTCGTTTCCGTTTCTCAGCTTTAGTAGTAGTTGGGGACAGAAAAGGACGTGTAGGTTTCGGTACAGGTAAAGCTCAGGAAGTTCCTGAAGCAATCAAAAAAGCTATCGAATCTGCTAAGAAAAATCTGGTTGAAGTACCTATCGTTAATGGTACTGTACCTCATGAAGTAATCGGTCGATTCTCATCAGGTAACGTATTCATGAAACCTGCTGCTCCTGGTACAGGTGTGATCGCCGGTGGACCGGTTCGTGCCGTTCTGGAATTAGCTGGTATCACTGATATCTTAAGTAAGTCACTTGGTGCTAATACACCGATCAACGTAGTTCGCGCTACAATGACTGGCTTAACTGAACTTAAAGATGTTAACGAAGTTGCAAGACTTAGAGATAAAACTGTAGAAGAGATTCTAAACTAAGGAGGGAATAGTCAATGGCAAAAGTGAAAGTTACCCTCACTAAAAGTGTTATCGGTAAACCGCAGACACAAAGAGACACAGTTACGGCATTAGGCCTTAAGAAAATGCACCAGACTGTTGAGCATGAAGATACTCCTCAGTTAAGAGGACAGATTGCAAAAGTCGGTCATTTAGTTACAGTCGAAGAGAATTAATGATAAAATAATGTAGGAGGTGCGAAGATGAAATTACACGAACTTAAACCAGTTGAAGGCGCGCGTAACAAACGTAACAGAGTTGGACGCGGTATGTCATCAGGTAACGGTAAAACATCCGGTCGCGGTCATGACGGACAGAAGTCACGTTCTGGCGGTAAAGTCGGTCTTACTTTCGAAGGTGGACAATTACCACTTTTCCGTAGTATTCCAAAACGCGGATTCACAAACATCAACCGTAAAGATTACGCAGTTGTAAATGTTAGTGCGTTAAACCGTTTTGACAATGGTACAGAAGTAACTCCTGAACTTTTAATAGAATCAGGAATTGTTAAAAACCAAAAATCTGGAATTAAGATTTTAGGCAACGGTAACTTAGAGAAGAAGTTGACGATTAAAGCGCACAAATTTTCTAGTTCAGCTGTAGAAGCGATTGAGCAACAGGGCGGAACTCATGAGGTGATCTAATGATCGGAACGATATCGAATTTCTTTAAAATTAAAGAAATACGTAATAAGATACTGTTTACTTTGGTTATGCTAGTTATTTTTAAAATCGGCACGTATATTCCTGTTCCCGGTGTAGATCCAAGTGTTTTTGACACAGGAGCTTCCGGGAGCGGAGTTTTAGATTTAATGAATACATTTGGCGGCGGAGCACTCATGAACTTCTCTATCCTTGCGATGGGGATTATGCCGTATATCACGGCTTCAATTGTGACGCAGCTGCTTCAAATGGATGTAGTTCCAAAGTTTGCTGAATGGGCAAGACAAGGTGAAGTTGGCCGACGTAAACTTGCTCAATTCACTAGGTATTTCACGATCGTTTTAGCATTTATCCAAGCTATCGGTATGTCGTTTGCATTTAACCAGATGTTTGGCGGTAACCTGATTGATGACAATAATGTCGGATCTTATCTGCTTATAGCTTTAATTTTAACTACAGGTACTGCATTTCTCATGTGGCTTGGTGAGCAGATCACTGCACATGGTGTCGGTAATGGTATTTCAATCATTATCTTCGCGGGTATCTTAGGTGCACTTCCAAGTGCATTAATCCAGCTTTATCAGTCAAGATTCACAGGTAATGCGGATATGACAATGGCAGTGCTTCAAATCGCTGGTATTGTAATATTCCTTATTCTTCTTACTGCGTTTGCAGTGTTTATCTTACAGGCAATTCGTAAGATTCCAGTGCAATATGCAAAAGGACAGAGCACACCTGGATCACAGCTGGCACCGCAATCAACATTTTTACCGTTAAAAGTTAACCCTGCAGGGGTTATCCCGGTAATCTTTGCAATGGCATTTCTGATGATGCCTCAAACACTGACATTATTCTTCCCGGATGCGAACTGGGCACAAACGGTAGCCCGTTTTGCTGACCCGTCGGACTGGATCGGAATGATTGTCTATGTTGTCCTGATTATCGCATTTGCTTACTTCTATTCATTTGTACAGGTGAATCCTGAGAAGATGGCTGACAACCTGAAAAAACAGGGCAGTTATATTCCGGGCATCCGCCCAGGTAAAAATACACAGGACTACATTACTTCTGTTTTATACAGATTAGTATTTGTCGGTTCTCTGTTCCTTGCAGGAATTGCAATTTTACCACTCTTAATTACGAAGTTTATGGACTTGCCGCAGGCGATTCAAATTGGCGGAACGAGCTTATTAATCGTTATCGGTGTTGCACTGGAAACGATGAAACAATTGGAAGCTCAGGCAAACCAAAGAGAATACCGCGGATTTAGAAAGCGTAGATAAGCAGGAGGAAACAAAATAATGAATATTATTATTATGGGCTTGCCTGGTGCAGGAAAAGGTACTCAAGCTGCGAAGATAATCAAAAAATACTCGATTCCTCATATCTCTACAGGAGATATGTTCCGTCTTGCTATTAAAAACGAGACGGATTTAGGAAGACAGGCCAAGGCATTTATGGACCAGGGCGAACTCGTTCCTGACGAAGTAACGGTCGGCATCGTAAAAGAGCGTTTATCTCAAAGTGATGCTAAAGATGGTTTCCTGCTTGACGGTTTCCCTAGAACTGTTGAACAGGCAGAAGCGTTGAATAACATCATGTCAGAGCTTGGCACTCAGATCGATCAGACTATTTATGTCGAAGTTCCTGAAGAGGAATTAATGAACAGACTCACTGGCCGACGCATTTGCGAAACTTGCGGTGCGACTTATCATTTAGTGTTTAATCCGCCTAAGACAGAGGGTATTTGTGACTTAGACGGCGGTAAACTTTACCAGCGCGAAGATGACAACCCGGAAACAGTGCAAAACCGTCTGGAAGTTAATATCAAACAAACAGCGCCACTTTTAGATTTCTATAAAAGTCTTGGAGTTCTAGCTACAGTAGATGGCTCAAAAGATATAGAAGAAGTTTTCGAAGAAGTCGATGAAATTCTTAATGGCTTATAGAAATATTCACCTTGCAGCAATTTAGGTGAATGTTGCTATGTCTATATGTATACGAGAGAGTCGTTATTAGACGAAGTGAGTCGTCACCTAGAGCAAATTTCTATAATGGAATTGAAATGCTGTATAAGGAGGAAAAAAAGTGAGTAAACAAGATGTAATTGAACTGGAAGGTACAGTGCTTGATACTTTACCAAATGCAATGTTCAAAGTAGAATTAGAAAATGGTCATGAGATTTTAGCTCATGTATCAGGTAAAATTCGTATGAACTATATACGCATACTTCCTGGTGATAAAGTAACAGTTGAGATGTCACCCTATGACTTAACGCGTGGCAGAATCACTTATCGTTTCAAATAAGAGACTCCATATTCTAAGGAGGTAAAAAACATGAAAGTAAGACCATCAGTAAAACCTATCTGTGAAAAGTGTAAAGTAATTCGCAGAAAAGGAAAAGTAATGGTAATTTGTGAAAACCCTAAACACAAGCAAAAACAAGGTTAATATTTAATTTGGAGGTGCAAAGATATGGCTCGTATTGCAGGAGTTGACGTACCACGTGACAAACGTGTTGTAATTTCTTTAACATATGTTTTCGGTATTGGACCAACACGCGCTAGCGAAATTTTAGCTAAAGCATCAGTTGATGAAAATACCAGAGTTAAAGATCTTACTGAAGATGAGTTAAACAAAATTCGTGAAGTAATTGACGCGTATAAAGTCGAAGGTGACTTACGCCGTGAAACAAACTTAAACGTAAAACGTCTTATGGAAATCGGTTCTTACAAGGGAATGCGTCACCGTCGCGGTTTACCAGTTAATGGTCAAAAAACTAAGAACAACGCAAGAACTCGTAAAGGTCCAATTAAAACAGTAGCGAACAAGAAGAAATAAACAGTTACTAAAGTAAAGGAGGATAAATAATGGCTCGCAAACAACAATCACGTAAACGTAGAGTGAAAAAGAATGTCGAAGCAGGTGTAGCACACATCCGCTCAACTTTTAACAACACTATCGTAACTATTACTGACGAGTTCGGTAATGCTCTTTCATGGTCATCTGCCGGTGCGTTAGGGTTCAAAGGTTCTAAGAAATCTACTCCTTTCGCAGCTCAAATGGCTTCTGAAACTGCTTCTAAAGCAGCGATGGAACATGGTCTTAAAACTGTAGAAGTTACAGTTAAAGGTCCTGGTGCCGGACGTGAAGCAGCTATCCGTGCGCTTCAGTCAGCTGGACTTGAAATTACAGCTATCAGAGATGTAACTCCGGTTCCACACAATGGCTGTCGTCCACCTAAACGCCGTCGTGTATAAAGAATAATAAATCGCTTAAGTAGTTGGGAACAATATTATTTTCTAATATTTTCGGCGTTTAAAGGGAGGATATGTTACACATGATCGAAATCGAGAAACCTAGAATTGAGACAGTAGAGGTATCGGAAGATTCTAAGTTTGGTAAGTTTGTTGTAGAACCTTTAGAAAGAGGTTATGGGACAACACTTGGGAACTCCTTGCGTCGCATTCTTTTATCATCATTACCAGGTGCGGCAGTTAAGACGATTGAAATAGAAAATGTACTTCATGAGTTTTCGACAATAGACAATGTTGTTGAAGACGTGACTACAATTATTACCAACATGAAGAGCCTTGCTTTAAAGATATATTCTGAAGAAGAAAAAACTTTGGAAATTGATTTTAGCGGCGAAGGTGTGGTAACTGCAGCTGATATTACTCACGACAGTGATGTGGAAATTTTAAACAGAGACCTTAAGATTGCAACAGTATCTAAAGGCGGAAGCTTGAAATTACGCATGACAGCAGATCGTGGTCGAGGATATACACTTGCAGACGGTAATAATAAAGCTGATATGCCAATTGGTGTAATTCCAATCGACTCTATCTATACACCGATAGAACGTGCGAATTATACTGTTGAAAATACACGTGTAGGACAAAGTACAAACTTCGATAAGCTTACTCTGGATGTATGGACTGATGGTTCAATCACTCCTCAGGAAGCAGTATCATTGGGTGCTAAAATTCTCACTGAACACTTAAACATCTTTGTAGGTCTTACTGATGAAGCACAAAATGCTGAAATCATGATCGAAAAAGAAGAAGATCAGAAAGAGAAAGTACTTGAAATGTCTATTGAAGAACTTGACTTATCAGTACGTTCTTATAACTGTCTGAAACGCGCTGGTATCAACTCTGTTCAGGAACTTACTGACAAAACAGAAGCTGATATGATGAAAGTGCGAAATCTGGGACGTAAGTCTCTGGAAGAAGTTAAATTTAAACTCGAAGACCTGGACCTGGGTCTACGTAAAGAAGACTAGCATAAAGGAGGAGAAATAATGGGTTACAGAAAACTTGGACGTACATCTGACCAAAGAAAAGCAATGTTACGCGACTTAGCTACTTCATTAATCGTTAGTGAGCGCATCACTACGACTGAAGACCGTGCTAAAGAATTACGTAAACTTGCTGATCGTTTAGTTACACTGGGTAAACGCGGCGACTTAGCAGCGAAAAGACGTGCCGGTCAAACTGTACGTAACGTAGAAATCATCAACGAAGATGGTTCAACTAGTTATGCACTTCAAAAATTATTTGAAGATATCGCTCCACGTTTCGCAGATCGTCAAGGCGGTTACACAAGCATCAAGAAGCTTGGAACACGTCGTGGTGACGGAGCTGAGCTTGTAATTATTGAATTCGTAGAAGGCGCTCCAGTAACAACTGAAGAAGCGTAAACTTTTAAAAGCAGAGTGAGTGTTATGATGGTGAGCCCGGAAGGGCTCATTCGTCTAGCTCAACGTATCCTGCAATATATAATCAGTGCGCGACTCTTATTGCAGGGTACGCGCTTTTTTTACATAAAATTTTAAAGGGGTGGAAATATGATTTCGTTAAAAGATATTGCATTTAAATACCGGGCAGAAGAAGCATACGCTCTGGATCATATCTCCATCCCTTTTAATGCGGGTGAATGGACTTCGATAATCGGGCATAACGGTTCGGGGAAAAGTACGCTCGTTAAAATCATTATGGGTATTATCGAAGAGTATGAAGGTGAAATTTACGTCGATGGTGAACTGCTGACTGAAGAGAATAAGCAGACGCTGCGCCGTAAGTTCGCTATCGTCTTTCAAAATCCCGATAACCAGTTTGTAGGTGCAACAGTGGAAGATGATGTTGCATTCGGACTTGAAAATCTCGGTCTTGAACGGTCGGAGATGATTGAACGGACTGAGTATGCGCTGAGTCTCGTTAATATGCTTGAATTCCGGTCGCACGAACCCCACCGTCTGTCGGGCGGACAAAAACAGCGCGTTGCAATAGCAGGGGCATTGGCGATGCAGCCGGAAGTGCTTATTCTGGATGAAGCGACATCCATGCTGGATCCTGCAGGCAGAAGCGAAGTGCTGTCTATATTATGCAGACTGCATGAACAGCTCGATACGACGATTCTTTATATTACCCACGACTTAACTGAAATTGAACGGAGCGACAGAGTCATCGTGATGAACGACGGCAGTATTGTCGGTGACGGTTCAGTTGAAGAAATCTACAGGGATAAAGAGCGGCTTGAGAAAAGCAACTTAAAAGTACCGTATACTGTAGAGATTTCCGATGCACTGCTCGACGGTTCCTATATGACTCACAATGAACTGGTGGTGCGGTTATGACGATACAATTTAAAGATGTAAATGTCATTTATAACCGAAAGTCTCCGTTTGAATATCAGGCGTTAAAAGATATAAATACGACGTTTGAATCGGGAAAGTTTTACGGTTTAATCGGCCATACAGGGAGCGGCAAGTCGACGCTGATTCAGACGATGAACGGACTGATTCTGCCGAGCTCGGGTATGGTGGAAACAGACGGTATTAAACTGTCAAAAAAAGTGAAGCAGAAAGTAATCCATCAGGCGAAATCAAGAGTCGGTATGGTGTTTCAGTTTCCTGAACACCAGCTCTTCGAAAGCACAGTTTTAAAAGATGTGATGTTCGGTCCGATGAATATGGGCATCAGTGAAGAAGAAGCAAAGGAAAAAGCATGCTACTACCTGAACCTCCTGAATGTCGATGAATCGCTGCTTGGGAAAAGTCCGTTTGAACTTTCAGGGGGACAGATGAGAAAAGTTGCGATCGCAGGAATTCTTGCGATGGAACCGAGCATTTTAATACTGGATGAACCGACAGCAGGACTCGATCCATTAAGTCATGATGAAACAATGCAGCTATTTTACGATGTCTATAAAAAAATCGGTATTACAGTTATTCTGATTACACATGATATGAATGATGTGCTTGAGTTTACAGATGAAGTTAAAGTGATGGCAGAAGGCAGGCTGGCCGGTGAAGGTATCACTGCCGATGTACTGACAGATAAAAACTTTATGGAACAGTACAATCTCGAAGTTCCCCATGTAATTCAGCTCGCTCAGGATTTAACAGCGAAGGGCATAGAATTAAACGGCACTCCAAAGAATACGGCGGAATTTATTCAGCTGTATGAAGACTGGAGGCAGCATAATGCTTAGTTCGATGCTGCTCGGGAGATATATCCCGGGAAATAGTATCATTCACAAACTCGATCCGCGTGCGAAGATTATTTCTGTTATTTTATTTATGATTATTGTTTTCTTTGCGAATCACTGGATCGGCTACAGTCTGTTAATACTGTTCGTGCTGACGATGACAAAGCTAGCAGGACTGTCAATCAGATTCCTTTTTAACGGTTTAAAACTGATATTTATCCTGCTGATTTTTACGTTTCTGATGCATATATTCTTAACTAAAGGCGGTACGGTACTTGTTGACGCGGGATTCTTTACGATTGAATCCGAAGGACTGATTACCGGTATTTATATTACGGTCCGGCTGATTATGCTCGTCGTTATTACGACATTGATGACGCTGACTACAAGTCCGATTGAACTGACGGATGCGATTGAAAAACTGTGCAGACCGCTTAAAGCGGTTAAAGTGCCGGTTCATGAAATCGCGATGATGATGTCAATTTCATTGAGATTTATACCGACGCTGATGGACGAGACAGAGAAGATAATTAAAGCGCAGAGTGCGCGCGGTTCGACGTTTATGACGGGAAGTTTAAAACAGCGCATCAATGCACTTGTGCCGATATTTATCCCGCTCTTTATGTCCGCATTTAAACGCGCTGAAGAGATGGCGATTGCGATGGAAGTCAGAGGTTATCAGGGTGAAGAAGGACGGACACATTACCGTCTCCTGTCGTGGGAAACGAGAGATACACTGGCAGTGATTTTGCTTGTATTGTTCGGTGCACTATTAATATTTGTAAGGCAGTGAAACTAATGAGAGTGGCAGTTAATATTTCATATAACGGACGTAACTTCAGCGGATTCCAGTATCAGCATGACTACCGGACAGTGCAGGGCACAGTGGAGAAACAGCTGAAACGTATGCATAAAGAATTCGTCCGGATTCATGCATCATCACGAACAGATGCGGGAGTACATGCATTGGAGCAGTATTTCCACTTCGACACACAGATAGATCTGCCGCCTGAGAAATGGAAATTCATTTTAAACAGAGCGATGCCGGATGACATCCTGATTAATGATGTTACAATCGCTGCTGACGACTTTCATTCAAGATTTGATGCAGCGGGGAAGACATACCGCTACAAAGTCTACACGGGCACTAAAAACCCGTTTTACGACGGTTTGAAGACGCATTACCCTTACACACTTGATGTAACGCTGATGGAAGAAGCGATGGAGCCGTTTATCGGCACGCATGACTTCACGACATTTTCGAGCGCGAAGGCGGAAATTAAAAATAAAGTAAGGACTATTAAAGAATTCAAAGTCATCGAAACAGAAGACGGCTATGACTTCGTAATTACCGGCACAGGCTTTCTGTATAACATGGTGCGGATTCTTGCGGCATATGTACTGGAATGCGGCAGAGGCATCAGAACACCGGATACGCTGAACATGATTGCGGCTAAGGACAGAACAATCATTCCTAAAACAGCGCCGGCAGAAGGTCTTTATCTGGAAAAAGTATGGTATGAAAAGTTGTAAAAGTTATCTTGAAAACATTGACTTTATGACGGTTCGATTATATAATAATTAACGGTACATTTTTATATCCATCCATGATTAATAGGCCCCGGAAACTTATTAGGATTAATGAATATAAAAAGACAAAAACGACTAATTTAAAACGACAATATAGAACGAGATTTAGGAGGAAATTACTATGCGTCAAACGTTTATGGCTAATGAAGCAAACATCGAACGTAAATGGTTTGTTGTAGATGCAGCGGGTAAAACTTTAGGTCGCTTATCTACAGAAGTAGCAACACTATTACGCGGGAAACACAAACCAACATTCACACCTCACGTTGATTCAGGTGACTACGTTATCGTAATCAATGCAAGTGAGATCGTGTTAACAGGTAAGAAAGATTCACAAAAAATCTACTACAGACATACAGGTCATGTTGGTGGAATCAAATCAGTATCAGCTGGTGAATTAAGAGACAAAAACCCTATGAGATTATTAGAAACTTCTATCAAAGGAATGTTACCTAAAAATCCATTAGGACGTAAACAAGGCAAAAAATTATTCGTATACGGTGGAGAGAATCACCCACACGTAGCACAACAACCTGAAAACTACGAGTTACGTGGTTAAGGACTAGGAGGGAAAACATTTGGCTAAAGTAGAATATCAAGGAACTGGACGTCGTAAGCACTCAGTTGCACGTGTACGTTTAGTACCAGGTGAAGGTAAAGTAACAGTTAACGGACGCGACATGAGAGACTATCTCCCATTTGAAAGCTTAATTTTAGATTTAAGCCAGCCATTCGCAGTTACAGAAACAGAAGGTAACTACGATGTATTGGTAAATGTTCATGGTGGTGGCTTCACAGGTCAGGCACAGGCAATCCGTCACGGTATTGCAAGAGCTTTACTTGAAGCAGATCCGGAACACCGCGGCGCGCTGAAAAGAGCTGGACTCTTAACACGTGACCCACGTATGAAAGAACGTTACAAATACGGTCTTAAGAAAGCCCGTCGTTCTCCACAGTTCTCAAAACGTTAATATATATTTATATATGGAAAGCACTTCCC
>DAIPYL010000003.1:13640-23523 GCA_036782755.1 Jeotgalicoccus sp. | reverse complement strand
AACAGTTAAGTAAATAGATTTAGAGCACTTCCCAGCAGTGGGGAGTGCTTTTTTGCTTATATACGAATATTTCAAAGTAGAGTTACGTGTGATAACATGTATATTAATTGTTCAGATACATATAAAAAACATTGGGGGAGAATTTTATTTTTAAATTTATGAAGAATATATACTTTCGTACAGGGGCAGTAATCGTCGGGGGAGGTGCCATCGGGGTATTGGCATTTGGACTGATTGAGTCATATTTTAATTGGCAGGAAATTGATAATCTGACAACACAGGCACTGGATAACGGTCATAGTTATTCACTGGTCATTCATAATGACTTTACTAATGCATACACTTTCGAAGTTACAGATGATAAATAATAATGTTGCAAAGCACTTCCCAGCAATGGGGAGTGCTTTTTTGTTTTGATCTAAACTTTTATAAGTTAACAAGTTGGGTATTATAAATTGTAAGAGGAGGCAGTTATCATGGCTTTTGATTATGATTTGGATTTTGATAATATAAATTTTCGTGAGCAGCCTGAACTGTACAGAGTAGGCAGAGGCGAGCAGGGTGTGCTGCTGGTAGAACCTTATAAAGGTGAAATACTTCAGCACTGGCGCTTTAAAACACCTGATATTGCCAAAGAGTCTTCTGATAAAATTTATCAGATGTATTTGGATTATAAAGACAAAAACGATTTTGTCGGCATGGATATGGCAAGGAAATTTCTGCAGATGGGTTATACAAGATCCCGCCGTTATGCGAATTATAAAGGCGGCAGGAAATACAACAAAGATGGTGAAGTGAACGAAAGAGATATTGATCCTGAAAAAGCAGAATCAGCTTCTATCTTTGAAGAAAAATGGATAAAAGTACGCGAAGATGAAGATTATCTGAAACTGAAGAAAGCACACCAGAAGCAGTATGGATAATATATGAAAAATCTCTCTTAAAATCGGGAGTGCTTTTTGTTAATGTGGTATTGTACAGTAAACGATGCTCAGGGGTGATTAAAGTATGGATTACCAGGTATTCGGATTAGGAGACAGGAAATACAGAGTGGACAGTCAATGGGCAGAGGACAAGGCAACACACTACCTTAAGAATATTACGGCTGTATCAAATGATGATGAAGGACATATATACGTACTTCAGAGAAGCGACCCTTTTATGCTGATTTTTAATGCTGAGGGAAAGATGGTTAATCAATGGCGTAATAAGGAAATTACAGATGCACATTACGTGGAAATCAGTCCGGCAGGTGAAGTTTTCGTAGTGGAAAGGGATCATCACAGAATCGCAGTTTTCAATAAAGATGGAGAACTGCTCCGTATGATGGGAGATAAAAATAACCCTGGAAATACGGGTGAGCCATTTAATCATCCTTCGGATATTGCATTCTCAAAAGATAATAATATGTACGTTTCGGATGGATACGGTAATACACATGTTCATCATCTTAATCCTTCCGGAGAATTAGTAAAAACATGGGGAAAAATCGGTTCGGAACAAGGAAGCTTCATTACACCACATGCGATTTTAGTGGATCAGAAAGACAGAGTACTTGTAACTGATAGGGAGAATAACCGGGTGCAGATTTTTGATCAGAACGGAAAGTATTTAAAAGAGTTATCCAATGTTTATCATCCTATGGATATATATCAGGATAAAGACGGTTTTATCTATGTGACAGACCAGGTTCCGGCGCTGCATGTGTTTAATTCTGAAGATGAGTTTATTGGCAGATGCCGCACATTCGGAACTTATGGACATGGTTTAACGGTGGATAAGTATGGTGATATTTATATTGCAGAGATGCTGCCGGACGGGCTGACAAAACTCAGTTTGATTTAAAATAAGAGGAGCTGGGACAAAAGCCTAGAGATATTTATGTCCCAGCCCCTTTTCACTGTTCGATAAGCTGTATTAAATTGCCGCATGTATCGTTAAATATTGCGAGTTTTATGTCACCGGCTGCTGTCGGTTCCATCGTAAATTCTACACCATGTGATTTTAAGCTCTCGTATTCTTTATCAATGTTATCTGTTCCGAACATCGTTGCAGGTATTCCCTGCTGCATGAGGCTGTTCTGATAGTCCTGTGCTGCAATATTGTCATTCGGTTCAAGGACGAGCTCCGTACCGTGCTCGTTGTCTTTAGAGACGACTGTAATCCATCTGAAGTTTCCTGCTGGCACGTCATGTTTTTTAACGAAGCCGAGGATATCGGTATAGAAAGCTAATGCTTTGTCCTGATTATCAACGAACAGGCTGGTAACGATTATATTCATCATTGCACCTCATCTGTTTAGATTATACTTTAAGAATATAATAATTCAGCATACAAATGAAAGCATTGAGTATCTTAATTATTATTGCTACCGTGGACTTTGAGTTTACAACTAAATAATTTACGGGAGTAATTATATGTATAAAGCTATTTTTCTGGATATCGATGATACAGTATTTAACTTTAAAAAATGCAGCGAGAGTGCGTTAAAGAAAACTTTCTCGACGCTCAATCTTGAATATAACAAAGATGTATTTGAATCGTTTTCTGCAATCGATGAACGTTTATGGAAACAGCAGAAAGAGGAATTGCTGTCAGTGGCGGATGTGCTCGATATAAGGTTCGCCGAGCTGTCGGAAACACTTGGTTTGGATTACGACAGTAATCTTGCCAAAGAGCATTTTGGAAAACTTCTCGGAGAGCAGTACATTATGGAACCCGGTATTGAGGAAGTGCTGAAGAATATATCAGCGGATTATAAAATATATGCAGCATCCAACGGGATGCTGACAATGCAGAAAAACAGACTGCAGCTCTCAGGCTTGAAGCGGTATTTTACTGATTTATATGTATCGGATGATATCGGCAGTGCAAAGCCGAATATCAGATTCTTTACAGAGAGTATGAAGCGGGCAGGTTTGGAATCTGCTGACATACTGATGATCGGTGACAGCCTTATTTCCGATATTGCAGGTGCCAATAATGCAGATATTGATTCCGTCTGGTACAATCCTTACGGACTGGAAAACGAGACTGATATTGAAGCGGATTACGAGATTAAAGAACTCCATGAATTAGCCGGTATTTTAAATTCATAAGTTATCTTAAATATAAGTATCGTGATAAAATTATTAATGAAGTAAAGAGTTAAAGGAGATTTCAACATGCAGAACATAAGTGGTAAAACAGCATTAATTACAGGAGCAGGCCGCGGTATCGGCCGTGCGGCAGCGCTTGCTCTTGCAGCAGAAGGTGTAAACATCGGTCTTGTCGGCCGTACTATTGAGAACCTGGAAAAAGTTCAGGAAGAGCTTAAAAACTACGATGTTAAAACAGCAATCGCTGCAGCGGATGTATCAGATATCGATGCAATTACTTCAGCAGTAGAGTCAATTCGCGGCGAATTAGGACCGATTGATATTCTGTTAAACAACGCAGGTATTTCGAAGTTTGGAAACTTCATGGAGCTGACTCCTGAAGAGTGGACGAACATTTTAAATGTTAACGTTAACGGTGTTTACTACACAACGCGTGCAGTACTGCCTGAAATGATCGAACGCAATACAGGCGACATCATTAACATTTCATCAACTGCCGGACAAAAAGGCGGCGCAATTACAAGTGCATACTCTGCATCAAAAGCTGCGGTTATCGGCTTAAGTGAATCACTGATGATGGAAGTGCGTAAGCATAATATCCGTGTGACGACTTTAACACCAAGTACAGTCGCAACTGATATGGCTGTTGAACTGAATTTAACAGACGGCAATCCTGAGAAAGTAATGCAGCCTGAAGACCTGGCTGAACTGATTGTTGCACAGCTTAAATTAAACAAACGTGTTGTACTGAAACACGCTGGGTTATGGTCAAATAATCCTTAAGTAAATAGATTAAATAAACGCTGTCTGATGAAAAATCAGGCAGTGTTTTATTATTTTCGGAAAATATGGGTATAGGTTAATAATGTTACATACAATTAAGGGGAATAGAAAAACAGGGGGAGAGGCCATGAGGCTGTTTACACTTATACTCGCGGGGGCGTTTATACTGACAGGCTGCAGTGATACAGATGAAGTGCCGGCAGATGAACCTGAAGTAGAAGAAACAGGGGTGGAGGGGACTGATACAGGAGACTCAGAGGTAACGGAACCGGAAGAAACTGAAGAAGTCGTGGATCAAGAGGAAAACACGAAAGCTGAGGAAACGTCGAAGGATGACAGCAGTGAAAGTACAGAGACTGCTGCGGATGAGTCATCAAATGAAGAAGGGTCAGAAGATGAACCTGCAAAACCGGTTAATTTAATGGCAGATATTGAGCTCGTCGAAGGTCACTGGATTAATTACAGCGGTGAAGATGATGCACGCGGCCATATGACACGCACAAATCCGATAGAGTACAATGGAGAACAGGATTATACTGTCACGACAGCGTCTTATGTATCGTACTTTTACGGCGATGAATTTATTAAAACAAATAACTATGGACATGACGGCCCGCACATTATAGAAAATGTACCTGAAGCGGATCGTGTGATAGTAAGTTTCAACCGGCCGGAACAGGATACTGTTGAGCTAATCAATAAAGCTACAGAAGAAGCATCGGCAGGTAATGAAATAAGTACGACGCCAGATGAGCTCCTTGGACGCGGTAAACCTGTGGAAGACGATATGGCCGGAACAATTATGTTCGGTCAGGAATTCCTGACAGGGGACGATGTATTTACCGGTGAACGTATTGATAACAATGGAAATTTTGTCGAAGATGAAAATTATTATGTTACGGGGGCACTGGAATATGACTCAGGTGAAGACTATGTAATTACGGCACCTGCTTATATCAGTTATTACAAAGGCCGTAACTTTATAGAAACTGAAAAGATTACAGCAGTACCTGCATATCTGTCTGAAGTTAAAGGTGCGAACTATATTAATATCAGTTTCCACGACGATCATTTGCTTGAATTAAATATTATTGAACTCGAATAAAAGAAGCTCCCTTGGAATTTTTCAAGGGAGCTTTCAGTGTATTTATTTTGAAAGTGCAATTTTAATATGGGCTAAATGATGTTCTTCGTGCCACGATAATTTGGCAACTTTGGTGCCGACTGAAATCTCACCGTTTATCTGATGTGTGAACACACGTGTAAGCTGATCTTCAGTTAAGCTGTTGCCAAGCGCAGCAACGTGTTCGTTAATGCCTTCAAGTATTTTAATCGAACTCTCGACCGGCAGCTTGCTGTCCGGAAGTACTGCCCATTTATCCTGAATGAACTCCGGAACTTTGGGATTATCATCAGTTAAAGCAAGCTTCAGACGCTGATACATATTCAGCTGTGAATCAGCGATATGATGAACCAGCTGCCGAACGTTCCAGCTGCCTTCGCGGTAAGTTTTATTTAACTCTGCTTCAGTCAGTGAATCAACTTCAGCTCGGAGACGTTCAGTATAAGTACTGATGTCACCAAGATATTTTTGAATGTCGTTAAGCGTAACGTTCTCAGGAACCTGCAATTTACCAATAGGATATTTTACGTCCATATTTCGAACCCCTCACTTTATTCATTTTATCTGACACTATCTCTACTTTATCATATTCTTGAGAGGATTTATCTCGCTGACACATACAAAAAAAGCTCCGTCCTTGTGGACAGAGCTTTTTTAATTTACTTATAACTTATTAACAGGTTCTTCTTTTTCAATATTTTTCCCAATATTGTTTGAGATCGTCGCGCCGACCTTATCCCAATTCAGGAAGTTTTCCATCGCAATGGAAATAATCGTACCCATTAACAGTCCGCTTGAAAGTAATGGTTGTACATAGCCTGGAAGGCTTGCGAACGCTGAAGCGGGTACTGCCATAAGAACCAGTC
Organism: Jeotgalicoccus sp.; assembly: GCA_036782755.1. Lineage (GTDB taxonomy): Bacteria > Bacillota > Bacilli > Staphylococcales > Salinicoccaceae > Jeotgalicoccus. The sequence continues at coordinate 17,653 of DAIPYL010000003.1, read as the reverse complement.
CTAAGAACATAGGAATCGCCGCACGGTAAATATTGAGGCTGTTGAATTCCACGAGTTTGAACCAGTCCCATGCAGAGCCGAACAGCTGCACGTATGAAACGAATAATACTGCACACCCTACGCTTAACGGAATCATTGTAAAGAATGAACCGATTTGCGGGATAGCACCCATTACGAAGAACATCACTGCACCGAAGATAAACGGCATACGTTCGTAGATCTTAGTCTGCTGGATAAATCCGATTGATGATACGAACGGTGAGTATGGAACCAGTCCAAGGAACCCCGGAATGATAGTCATAATACCAGTAATTGTAAATGAGTTTCTGTAATCTTTACTCGTTGAAGGTGAATCCGGATAAATAGGATCTGTTCCTTTAATAGAGCCGTACTGTTTAGATAAGTTAAGCATACCTGTAATCACTACTGTAAGTATAATTCCGATATTCCATGCCGGTGAACCGAGCGGGAACCAGAAGATTTCAAGTGAGCTTGCAGTGCCGCTTGTAAGCTGTGCATCTGAACCAAATAATAATAAGTATGCAGGCCAGCCGACGATAATACCGATCAGCATTGCATACTGTGAAAGTTTGTTAGATCCGCGGATTGTTAAAATCAGTACAAGGATAACAATTACGAATGACAGAATTGCAGGGCCGATTTGGATTTCTGTCGGGCCGTCTCCGCCGCCAAATGGCAGTCCAACCATACCTTTGAAGAAACTGATACAAAGGGAAACACCGAATAACAGCATAAACACACCCATAACACTTGGGTTAAATAATTTTTCCAGGTAGTATCCGACACCGGTTAAACCGATAATTACAGTAAGAATCCCTGTAATAATTAATCCTGTTGCGATACTGCCGCCAACTTCTGTAATGGGCATGCCTTGTGCAGCAGCAAGTGAAGACAGTGCCAGAAGCACTCCCCACCAAAGACCTGAAGGTCCGTCCATAATCGGTCTTCTGTGACCGATAAATACCTGCATCAGACAAGCGATTCCGCCGAGAATAAATGAGAACTGCATTGTACTGACGATTTCCGCCTGTGACAGATCAAAAGCTGCCCCCATCGTAATCGGTACAACAACTGTATTGATAAATATATACATTAACCACTGAAGGCCGCCAAGCCAGTTATCGACATTTTTTAAATGTTTCATCATGTCTCATATCACACCGTTTCCTATTTAATAGTATTTTTAATAACCTACCCTATAATAAAGAAAAACATGTCAAAAATCATTGGTTAAATTAACCAAAATAAATTTATTTTTTTATCATAAATTATCAAAATAAAGAGGAAGAAACTGCAGGGGTTGGAAATTGGAGCGGAATAGTAAATTATATTTGATATAATTAAGATTCTAACGAAAGGGCGGTGCTGTTTTATGAAAGTTATTATCGACGCGGATGCCTGTCCGGTAAAGGATATTGTCGCGAAAGAAACTGAAGATAAAAATATTGAAGTTGTACTCGTATCGAGTCTTTCACACTTCAGTTCGAGGGAACTCGATTCACATGTAAGAGCAGTATATGTCGACGCTGGTCCGGATGCTGCAGATTATAAAATTGTCCAGCTCGCAGAAGCGGGGGATGTGATTGTCACGCAGGATTACGGTCTGGCGTCACTGCTGCTGCCGAAAGGCTGTAAAGTACTGCATCATACCGGTTTTGAGTATAATAAAATGAATATGGATCATCTGCTCGAAACACGTCATATGAGCAGTGTAATCCGAAGAGGCGGCGGACGGACAAAAGGGCCGAAAGCATTGTCCCAGGAAGATAAGCATTCATTCTTAACGTTATTTAAACAAGCAATTGCAGAAAAGTAAGGGGAGAAAACATCGATGACTGAGTTTCTGTTTATTTTAACGAACGTTATGCTGCCGATAGCGATCATTGTTTTTATCGGTTACGTGACGCAGCTGAAATTAAACCTCGACCGGCCGACACTCGGCAAACTGATGGTCAATTATATTATTCCGGGGTTCATATTTATGAACCTCTACAGCTCGGATATAGATTTCGGCCTTCTGTTATATATAATGGTTTTTCTATTTATCTTTGCGCTGATATCTTACGCCGTGTCGAGAATTGTTGCGGCAATATCCGGTGTCAAAGGACAGCATACTGTGTTATTTACGAACTCAAGTCTTTTTTATAATGCCGGAAATTACGGCGTGCCGGTAAACGACCTGGTATTTAAAAGTGATCCATTTGCCATGAGTGTTCAGGTCATGATGGTTGTATTCCAAAATATCATTGCGTACTCATACGGCATCTTCGTCCTGAGTGCAGAAAATGTCGGGAAATTTAAAGCACTCCTCGGCTACTTTAAAATGCCGATATTTTACGGTTTGTTTTTAGGTCTGATATTTAATTATTTCAATATCACTCTGCCGGCACCGGTAATATCGTCACTTGATTACATAAGAGACGCAATGATCGGCATGGTGCTGTTTATCCTCGGAACTCAGATTGCCGGAATAAGATTCCGTCACCTGCGATTTACTGCATTTATCGCAACAGCGGTAAAACTGTTAATCATACCGGCAATGGCACTGCCGATGCTGTTATTGTTTAACGTGGAAGGTGTCGTTGCACAGGCGATACTGATTACGACCGCGATGCCTGCAAGTGTTAACAGTTCGGTGATTGCACAGCAATACAGTGACGATCCGGAATATGCCGCAGAGATTGTAATGATGAGCACGTTGTTAAGCGCAATAACGCTGCCTCTTGTCATCTATACAGCGCTGAACGTGTTTTAATAACACAGAGTACTTTATTTCTTAACTTCGCTGAACAACGGGGAATCCAGATCTATATCATCTTCACCTGACTTCTTATTGATGATTGAAAGACTGCCGTCGGTTTCAATTATGACAGCTTGCACGTCGGTCATATCGCCGCTGCCATTCGAACGGATTGCTTGTTTAATTTCATTTTCCACGACGCGTTCCTGCTTCATGTTTTCATAATAAAATTCTCCATTATGAAAAAGGAGTGCAGGTGAAGCTTTAATATATTTATTTATTGTCCCGCTGTGAATTGAAAGTTTTGTAATAATATACTGCATAATCATCAGCACTAAAAAAGCTGTAATACCTTGAGAAATGGTGACATTGCGGTTGATAATAATGCTTGCAAGTATCGAACCGATCGCTACAGTAACGATAAAATCGAACGCATTAAGCTGTGACAGCGAACGTTTGCCGCTGGCTCTGATAATAATGATGACAGAGACGTATGCCATCAAGCCGATTAAGACGGTTCTTATAATGACATCGGGTCCGTCAAATATCAATTTGTCGAATTCGAGCAATGAGAAAACCTCCTGTATATTTAAATAGATAGTCTTATTTACCCTGAATCAATCGGAATAAATATCTGTTAATTGAAAAAATAAGCTGCTGTACATCAATGATGTGCAGCAGCTTATTTTAAATACATATCCAAAAATTTCTCAGTCGGCCGTTCGCATACATTTTTCACAGGAATACTCTTTCGGTATTTTGCAATTAGTTTATAAATTGTATCCCTTATAAACTTAGGAATCAGTTTAAGCAGAATAACAGGTTTAAATAATCTGTTTGCATCCGCGAGCATATGCAGCGCGGCATCCGAGTAAATATAAGTTCTGCCGTCGGCGATATAAATAACGCTGTCTATATCGCTGTCAGGCGTATAATTATCTTTTGTCCATGCAGTATTAAAATCGGTAATGCGAAGTTCGGGATTCTGATTGATACGTACTGTGAAACGCACAAAGAAATTGCAGAAACTGCAGTCGCCGTCAAAAATCAGCACTTTCATAGTAACGCCTCCTCAACTGCATTTTATCATATGACTGTAGGGACTGGTATGAGACGCTCTCACGTGAACCCGAGCGGTGGCGGACTGATATGACACGCTCTCACGTGAACCCCCTAAGCCTCCGGTCGCAAAATTATAAAAAAACAGAATCCGTCACCCGGACTCTGTTTCAAATCAATCATTATTTCTTAA
>DAIPYL010000003.1:12423-13540 GCA_036782755.1 Jeotgalicoccus sp. | reverse complement strand
AAAAAAACAGAATCCGTCACCCGGACTCTGTTTCAAATCAATCATTATTTCTTAACAATCATTTCGATTTCAACTTCTGCGCCAAGCGGCAATTCCAGAACTGCGACACATGTACGTGACGGGTATGGTGCGCTGAATTTTTCTTTATATACTTCGTTCATCGCCTCGAAGTTCTTCATCGTTGTTAAGTAGACATTCACTTTAACAACCTGTTCTTCTGTCACACCCATGTCTTCCATAACGTCAAACAGGTTATTGAATGCAACTTCAGTCTGTTTCGCAATATCTCCAGTTAAATCTTCAGTAACATCCAGTCTGTTTTTCGCTGTCTGTCCCGAAAAGTACAGGTAGTCTCCCGCATCTGTAACGTGCGAGTAAGGACCTGAACTGCTTACTGTTTTTGTGTTGAATGCTTTTCTGCTCATAAAACACCCTCCTAATGGTAATAATTTAATCATAGCATTTTTAACGGAATTGAATAGCATAAAACGATATCTATTAGTGTAAAAAGTCCTATCCAACATCGATAAGAATAAGTGTGTTTACGGTGAGCAAAATATGGGGTATATAGGGTTCAACTCCTGTTATAGTATATGGTATAAGATATTAAAGTCTTTATCGACTTAGGATAAAATGATTTAAAAAGAGGTTTGCCAATGCACTATACAGTTAAAGAGTTACTGACACTGGATGAACTCCGGAATGCAGAGTATATCGGGACGAAACAGAGTCTCGCAAAAAATATAAAAGGTATTACAGTAATTGATTCGCCGGACATCTCGTTATGGCTGAACGGGGGAGAGACGATACTTACGAGTTTCTTCCCGATTAAAGATTTAAACGATGAAGAGATGAGGGGCTGGATGCACGAGCTTGCTGATAAAAAAATCAGCGCTCTGATCGTAAAACTGCGGACAGAGTTTACAAGCATCCCGGAACCGGTCATGAATGTCTGCATGGAACGCAACATTCCGATTATCTCGCTGCCGACAGCTGTGCCGTTTATCGATATTATTTATAAAGTGACACGCAAAATTTTTAACCAGGATGTTGAAAAGCTCGAGTACTTCAGAGAGATTCACCATCGTTTCACCGCACTGTCGATTCAAAACGTTAC
>DAIPYL010000003.1:0-12323 GCA_036782755.1 Jeotgalicoccus sp. | reverse complement strand
AGTACTTCAGAGAGATTCACCATCGTTTCACCGCACTGTCGATTCAAAACGTTACTGATGAAGTGATTATCGAAACGCTCGAATCGCTGATCGGCAATCCTGTAACAATTTATAACGAACTGTTTAAAGTGATTGCAACGACGGATAATGAAGTGGAATTGTTCTACGAATCGGATAAGTTTCAGGTAGAGAAAAACATCAAAAATACAATCTTCCCGATTTACCGCCGTTTTGTAATTTATCCGAAACTGCAGGACCGTGAATGTGAGCAGATTATGATTCCAATTACGACGGTCAACCAGACGAAAGTCATGCTCGTGATCAGTGCGATACATTCAGGTTTCAGCGACTTTGATTTTATTGCGATTGAAAACGCAGCAACAGCATTATCATTAAACCTGGCGAAGAAAATTGCAATATCCGAAGTAGAGAAGAAATACAAAAACGAGATTATCGATGATCTCCTGTCAGGCAATATTAAACACGAAGACGACATTGCAGAACGCGCAGACAACATTAAGTTGGATTTGAACAGCCGCTCAGCGGTTGTAGTGTTTACACTGAAGTTTAAAAACAAAAAAGTGACAAGTGATACGAGAGAAAGATATTATAATATTTTAATTAACAATATCGACTATTACTTAAAACATGCGATTGTGCGCGAACGATTTAATCAAGTTATCGTTATCTGGCCTGTTCACTCAGGACAGAGCAATAAGAAAAAAGAAATGAACACGATTAAGCGGACCCTGGGTCACGTCATTAATAAGTTCGAAAGCACAGTCAGCGATGCGACAGTATTTACAGGTATCGGCTCGATAGCAGATACGGTGCACGATTTGCCGAAAAGTCACAAGGAAGCGCAGGAAGTGCTCGATGTAAATGAAATGTCCTACGATTACAATCCGATTTTAAGCTTTGAAGAACTCGGCATCTACAGACTGCTTTATCAGTTTAAACACGATAACAATAAGCTGAAAGAATTTATTCCGCAAAGTTTACAGAGACTGCTGGATTATAATAAGTCAAACAGGGAACAGTTAATTGAAACATTAGAAATGTACCTGCAGTGCCAGCAAAATGTCTCACGATCAGCGGACAGATTATACGTGCATTACAAAACGGTCTCTTACCGTTTGGATAAGATTAAGGAAATCACACAGATGGACTACGAGGATGCGAACGAAATGCTGTCAGTTCAAGTCGGATTGAAGATTCTCGAGATTATGCGAAAAGAATAATAGTGAATTATATAGATAATTAAAGAGATAAAACAGACAAAAATTATCTATATTGGATAAAGACAACGAACGTTCAGGCGTATATAATAAACTATGGTGCAGGACACTGAAAAAAGTAATTAAAGTCTAATAATAATAATAGAGGTGTAAATATGTCAGAAGAACATAACAATCTTCCTGGAGAAGGTTTGGACGCAGCAGCTCAGACGGATTCTCTTAAACCGACTGGTCCTGAGGACAGAACACTCGGAGCCGCCGGGTATATGTCACTGTGGGTTGGTGACGGTGTAAACATGGGTAACATGACACTTGGTGCGAGTGTTGTCGTTGCAGGGATGGCCATTCTGAACATTTGGCAGACAATTGCAGCAGCATTAATTGCAATCGGAATCGTTTCTATCCTGTTCGCATTAAACGACAGAGCCGGATACAAATACGGTATTCCGTATGTAGCACACTTAAAAGCATCATTTGGTGAGAAAGGTACACTTCTTTCTTCACTGCTCCGTGCAGTGCCGGCTGTTATCTGGTACGGTATTCAGAGCTGGATCGGCGGTACCGCGTTAAACGAAGTGTTCAGAATACTTTCGGGCGGCGCATTTGATAATGTATTTGTCGGATTTATCATTCTCTTAGTAATTCAAATCCTCCTTTCAATGAAAGGATTCAAGAGTATTAAAGCGGTTGAATCAGTGGCATCAGTTGTCCTGATGGGTATCGTTATTACAGTATTCGTTATATTAATTAAAGATCACAGTACAGCAATTGCTGATACCTGGATTAACACTGAAGGTACATGGGGAATTCCATTCTTCGCATACATCATGGTATTCCTTGGTAACTACGCAGCAATTTTCCTGAGTGCAGCAGACTATTCCCGTGAACTTAAAACAGGATACAGCAACGCTAAACGCGGACTGCTTTACTTCCTGCCGATTATCGTAGCTTACGGTTCTGTAATCGTTGTAGGTGCAATGCTTGCGAGTGCAACAGGTTATACAAACCCGGCACTCGGACTTCCGGCATTATTTGATAATGTTTACATGCAGTTATTCATTTCTGTATTTATCGTGTTTGGTGCAATCGCAGTAAATATGGTAGCGAACATTGTAACGCCGACTTACGTTATTCAGCTGTTCACTAAACTGAACTACAAAGTAGCAGTTACAATTACAGGACTTCTTGCAATGGGCTCATTCCCATGGTTATTAGTACAGGATGACAATGCAAAAGGACTGGATACTTTCGTTCAGGTTTACTCAGCATTCTTAGGACCATTAATTGCGATTCTCATTGTTGAATATTACATTATGAGAAAACAGCACATCGATATTAAAGAATTGTATAAAAAAGGCGGTAACTTTGACGGCGTAAACTATGCAGCGTTACTGGCACTTGGTATCGGTGCAGCAGCAGCATTCCTGTTCGTTGATCTTGCATGGTTAATCGGATTTATTGTTGCGGGTATTGCTTACCCGATTATCAGTAAAACGATGTTCAAAGGTTCCAGGTTCAAGAGAGGTACAATTTTTGACAGCGAAACTAAATAATATAATAGAGAGCAGTGAAATCAGACGATTTCACTGCTCTTTTGCTTTATTTACCGCTAAACGGGTATTAGAAATCAGGGAGGGATGTTCAGATGAGCCTTGAGATTCAGTACATATCAAAAAGCAATCAAATAGAAACTGCAGATGGACGGGACACGGTGCCGTATGATGCAACCTTTACCTGGTATGACTACAACAGTTTTGAGGATAAGGAAAAACTGCTGTCCGACTTTAAATTGAATGAAGATCAATTGGAAGATGAGAGTTCGAAAAGATACCGTCCGCAGTATTACAATTACGACGAATATCAGCTCTTAATATGTCACGTGATTGACCGGGACACTCTGGAAGCACATGCTATTAATATAATTGTAATGAAGGATGTTATTATAACGTATCATAACGGTGTTCTGGATGATTTTATCGACATCGCTAAAATTATAAAACATAAACGCGAAGATTTGGAAAGTGATATCGCACTTTATATCCTGCATGAGACATTGGATCAGTATTTTGATATTGTGCACGACATCGAAGATACTGTTATTTTCTTTGAAGAAAAACACGGTAACGAGAAAAAAGGAGAGAACGTTACTGCGAAGATGTTCGATGTCAGAAAAGAAATATTCAGGGTGAAACGGGTTATTATTCCGATGGAAGAAATCGTGGAGAAATTTAAAGAACAGGACGATATATTCAACAGCAGCCGGAGCGAATCAATACTCAGTAAAATTGATTCTAAAATCGACAGGCAGAAGCTGATTATCCAATTCTCGGAAGAGATGATTGATGAGATGAAGAACAACTATATTTCGTACAATACGTATCGCATGAATAAGATTATTAATGTGCTGACGATAATCTCTGCAATCTTTCTGCCGCTGACACTCATTACCGGGATATACGGTATGAACTTTGAGAATATGCCTGAACTTGGGTGGGGACCGGGATACTTTGTAACGCTCGGTGTAATGCTTTTAATCAGTATCAGCATGCTGTCATTCTTTAAATATAAAGGGTGGATGTAGCGATACTTTTAAAATGACAGATATGGCGGAAATTCTAAAGATGACCTGATAAAGATAAAACGGAAGAAAAGTAATCTACAATGAAAAATATGAACAGGTTGTCAGAGAACTGATTGAATTGGACAAGGAAATTCAGTGGAACTTTATCAGATAAACAGACTGCAAAAATAATAGTGACGCATGCAGCGTTCGGATGCCGGGAACGATACGGCGTGGAGCTAATCCCCGTTTCCGTCTATTCGACGAGTGAAGAATCGTCGCAGCTGCAGCTGTAGAAGTTACCTCGTATATTAAAAAAGGTCGGATGAAAATGAGAACTGATTTATTTAAACGATACCTTGAAAAAATTGAAGATGAAGAGAGCAGAAAGAAAGTACGTGACGTGTACGAGTGGATTGAAGTTGAATTTCCTGAGCTGGAGCGCGAGGTGAAATGGAGCACGCCTCTATATTCTCATCACGGGACATTTATCATTGGTGTGAAGCCTGCAAAGAAGTATTTTTCAATTAATCCCGAAGCTGAAGGAATCGATATTTTCAGTGAAAAGATTAAAAAAGCAGGATACACGCATGAAAAGATGACATATAAAATTAAATACAGCGATGAAGTGGATTACAGACTTTTGAAAGAGATTATCGAATATAATATAGAAGATAAAAAAGATGCCGTGAAATTCTGGCGCTGATTTAATGAAGAAGAGGTGTTCTGATGACAGACGACCGCGTTATATATTTGGAAAGAAAAGACGTGCCGGAAAATTATGATCCGAAAGGTTTTAATTTTAAACTGTTCGGATTCGTTGTGATGGGTGCATATTTATTATTTATCATTTTTGATATGTTCTACATGACATTTAACAATATTGAAGAAAGTGCATTTAACCGGGCATATATTATGGCTGCACTTATTTTAATCGGCATTGTACTCGGTTTTATATTTAAAGCGGATAAAGGTGATAAATATTATGAACTTCACATTGCAACATCAGGTATGATTATTAAATTCCGCCGGGGAGAAAAAGTGCTGCAGAAAAAAGATATTACGAATATAACAATTGAACGCGATATACAGACCATTATCCGATTTTATAACGGGGAAGAAATATTGAAAGAACTGAATCATATTTATCTGAACCACGATCAGTTTGTCGGCAGGCTGAGGGAGCTGGATTATCCGGTTGAAGACCTGACAGATGGTGACGAAGAAGATTTGCTGTGAATTGATATAGAAAAAGCACTGTACCGGTTGGGTACAGTGCTTTTTTGTGGTTGTTGATGATTTGGTTAACAACGGCGTTTCCTGTTGTGAATCCAATCAACAATCCAACACCTAATACTGAATTCTGCTCAGTTTACGGATTAGTCCTTCGAACGAACTGAACTTGAATTTAAGGAAGTTTATCAGCTGAAGTATGATGATGCTTCCAACAGTCATCGCAATCGTATAAATCACTGCGTCGCTGTATGACATACTGCCTTCGAAGCTGAATATCGCTTCGCGCATTGCTGCGATGACGTAGCTCATCGGCAGGATCGGGTGTACTGCCTGATACAGTCCGCCGGCTGTTTCTATCGGGAATGTTCCCGCACTTGCCGACAGCTGAATAATTAACAGTATTATCGTGATGAATTTACCGATATTACCGAACAGCGATACGAGCAGCGTGACAAACAGCAGTGATGCGAATGCCCACAGTATCATGATGCCGTAAAATTTAACTGGTTCATCTATCGGGAAGTCGAACATAAATTGTATTACCGACGCGACAACCAGTGTTGAAATAACGGCCTGCACAGAAATAATAATCAGTTTACTGACTGACATCGCAATTGCGCTCGAATAGTTTTCAGTGCTCCGGTTAATCGGGAAAATCACACTGAATGCAACGGCACCGACGAATAGGCTGACCGCGATGATAAACGGCGCAAAGCTCTGACCGTAGTTGTTCATGTCGGTAATTTCACTTTCATTAATTTCAACCGGGCTGATAATGGATTCTGCATTGTGCCCGGTAAATGAATATTCATCAATCTGAGCAGAGCCGTCTGCGACTTCCTGTTCAAGTGCGCCGAGGTTTTCTTCGAGTGAAAGAAGGCCTGCTGTAATTTCTGTGTTGCCCTGTGTCAATTGAGCGCCTGCCGACCCAAGTGCCGGTGCTGCCTGATTGAGTCCTGCCTGCAGTTCTTCATTGCTCTCGCGAAGCTGATTTGCACCTTCCTTCATATCACTAAGTGCTGTCTCTATATCGCCTGTTGATGTCGCCACTTCCGTTAATGCATCCATTAACGTTGAAGTGTATGTTTCACCGACTGTTGTCGAAATCGCATCTGCTACACCGGCCCCGCTCTCTGTACCCATCATGCTTCCGACAAAGTTAAACCCGGGATTGGTCGTTACATCGATTGTAATTAATTCGGGTTCTTCATCCAGAAGTGTTGTTGCTTGTTCTGATACATTATCCGGGATATGTATAATTGCATAGGATGAGCCGTTCTCCAGATTGTTTCTGGCGGTTTCTGCATCTGTGAACTGCCAGTAAAATTCTTCATTTTCTGCAAGTTCATTTTCTATACGCTCACCGACATTAAGCGGTTCTCCGTTAAGCTCGGAACCTGCGTCTTCGTTCACGACACTGATTTGTATTTCATCGAGCTGATTGTAGGGGTCCCACATCGAGCCGAGAAAGATGGCAGTATAAAGTGCCGGAATTGCAGAAATTGCCAGCAGGGAAATTATCAGGAATGGGTTTTTCATTAGCTGTTTGATATCACTGAACATTATATAGGTCTCCAATCAATTTGTATTTCTATAATGTACGTAATAAAACAGCTCATGTCTAATCATATGTGAAAATAGGCACACATTTATTTACGGAAGAATCGTCAAATACTTTCTCCCCCTAAGGTTACGAAAGTTAAAAACGGGTAATCATTTTATTAGCAATAGAATATTACGAATGTTAATATTCTCATTAGCGAATTGAAAGGGATGAAAAAATAATGGCAATGGACATTATAGTTTTAGACGATTTAACTCTTGAAGTAAAAGAACTGAAAAGAGATGAAGAAGAAGGTACAGTGTATATTGAATTTGATGTGTCGAGTGAAGATTACCACAACTTATCAGAACACCTGTACAAAGAAGAATTCCTGGTAAGACTTCCGGGCAACAATAATGAGGAATTCAACGCGAAAATTATCAATTATTCAACATCACTGGATAATCTGTATGAAGAAGATAATGTAGGAGAATACCACATTACACTGAAGGAAGAAAAATAACATATGAAATTAAGTATTCTCGATCAGGCGCCTGTTTCTGTAAACATGTCTGCCGGTGAAGCACTCAAAAACAGTGTGAAGCTGGCCGAGCTTGGTGATGAATTAGGATATACAAGGTTCTGGCTGGCGGAACATCACGGCATGAACGATTTATCATCCAGTGCACCCGAGGTCACACTCGGCGGTATCGGTATGGTGACTGAAAGCATCCGTCTCGGCAGCGGGGCAACATTGCTGCCGTACTACAAACCTTATAAAGTGGCTGAAGTATTTAATACACTGGCGTCGCTTTACGGAGACCGTATTGATATTGGTATCGGCCGTGCACCGGGCGGCGATAACAAAGCATCCGAAGCCCTCAGTGACAACTATCTTCAGCATGTGTTTAAAATGCCGGACCTGGTGTCAGAGCTGCAGAGCTATATAAACAATGACGATAAAAGTCTGAAAGCGATGCCGCTGCCGGATAACAAACCTGAATTGTGGATGCTTGGTACGAGTGAAAAGAGTGCAATATTTGCACGGGATAACAATATGAATTACTGTTTCGGTAAATTTATGAGCAGCAGCAGTCCAAAAGACGTGCTGAATACATATCGGGAAAACGGTTCACCTGGTGAAATAATCGTCACTGTGAACGTGTTTTGCCATGCAGATGAAAAATACGCGTCTGAGCTTGCACGCAGCTATGCGGTTAATCAGGCATTGAAATCAACCGGCCGGGCATTTGGCGGTATAGCCAGCCTGGAAGATACAGCAGCTGCTGAGCTGACTGAAGATGAGGAAAAAGAAACTGAAAAGATATTATCGAATCTGATTATCGGGACACCTGAGACAGTCGGAAAAGAACTGGCTGATATGAGTAAAGATTATCGGGTGGATGAATTTATGATTGTCACGATTACGCATAATATTGAAGATAAATTAAACAGCTACCGACTGCTTGCAGAACATCTTTTAAAACAGCAGTAATATAAAAACCTCCGGAGAATCTGTAATGAGATTCTCCGGAGGTTTTTTAATGCATCACTCTGAAGTGAAGCGGTTTTTATCTTCTATAAAGTGTGTGGCTACCATGCACAGGGCACCGAAAATGAGCATGCCGCCCGCAACAAATGTTATTTCCATATAACTGAAGTTGCTGGATAACAGAACCGAACCGAGCGATGCACCGATTGCATTTGCCAGGTTAAATACGGAAGCGGCGAGCGTACCGGCAAGTGCCGGAGCCGTCACTGCAGCAAAAATGATTTTGGCGTTAAGCATCGGTGAAATACCGAATGTACCAAGGCCGAACAGTCCAGCGGCGATATAGGCCAGATACGGTACTTGCAGCATAAACGTCAGACCGAACAATACAATTGCCAGAAACATAATAACGAGTGTTACAGCACCGGTCAGCTTGCCGGGCTGTATACTGCCTGAAGAAAAGTTGCCGATGACAGCAAATGTACCGAACATCAGCATGCTGAACGTAACGCCGAGGTCTCCCATATTTGCGATTTCCCGGAGCATCGGCTCAAGGAAAGTATACGCAGTAAAAACGCCGGAAAAACCGAAGACAATCGTTATAATAAGCATAATCACGTTTTTATCTTTTAACGCGGACAGTTCAGCAGAGATTTTTGGAACTTCTGCTGTTCTGTAGTTTGGTGTCACCAGAATCATACCTATAAGCGTTATCACTCCGAGTGTGACAATCATCCAGAATACAATACGCCAGTCGAGAACAGAACCGATGTAAGAACCGAACGGCACACCGAGCATAACAGCAATAACGAGGCCGCCGTTAACGAGTGCGATTGCACTGGTCTTTTTATGCGGCGGTGAAATCGCCATCGCAAGACTCATCATGACACCGAAGAATGGTGCATGCATTGATGCGGATAACAGACGCGATAGAAGCAGCACTTCGAAGTTTGGTGCGGTTGCTGCAATAATATTGCTGATAATAAATATAGACACTAAAATAAGTAACAATAGTTTTGGTGAGAATTTTAATGTTAACAGCCGGATGACCGGTCCGAACAGTGCGACACTCAGCGCGTACACGCTCAGCAGCAGCCCTGTCGTCGAGACAGCAACATCTAAATCAGCTGCAAATTGAGTGAGTAAACCGGTAACGACATATTCCGTCATTCCGACTGCGAAAGCACCGATCATAAACACTGTAATAATTGTTTTTCTTGAAGGATTTTTAAACATACGCGCCTCCTTTTTTGAAGTTTTCTTTTAAAGCACACAGGCGATATTAATACACATTAAATTCAAAGTCCAGAAGGTGCGCTCAGGAAAGTGTTTTCACATAAAATGTCAGTTTATTGAAAATGTTCCTGCTGTAAAAATGACTTAAGCTCATGGTATAATCAGGACTGGTTTTTAATTGATGAATTTTACAGGAGGATACATATGGCGAAATTTTATGCGGTAAGAAAAGGCCATCGTCCCGGCATATATAATACGTGGGCAGCATGTGAAAAAGCAGTTAAAGGATTCAGCGGCGCCGAGTTTAAATCGTTTAAAACGAAAGCTGAAGCGGATAACTTTATGAACAATCTTAAAGATGAAAATAAAAAGATTCCTGCAGGCGAACTTGTCAGCTACGTCGACGGAAGCTATGACAAGCGTGTAAATAAAGCAGGCTTCGGTGCGGTGTTTATCATTGATGATGAAGTCATTCATACAGCAGCGAAAAGCACGCCGGTAGATCCGAATAATAATCTGTGGAACGTAGCAGCAGAAATCGGCGGCATTCTGTATGCAGTGAAATGGGCGATAGAGCAGGGATATAAAGACATCCATGTCCACTACGACTATGCCGGACTTGAAAAATGGTACACTGGAGAATGGCAGGCGAAGAACGCTGTCACACAGCAGTACGCCAGAGAAATGAATGACTATAAGAAGCACATTAATATACACTTTTATAAGGTCGCTGCACATACCGGCGTTAAGTATAACGAAATGGCGGATGAGCTGGCGAAACAGGGAATCAATAACTAGCAGGAAGGACATCCTATATGTACATATTATTATTTATCCTGGTGGCAGGATTGTTAATTAAATTTGCCATGACAACATTTTTCAACGATAACAGACTGCATTTCTCATTTGATGAGCGCAGATACTTCAGCGATGAAAAGGCAATTGCTAAAATCATGAGACTGAAACTCGTTAATATAGAGCGCGTTTTTTTTATCGTCATGACAGTGATATTTGTTATTGGAGCGGTAATATTTTTCTCAGGCGGCATCACACTTGGAATCTGGTTTTTAATCGGCGTTATTATACTGCAGCTCGTGCTGAATATAGTAACTGATTTCAGACTGTATACAGCTTTTCACGATAAATCGAATCTTGTGATGATGGTCATCTGGGTGGGTCTGATTATCGGTTTAATAATTTTAACGAATATTTATATACTGTAAAAAAATATAGAAGAGGTGTATTATGCCGAATAGGAAGTTAATATTTTTTGATATCGATGGCACGCTGTACAACTCTGATAAACAGGTGCCGGAAAGTGCGAAGAACGCAGTCCGTCAGTTGAAAGAAGATGGCCATATTGTGGCTATCGCAACGGGCCGGGGACCGTTTATGTATGACACGCTGCGTGAAGAGCTGGGGATTGAAACGTACATCAGCTACAACGGACAGTACATTGTCTTTGAAGGTGAAGTGATTTACGAAAATCCGATCGCTAACAGTACGCTTGAAAAGTTAAGTGCACAGGCACACAGCAATGACCATCCGGTGGCGTTCTGTGATGAGAAAGACCTCCGGGTCAGCACGAAAGAACACGAACACGTTAAAGCCGGCATCGGTTCATTGAAACTGGACTTTGAAGTCTCGGAAGACAAAGCATATTTTGAAGGTAATGATATTTACCAGTCGCTGCTGTTTTGTTCTCGAGAGGAGGAAGCGGAATATATTTCATCATACGAAGACGTGTACTTCTTAAGGTGGCATGAATTCTGTACAGACGTAATTCCGCGCGGCGGATCAAAAGCAGAAGGCATTAAGACGCTGCTTGATAAAATGAATATTGATATTAAAGATGTGTATGCATTCGGCGACGGTCCGAATGACGTGGAGATGCTCGAGCTAATTGAGAATAGTGTTGCAATGGGCAACGGTGTTCCCGAAGCGAAAGCGGTCAGCAGGTATGTCACTGGACACGTTGATGAAAATGGCCTGTACGACGGGCTGAAGCAGGCCGGATTATTATAATCCGGTCTTTTTTATGTTTATAAAAAGTATGCAGGGGTATAGCTAAACGTAGCCGGAATTAGTATATCCCTTATTTATAATGATTGTAAATAAGTGTTGATATATTATTCAGGAATGGTATAATAAATATATAGATAAGAATGATTCTAAATAAGCGCTTAAACGAAAATCCAATTCATATAAAAGAAAGGTGATTTTTAAATGGCACAAGTAAAAGAAAAAACACAAGTAATCGAGGCACTTAATAAGCAGCTTGCTAACAACACAGTATTATGGACTAAACTTCATAACTATCACTGGTACGTTAAAGGACCTAACTTCTTCTCATTACACGCTAAATTTGAAGAATTATACGATGCAACAGGCATCTACGTAGATGATATTGCAGAAAGAATTTTAACAATCGGCGGCGAACCGGTTGCGAAGCTTACTGAAGTACTTGAAGAATCAAGTATCGAAGAAGGCGAATACGGCATTGATGCAAAACAAATGGTTAAACAGTTAACTGAAGACTTTGAAGTCCTCTCAGCAGAACTGAACCAGGGCGTTAAAACAGCAGAAGACGCTGGAGACGACCGTACAGCAGATATGTTCATCGCAATGGCTCAGGATATTGAGAAAAATAACTGGATGCTTAAAGCATATTTAGGCGACGACGTTAAATAATATAATATGGTAAATTGAAAAACCGATTCCCTGGTGTGGGAATCGGTTTTTTGTTTGTGCTGCAGGTGGTGTTGTGTTCTGGTGTGTTGTGTGCGGTCCGATGGGGATGATTAATAGGAATTCCAGCGGTTTCGGCGTTCTATGAACTAATCTCATAGGAATTCCAGCGGCTTCGGTGTTCTATGAACTGATCTCATAGGAATTCCAGCGGTTTCGGCGTTCTATGAACTAATCTCATAGGAATTCCAGCGGCTTCGGTGTTCTATGAACTGATCTCATAGGAATTCCAGCGATTTTGGGACTCTATGAAGTATGATCATAGAACTC
>DAIPYL010000002.1:68236-101097 GCA_036782755.1 Jeotgalicoccus sp. | reverse complement strand
ATGAGAAGTCTTCATGTGTGAGATAGGTGGAAATATACAGCCATGATCACCGTACTTTGTCTTTATATCTTTGCAGTCTTCTTATTTCTTCGATTGCTGTTTCAAAACTGTAGTACTTAAGTGTATAAGATGTGTGTGCTCCATTTCTATTTATATAACAATGTTTCTGCAGCACTTTATATACCGTGTTTTCATGGAAGATATTATCAATAAACTCCAGCAATGACCGTTTCGTCATCGGCTGATTATAAAACAGGAACTTATAATCACTCATGGCACGGAGCAAATGCGTTTCATTACTTTCTATTGTACCGCACTTCCGACAGGTTAACTGGAATCGCCCCTTCTCCAGGTCAAAGCTGCCGCATTCCCCGCAATACAGTCCTTTACGAATCCGGGCAACATCAGAACTACCGTTAAAATAAGGATTAACAGTAACATGCCCCCGGATTAACGAAACAAAACGGTCAGCTTTCTCAGTATTGTAACTGTCTTTAAACTGGCGGAAGTATTTCTTCAGATCCATCCGGATAATTACGTTCTTCCATATTGAATTGTCTTCAGAGTATAATCTGAAGTCGTCATTCGGAAATATTACTTTACCCGTAATATCAGCAGCTGTTCTATTATCCCGGAAGATTCGGTACAGCTTCCCAACTGCACGGTCGACTTGCGTAAACGGATTGTCTGGAACAACTTCATTATTTTTACTCAGCCGGCCATTTTTATAATAGTATTCCCCGCTGTAGTTTTTAATTTCATTCACGATAATCGCATCTCCTGAAATAATGATACTGTCGTACTGCGCTCCGCTTTTCCCTGCAGCAAGATAAACATCGCGGAAAATATAGAGATTGTCGTGACCAGCTTCATCGAACAGTTTATCGTATAAACATTCGCCTGAATATCCGCTCTCGTAAATTTTTAAATCCCTCGAATCCTGAAAATTTAAAACCATCCTTTTACTCAGCGCCCGATAATGTAAAAGTTCCGGCGTCGTATTCCTGTCATTTAAGTACATTAAATTTCCTCCTTTAAAAAAGATCCCTCTATCCTATATATAGGCGAAAACAGCGATTTCCTTTTAAAAAATTCATGTTTATACAAAAATAGCAAAACTGGTTTACTTATTACACAAACTTCCATAGTTTTTACATTATTTTCCGCACTCGTTTTAAATACAAAAAAACCCGCTCCTCATGCGAGGAACGGGTTCAAAATTATTAATAATTTATCGATTAACGACGCAGACCAAGTTTAGCGATTAAGTCGCGGTATCTAACCACATCTTTGTTGCGCAGGTAAGTAAGCAGGTGCTTACGGCGACCTACCATTTTAAGAAGACCTCTTCTTGAGTGGTGGTCTTTCTTGTGCTCACGCAAGTGGTCGTTTAAAGTGTTAATTTCTTCTGTTAATACAGCGATTTGAACTTCTGGTGACCCAGTGTCCGTTTCGTGTACGCGGTGTTCTTCGATTAATTCAGTTTTTCTTTCTTGTGAAATTGCCATTATAATTTCCTCCTAAAAATTTATATACACCAATATCCGAGCATGCGCCGGAGATTCAACAATGCCAAGATACGGTACTCGTAATATTATATACGTTTCGGCGAGGCTTTTCAAGTATTCATTACAAGATAAAAACCGGATCTCGTTGAAAGACAGGACTATTTATCTTTAAGCATCCCGCGTGCGATCTTTGCATCGGAGTCGATTGCTGCAATCAGCGGTTCGATTCCGTCGAATTTTTCTTCGTCGCGGACGAAATGGTGCCAGTGAATCGTCACGTTTTCTCCGTAGATATCACGTGAGAAATCAAAGATGTAAACTTCTGTCGTCAGGCGTGCATTGTCGTGGAATGTCGGTTTAACGCCGACACTTGCGACACCTTTGTACAGCGTATCATCGTTTTCAATTGTCATTGTCACAGCGTATGAACCTTTAGCCGGCATAAAGTAGCGGTAGTTCGGTTCGATGTTTGCTGTCGGGAAGCCGATTGTACGGCCGCGCTTCTCACCCTGTACAACAATGCCCTCGATATCGTAAGCGCGCCCTAAAGCAGCGTTGGCCTCGTCGAGCTGATGGTTATCGAGATATTCGCGGATGCGGGTTGTCGATACTTTATCGTCTGCAAGTTCGTGCTTGGATACTTCTGTTGTATTGAACTCTTCGTACTGTTTTAAATCTTCTACTGTGCCGCTGCCTTTTTTGCCGTATGTATAGTCAAAGCCGGCAATGACTTCCTGGATTTTGCTGCCGATAATATATTCCCGGACGAAATAATCCTTATCCAGTCCTGCAAATGCGCTGGAGAAGTTGATAACAAATACATAATCTATATCGAGTTCTTCCAGTTTTTTCATTTTAATATCAAACGGCGTTAAATAAGTTGTACGCTGTTTTTTCGGATCCAGCACGACAGACGGATGCGGGTCGAATGTCATGACTGCTTTTTTTAAGCCGCGTTTTTCAGCAATCTCCTTCATCGTATCGATCACATCGATATGACCTAAATGGAGACCATCAAAAAAACCTAATGCTGCTGCTGACGGCTCTATGTTTGAAAGTGCTTCATCGTTTGGATAGTGCAATTTAATTATTTCCATAAGTCCCCCATAAGTTGTTAAACATTTTAAATGGTTTTAACTGATCAGGTTTTTCCGGATGTGTTTTGTAAATTCCGAGCGGCATCTCACCGCGGGTAAATAAAATAGTATCGAGTTCAGTTAACCCCAGCATTGTTAATATATCACTTTTTACTACTTTTTGCCCGTGTGTGATTTGAAATAATAAATCTTCATCTTTAATGTCAAACTTGAGTATACCGTCCAGCACATTGATGATCGGAATCGGCTCTGCTTTTACCGTTCCGTCTCTTAAATCATCGAGCTTTACCGCCTGGTCAATTGTGAATCCGCATGACCCGGTGCGTCGGAGATAAGACATGTGTGCAGGGTATCCGAGCGCTTTGCCGATATCGACTGCCAGTGTGCGGATGTACGTTCCTTTTGAGCAGGTTACATCAATATCAAATGAAATTTCTCCATCTTTATAACGGATATCCGACGTCAGTTCGAGACTTTTAATTTTTACCGTGCGTGACGGACGTTCCACTTCGATGCCTTCATGTGCGTACCAGTAAAGTTTACGGCCGTTAACACGGACTGAACTGTAAAGCGGTACAGTCTGATTGTAGTCGCCTTTAAACTGTTCGATTACAGCGAGGACATCTTCTTTTGTTACGCTGCCTTCAGCAGCTTCTTTAGTTTCCAGCGTTTCACCTGTCGCATCTTCAGTATCAGTTGTGTGACCCAGTGTCACAGTGGCGATGTACTGTTTATCGCGTTCCTGCAAAATTTCAGTCAGCTTTGTCGCGTCACCGATAACTATCGGCAGCACCCCTGTAACGGATGGATCGAGCGTGCCTGTGTGCCCGACTTTCTTCGTGCCGAGAACACGGCGCATTTTATATATGACGTCGTGTGACGTCATGCCGGCTGGTTTGTCGACTGGAATCACGCCGTGGATATTATTGTTTGCCATTAAAACTCACCTGCTTAATCTATGTATTAAAAAACCGCACCCGGCTCCCGGCGGGGAAATCGAGTGCGGTTTATATTGTTATTACTTCTCGTCGCGGTTTTTAATGTCGCTTAAGAGTGATTCGATCTTCTGACCGTAATCGATTGAAGTGTCGTATTTGAACTTCACTTCCGGTGCTTTACGGAGACGGATATTTGTTGCAACTGCTTTTCTGAATAAGCCGTTGAATTTATCAAGCGTTTCCTGTACGAATTCTCTGTTGTTGTTCAGCGACGTATAGTAGGCTGTCGCTGTTTCGTTTTCTTTTGTTACTTCGACTTCGGTAATTGTTACCATGCCGATGTCCGGTTCTTTGTCTGTTACTGTTGTACGGATTTCTTCGCTAAGCACCTTTTTAATTTCTTCTGCTATGCGTTCATTTCTCGTTGACATAATTATTTCCTCTCAATCTCTACCATAATGAATGGCTCTATTTGGTCGCCTTCTTTGATATCGTTGAAGTTCTTAATTGTCAGTCCACATTCGTAACCTGTAGTGACTTCTTTTGCATCATCTTTGAAACGTTTCAGCGTATCGAGTTCACCTTCGAATACTACGATGCCGTCGCGGATTACACGCACGCCGCTGTCACGTGTAATTTTACCGTCTGTAACGTAAGCTCCTGCAATAGTACCCACTTTGGATACTTTGAAGATTTCACGTACTTCCACGTTACCGATAACTTTTTCTTCGTACTCAGGGTCAAGCATACCCTTCATAGCGAATTCGATTTCTTCAATCACTTTGTAAATAATGCGGTGAAGTCTCATGTCGATCTGATTTTGCTCTGCTGCACGTTTCGCGTTGACATCCGGACGGACGTTGAACCCGATAATGATTGCACTTGAAGCATTTGCCAGAGTAACGTCTGATTCGTTAATTGCCCCTACACCCGTATGGATGATGCGGACGTTAACGCCTTCTACGTCAATCTTCATAAGTGAAGCGGCAAGTGCCTCAACTGAACCTTGGGCATCACCTTTGATGATAAGGTTAAGATCTTTCATCTCGCCCTCTTTCATCTGTTCAAACAGATTGTCGAGTGACACTTTCTGATTTACTTCTCTGTCGCGCATAACTTTGTTTTCGTGACGTGCTTCACCGATTTGGCGGGCTTTTTTATCGTCTTTGAATACTACGAAACGGTCACCCGCTTCAGGAACGTCGTTAATACCGGTAATTTCAACAGGTACTGACGGCCCGGCAGATTTAATGCGCTGACCTGTGTCTGAAACCATCGCACGTACTTTACCGAAAGTAGAGCCGACTACGATTGAATCTCCGACGTTAAGCGTACCATGCTGTACGAGCAGGCTCGCTGCAGGTCCGCGTGATTTGTCGAGTTCAGCGTCGATTACTGTACCGACAGCTGACATATCGCTAGTCGTTTTAAGTTCAGCCATTTCGCTGACTAAAGTAATCATTTCAAGAAGCTCGTCAATTCCGTCGCCTGTTAATGCTGAAAGCGGAACGAAAATTGTGTCGCCGCCCCAGTCTTCAGGATAAAGACCGTGTTCACCAAGTTCAGTCATAACGCGGTCTGCGTTAGCTGTCGGCTTGTCTGTTTTGTTAACCGCTACGATAATCGGCACTCCCGCCGCTTTCGCGTGGTTGATTGCTTCGATTGTCTGAGGCATTACACCGTCATCCGCTGCAACTACAAGAACAGTAATATCCGTAACCTGAGCTCCGCGTGCGCGCATTGTAGTGAATGCTGCGTGTCCCGGTGTATCAAGGAAAGTAATTTTCTTGCCGCCGTGTTCAATCTGGTAAGCGCCGACGTGCTGAGTAATACCGCCGGCTTCGCCTGCAGTTACTTTAGTATCACGGATTGAGTCAAGCAGTGTTGTTTTACCGTGGTCAACGTGCCCCATAATAGTAACAACACTTGGACGCTCTTCATTAAGTTCCTGTTCTTCGAGGTTAAAGAAGTTAGTAAGATCAGTCTCGTCTACGAATACTTCAAGTTCAGAAGTAAAACCGTAATTTTCTGCAACGACTTCAACTGAATCCTGGTCCAGTGACTGGTTGATGTTCGTTACGATACCGAGCATGAATAAATCTTTAACGATGACTGAAGAGTCTACGCCGATTTTTTCTGCAAGTTCACCCACTGTAATGCCTTCTTCGTAAGTGAAGTGTTTTTCAGCAGGTTCTTCCTGTTTCGGTTCTGCTTTTTTAACTTCCTGTTTTTTAGGCGCGTTATTTTTCTGGTTCTGCTTGTTTTTCTGGTTTTTGTTTCTATTATTGCTGTTGTTTTTCTGCTGATTCGGCTTGCTGTTTTGTTTAGCAGCAGGTTTATTGCCGGCCGGTTTAGCGTCTGCTTTTTTAGCGGCTTTGTTAAACTCGGCATCCAGAACTTTCAGCACATCGTCTTCAAGTGAAGACATGTGGCTTTTAACCTCGATATTTTTTGATTCAAGGAAATCGATAATTTCCTTGCTTGTTAAACCTTTTTCTTTGGCGTACTCATGAATTCTAATTTTACTCATTGAACCAATCCCTTCTATAGGAGCTCTTTTATCTTTCTGGCGAATCCCTTGTCGGCAATTGCCAGTACGACCCTGTTGTATGTGCCGGTCGCCTGAGACAGCTCTTCGTTTGTGTACTTGTCAATGACAGTGACATCGTAGCTTGCACATTTGTCTTTAATTCTCTTTGCTGTACTTTTACCCGCATTTGCCGCAAGTAACACAACTTTTGTCTTGCCGGTCTTTATAGCTTCAAGAGTTTTCTCTTCACCGGTCACAGTTTTACCTGCACCTGTCGCTAAACCGATATAATTTAAAATTTTATCATTCATCGTTTTGGAATATCCTCTCTGTAAATGAGACGGATAATCTCATCGTATACCGGGTCCAGTGTTTCGGTAGATTTACCGATTACTTTTTCCAGTACTTTTTTGGCGCGGGCATTGTTCACTTTGTCGAGATCTTTCACGACATAGCTGCCCCGGCCGTTCATCTTGCCTGTTGCATCTGCAGCGACTTCGCCTTCTTTATTTACAACGACGCGGATTAAATCTGCTTTGGGATGCATTTCATTCGTCAGGATACATTTGCGCATTGGAATTTTCCGTGCCATTCAATTCACCTCTAGTCGTTACTGATGCCGGCTTCAGCGGCATCTGTTTCGCTCTTAATATCGATTTTCCAGCCAGTGAGTTTCGCAGCAAGACGTGCGTTTTGTCCTTTTTTACCGATTGCCAGTGACAGCTGGTGGTCAGGTACAACAACAACTGTAGATTTGTTATCTTCGTCAACCTTCACACTCACTACCTGTGACGGGCTGAGTGCATTTCTGACGAATACTTTAGGATCTTCATCCCATAGAACGATATCAATCTTTTCACCGTTCAGTTCGTCGACAATTGCTTCAACACGCGCACCTCTTGCACCAACACATGAACCGACAGCATCAACGTCTTCGTTTTTAGCGAATACACTGATTTTCGAACGTTCGCCTGCTTCACGTGCAACGCTCATAATTTCGACAGTACCGTCAAAAATTTCCGGCACTTCTTCTTCGAATAAACGTTTTAACAGATTCGGGTGAGTTCTCGATACGAAAATCTGAGGTCCTTTAGTCGTCTGTTCAACTTTGTTAACGTAAACTTTAATACGTTCGTTCGGCATGTATGACTCGTTCGGCATACGTTCTGATTCAGCCAGCACTGCATCAGTTTTTCCAAGCTGCACATAAACGAAACGGTGGTCGACACGGTCGATAAGGCCTGTCAGCACTTCGTCTTCTTTGCTGATAAACTCATCATACAGAATGCCGCGTTCAGCATCGCGAATACGCTGCATTACAGCCTGTTTCGCTGCCTGAGCACCTACGCGGTTGAAGTCCTGCGGTGTCACGTCTTCATCAAACGGATCGCCGATTTCATATGCCGGGTTGTAGTTTTGTGCTGTTAACAGATCGATTTCCGCAGTCGGATCTTCAACTTCCGCTACAACATCTTTACGTGAGATTACACGGTAGGCACCTGTCTCCATGCTTAGATCAATAGACACGTTTTTGTGCTCTGTATAGTTTTTCTTATATGCAGTAATCAGTGCCGCTTCAATTGCATCCACAAGCACTTCCATCGGAATGTTTTTCTCTTTATGAATAAATTCAACTGCATTCAATAATTCCTGATTCACTCAATTTCCTCCATTCTAGAATAAGACGGCTTTTCTTATTGTCGCTATTTTGTCCCGTTCAATTGTAATTGTTTTTTTGCGTGTTTTTACTTTGTAGTCAATCGTTACAGAATTTTCATCGTAAGCAGTTAATACACCTGTCCACTCTTTTTCACCATCAATTTGCTGGTATGTCTTAACGAAAATACCTTTGTTCAGTGTGAGCTCAAGATCTTCTTCGTCTTTAATCGGACGTTCTGCCCCGGGAGATGACACATCCAAGTAATAGGCGCCCCCGACAATATCCCATTCGTCGAGCTGTGCGCTGATAATTTCTGAGAACGCTGCACAGTCATCGAGTGAAATACCGCCTTTTTTATCCAGGAAAATTCTGAGGAAAAAATCCGGTCCTTCTTTAACGTAGTTAACTTCAACCAGTTTTAAATCGTTGTCTTTTGCAATTGGCTCGACATGAGTAAATACTTTCTGTTCGGTTGCATTCATGTCAAAGTCCCCCTTTCAAAACTAAGAGAAGAACGGGGCAAACCCGTTCTTCTCCTGCAGACTGAGTATTTTTAATCATCAATATTATACCATAGGCGCCCAGGGCGTGCAACAATGCTAGATGTCAAAGATTGACAGCTGGGCTTTGTCCGGTAAATGATCCAGACTGCCGAGTTCCGTTAAGTAATCGATCAGTTTCTGAGACACACCTGCTTTTTTGTTTAAATCTTCTTTGGAGATGAACCCTTCGTCCTCGCGTGCTTCCACTATGCGTTTAGCGACCGAGGCGCCGAGCCCCGGCACCGAGATAAACGGCGGAATAAGCGTGTCGCCTTCGATAATGAAATCGAACGCATCCGACTTGTCGACATTGACAGGCTGCATCTTAAATCCGCGCTGTGCCATTTCATTAACAAGCTCGAGTACAACCAGTGTATCTTTTTCTTTCTTCGACAGTTCCTGGAAGTTCTGGTTCAGTTCGTTAACGCGGTGACGGATTGTATCTTTATCTTTCACCATCGTTAAGAGATCAAAATCTGTTGCGCGCACCGTGAAGTAACTTGCGTAATAGAATAACGGGAAGTGCACTTTAAAGTATGCTATCCTTACCGAGTTCAGTACGTAAGCTGCGGCATGGGCTTTCGGGAACATGTATTTAATTTTCTTGCATGAGTCGATATACCACTTCTCAACACCATTATCCTTCATTGCCTGTTCGTGCTCTTCTGTCAGGCCTTTACCTTTACGCACTTTCTCCATAATGTTAAATGCGAGACTCGGTTCAAGTCCTTTATACATAAGTGTCACCATAATATCATCACGGCATCCGATAACGTTCGACAGGTCGCATGTGCCTTTACGGATTAAGTCCTGGGCGTTGCCGAGCCAGACGTCTGTTCCGTGAGACAGTCCTGAAATCTGCACCAGTTCACTGAAAGTCGACGGTCTCGTATCTTCCAGCATCTGACGGACAAAGCCCGTACCGAATTCCGGAATACCGAGTGTGCCCGTCTTGCATAAAATCTGGTCCGGCGTAACGCCGAGTGATTCGGGTCCGCTGAAGAGCTTCATCGTTTCCTGGTCATCCGTCGGTACAGTTGTCGGGTCAATGCCCGATAAGTCCTGCAGCATACGGATCATCGTCGGGTCATCGTGACCGAGTATATCCAGTTTTAATAAGTTGTTGTCAATCGAGTGGAAGTCAAAGTGCGTCGTTTTCCATTCCGACTCAACATCATCCGCCGGATACTGTATCGGCGTAAAGTCATAGATGTCCATGTTGTCAGGCACTACGATAATACCGCCCGGGTGCTGACCTGTCGTACGTTTAACGCCGGAACAGCCAAGTACGAGACGGTCGACTTCCGCGCCGCGCTTATGCAGTCCATTATCATTTAAATAGCCTTTAACGTAACCGAACGCAGTTTTCTCAGCGACCGTGCCGATTGTTCCTGCACGGAATACATAATCTTCACCGAAGAGATCTTTCGTATAGTTATGGGCTTTAGGCTGATACACACCACTGAAGTTTAAATCTATATCCGGTACTTTATCCCCTTTGAATCCAAGGAATGTTTCAAACGGAATATCCTGTCCTTCTTTGATTAAATCAACATCACACTTGCTGCACTTTTTATCCGGCAGGTCATAACCGCTGGATACTGAACCGTCGGTAAAGAACTCTGATTCTTTACAGTCAGGACACACATAGTGCGGCGGCAGCGGGTTCACTTCAGTAATTTCAGTCATTGTCGCGACTAAACTGGAACCGACTGACCCCCTCGAACCAACGAGATAACCGTCATCAAGCGAGCGTTTAACGAGTTTATGCGAAATCAGGTAAATAACCGCGAAGCCGTTGCCGATAATACTGTCGAGTTCTTTCTCAAGACGGTCGACAACAATCTGCGGCACTTCTTCACCGTACAGTGCTTTCGCGTTATCGTAGCTCATCTGTCTGATTTCTTCTTCCGCACCGTCAATTTTAGGCGGATACAGATCTTTCTTAATCACTTCTACTCTGTCGATCATGCCGGCGATTTTCTGAGTGTTCTCGACAACAATTTCAAACGCTGTCTCTTCATCAAGAAAATCGAACAGTTCGAGCATTTCCTCTGTTGAACGGAAATGTGCTTCCGGTAAATTACCCCGCGACAGCGGGTTACCCGGGTTTGCTCTGACTAAAATATCACGTGACAATTTATCCGACTCTTCAAGATAATGCACGTTGCCTGTTGCAACGACCGGTTTATCCAGCTCTTTACCAAGTTTGATAATATTGCTGATGATTTCTTCCAGTGTTGCTTCATCGCGTACCACTTCTCTGTCCAAAAGACGCTGATACAGCGGTTTAGGAAACACTTCCAGATAGTCGTAGAAGTGCGCTTTTTTCTTCGCTTCTTCATACGACTTCTGCATCATTGCCGTAAATACTTCACCGTTGTCACAAGCACTTCCAATTAAGAGCCCTTCACGGTGCTCTTCCAGCACCTGCCTTTTAATACGTGCCGAGCGGTAAAAGTGGTCCGTCAGTGACAGACTGACAATTTTAAATAAGTTTTTTAAACCGGTATTATTCTGAACAAGTATCGAAACATGCGTCGGCATCGCACGTTTGTACGAGTCGCTGTTCGACAGACTCGAATTAATATCTTTATGATTCGTAATGCCGTAGTCCGCTTTCAGCTGGGCCATCATCTTGATGAAAATATACGCTGTCGCTTCAGCATCGTAGATTGCTCTGTGGTGCTGTGTTAAGTCAACATTATATTTTTTCGCCAAAATATTCAGGCCGTGTTTTTTCATCTTCGTATTAATCGTACGTGACAGTTCGAGTGTATCGATGACACCGTTTGTCGATTTGCCAAAGCCTTCTCTTTCATAGGCTTCATCGATAAAGCCCATATCAAAGCTCGCATTATGAGCGACAAATATTGCGTCACCCGCCCATTCTTTAAAGTCGGTAATCACCGAACTGATATCCGGTGCACCGACGAGCATGTCATCGGTAATACCTGTTAATTCCTTAATCAGTTCTGAAAGTTTTTCTCCCGGGTTGCTGAAGCGTTCGAACTTATCGATAACTTCACCGTTTTTAACTTTAACGCCGGCAAGCTCTATAATCGAATCGTATTTCGACGACAGTCCCGTTGTCTCAACGTCAAACACAACAAACTCATGATCATTCAAAGAATAATTCTGCGGGCGGTAGGCAATTGGTGCACCGTCATCGACGAGCATGCCTTCCATGCCGAAAATCATTTTAAAGTCATCATCACCGTTTGTTGCATTAAACGCATCCGGAAATGCCTGCACGTTGTTGTGATCTGTTACAGCAAGCGCCGAATGACCGTACTGTTTCGCACGCTCAATATATTCTTTAATGTTCGTCATGCCGTCCATCTGACTCATCGTCGAGTGCAGATGCAGTTCTACACGTTTTTTCTCTGCATTATCGCGCTTCGGTTTTTTATTAACCGCAGTCAGGTTGCGGATATTTAAGACCATATCTTTCGTAAACTCATCGTACTCCACACGGCCTTCAATAATTACCCAGTCACCTGTTTCAAGCACTTCGAATACATCGTCGTCGTTCTTGCCGTGACGGGAAAACATTTTAGCCATAATTGAATCCGTATAGTCCGTTAATTTCAGCTGCAGTATTTTACGGCCGCTTCTGAGGTCGCGGATTTCTTTTGAGAAAATATGTCCTTCAATTTTCACGCTGTATTCTTCATCAAAAATATTTTCTAAAGGACGCACGCCGTCGAACGTCTGAGGCTTGCCGATCTGTTTAGGCACATTCCCCTGACGTTCCATCTCTTTTTCCTGTTTCTCCCTGTCGGAAATAAACTGGGTAATGAGCGTCTCGCGTTCTTCGCTTATACGGTTCTCAAGTTCTTCTGATAACGATGACTGAAGGTCATCATCAATCGTTACTTCAAGCCCTTTTAAGTGAATACCGTAATATCTGTAGGCATTCAGCAGGTTGCCGTTTATATGTTTATTGAAGTGGGACTGCTCTATTGAGTTTTTCACTGCTATATAGAGCACGTCTTCATCGAGTTTCTTGGCCGTCCGTTCAAGCTGATGCTTTATATTGTCATTGATCGGCAGACTTTGTACCGCACTCGCAAAGTAATCTGCAACGAGCTGTTCGTCGAACTCGCCCGGCGACATAATCAGTTCTGTTTTTGCAATGTCTTTAAATGCTTTATTTATATTAGTACTCATCAGCTGATACAGCGCGCTTGGTATAATGCGTGCTGTTTTCAGATGGAATTGCCACACTCTCTTATCGTCATCGACGACAACTCTTTCAAGCTCAGCATCTTCCAAATAGTTATTCTGAGTAATATTTGCCTGTTCAAGTAAAATCTTTAATTTATCGTGGCTTTCCAATTAGAAAACACTCCCAGTAAAAAATTCCATATCCAGCACCGGTCTGCTTAGAAAAACGCGTAAATCTAAGATTTACGCGTAGTCATTGTCTGCAAGATATGATGTTAAGTCTGTAATCTGTACTTCTGTTGATTCTTCGTCGAGACGGCCTTTCACTTCTACAATGCCGTTTTTCGCACCGCGTCCGACAACAATTCTGACAGGCAGTCCGATTAATTCTGAATCGGCGAATTTAACACCTGCACGCTCGTTGCGGTCGTCATACAGTACACGGTTATTTTTCGATAAAACTTCGTATAACTCCGATGCAGTGTTTGTAATCGTCTCGTCTTTCGTATTCGCAGTAATAAGGTGAATATCGAAAGGTGTGACTGATTTCGGCCAGAAAATACCTTTTTCATCGTGGTGGCTTTCGACAATTGCCGACAGCACACGTGAAATACCAATACCGTAACAGCCCATAAGCACAGGTTTTGCGCGGCCGTTCTGGTCGAGCACGTTAAAGTTCATAGACTCGGAATATTTAGTGCCGAGTTTGAACACCTGCCCGACTTCAATACCGCGCATAAATTTAGCAGAACCCGAACCGTCGGAGACCATTTCACCTTCATTAATGAATCTGAAGTCACCGGTACCTGCCGCTTCAAAGTCCCGTTCGTGATTCACATTTAAAATGTGGTATCCGGTTTCATTGGCGCCGACCGGATAGTTTCTCATCGCTTCCACCTGATAATCAAGATACACAGGAATTGAAGAATTAACCGGACCAAGCGAACCTGGTGAAGCATTCAGTTCAGCCGTGATTTCTTCGTCAGTTGCCATCTCGATAATTTCAGAGTTAAAGTATGCTTTCACTTTAATGTCGTTCAGTTCCTGGTCGCCGCGGATTACAATCATCTTCAGACCCTCATCTGTTTTAACAACCATCGTTTTAGTCGTTAACGTTAAATCAGTGTTCAGAAATTCAGCAAGATCTTTAACTGTGGCTATTTCCGGTGTTGCGATTTTTTCTGTTTCAAGCATGTCTGCAGTGCTCTTCTCTGCTGGTGCCGCACATTCTGCTTTTTCAATGTTTGCAGCATAGCTGCTTTCATCAGTATAAACAATCGTATCCTCACCAATATCAGCAAGTGCCATAAATTCATGTGTATGGCTGCCCCCGATAGAACCGCCGTCTGCTTCAACTGCTCTGAAGTTTAAATCAAGTCTTGTAAAGATGCGGCTGTACGCATCGTACATATCATTATAAGTTTTATCGAGTGATTCTTCGTCGATATGGAATGAGTATGCGTCTTTCATTATAAATTCACGTCCGCGCAGGAGGCCGAATCTCGGTCTCAGCTCGTCGCGGAATTTCGTCTGAATCTGGAATAAAGTTAACGGCAGTTTTTTGTAACTTTTCAGTTCATCGCGGACCAGTGCTGTAATAACTTCCTCATGCGTCGGTCCTAGTGCGAATTCTCTGTCGTGGCGGTCGCTGACTCTCATCAGCTCTTTGCCGTATGCCTGCCATCTTCCTGATTCTTCCCATAATTCACGCGGATGCAGAACCGGAAGGTGCACTTCGGCACCGCCGATGTTCATCATTTCCTCTCGTACAATTTCCTGAATATTGTTCAGTACCAGCTGTGTAATCGGCAGGTATGCGTAAATACCGCGTGCGAGCTGTTTAATCATGCCCGATTTCAGCATCAGGCGGTGACTTAAACTTTCGGCTTCTGTTGGTGTTTCCCTAAGTGTCGGGATAAACATTTGTGATTGCCTCATATTGTTTCACTCCTATAAGAAAAATGTTTTAATGTCGTTCCAGGTGACAAGCACCATAATTACAAGGACGAATAGTACGCCGAGCAACTGTATATTTAATTCAACTTTGCGGTTAAGCGGGCGTCTGAAGATTCCTTCGTAAAGAACGAATAAGATTCTTCCGCCGTCAAGTGCCGGAATCGGCAGCAGGTTCATTATACCCAGGTTCACACTTAAGAGCGCAGTAAAGTTCATCAGTACTAATATGCCCTGAGATGCGACTGTTTCCGTTACTTTGTATATTCCAACCGGGCCGTTCAGCATATCAAAACTGAATGTACCGGCAAAGATTGTGCCGATCATATTGACCACAAGTTCAAA
The DNA here is from genome assembly GCA_036782755.1 of Jeotgalicoccus sp. Lineage (GTDB taxonomy): Bacteria > Bacillota > Bacilli > Staphylococcales > Salinicoccaceae > Jeotgalicoccus. Next base: position 86,354 of record DAIPYL010000002.1, on the reverse strand, counting down.
GATTAATGACATGCTGGAAACAGTTTCCTGTATTCCCCACCATACCGGTGCAATAATTCCGTTTTCGAAATCCCTGCCGACACCGATTATCAAACGTTCCTGTACAGTGCCATCCGGCAGTTCTGCTGCATCTACTACCGGCTCAAGTGTTGCGGTGCGCGTTTGACCGCCGGACTCAACTACGAGCTCCTGAGGATTGCCTTCACCTTCCTGAATCAGCTGCGTCATATGCTCCCAGCTGTCGACCGCTGTTCCGTCAATCGACTGGATGCGGTCGCCTTCTTCAAGATTGATCTCCGCTGCAGGCGTACCTTCCACTACTGTACCGACAATCGGTTCATCCATCGGTTTACCCTGGATGTAAAACAGTATTGTAAACAGTACAAAAGCAAGGAGGAAGTTGAATAAAGGACCGGCAAAAAGCGTTAAGAAGCGAGCCCACACACTTTTCGTTTCAAATCTGCCTGACAGCGGCGCAATACGTTCAAGTTCCGAGTTTTCAACGAAGTAGCATTCGTCGCTGAAGTGATAAGTCACTTCACTGTTGTCATTCAGCTTCAGTCCTCTGACGTACATCTGTTCGGAAATATCGCTTTCAACCACTTCAATTTCCTCGACGTGCTGGAAATTGTGTTTATCATCCAGCAGAATGTGTGTAATTTCATCATTCTGATTTAATTTAATATTGATGCGCATACCGGCATTCAGCGGATTGACCTCCATATCTTTTGAAGCCATCCGCACGTATCCGCCTATCGGCAGAAGACGCACCGTATACTGCGTATCGTTGTATTTATATGAAAATATCTTCGGTCCCATACCTATAGCAAATTCAGGACACATAATTCCAGCGCGTTTTGCGAAGAACATGTGGCCGAATTCATGAACGGTAACGAGCAGACCGAAAACAACTATAAATGCTAAAATTCCTGTCACTTACTTCACCTCATATTCGATTTATAGCGCGCGTCAAGGCTCAGTATCGTTTCAAGATCGGGATTCTGAATATTTTCGTGCTGCATCATGCGGGATTCAACGATTTCTTCAATTTCCAGAAATTTAATTCTGCCGCCGAGAAATTCTCCAACTGCGTATTCGTTTGCAGCGTTCATTACTGTAGGCAGCGTACCGCCTGCTTCGAGCGCATCATAAGCGAATTTTAACATTTTAAAGCGGTCAAAATCCATTGGTTTGAAGTTAAGTTGTGATAATTCACTGACAGACAGCGGATTATTTTTATGTAACCGCTCCGGATGAGTAAATGCGTACTGAATCGCAGTTCTCATATCAGAGTTCCCGAGCTGCGCCATTATGCTGTTGTCGATAAACTCCACCATTGAATGAATAATACTTTCTTTATGAAGCAGCGTTTTTATCTGCGATATTTTGACATCGAATAAATGTTTCGCCTCGATGACTTCGAATCCTTTGTTCATCATCGTCGCCGAGTCGATAGTAATCTTCTGACCCATCGACCAGTTCGGATGGGTCAATGCATCTTCCAGCGTAACCGAGCCGAGCTCATCGCGTGACAGATCTCTGAACGAGCCGCCGCTTGCCGTAATAATAATATTGCTGATTTCCTTTTCATTTTCACCTTTTAAACATTGAAACAGAGCAGAATGCTCAGAATCGACCGGAATAATCTGCACATTCTTTTCACGTGCACGGTTCATCACAATATCTCCTGCAGCAACCAGTGTTTCCTTGTTTGCGAGTGCGATATCAATACCTGCATCAATCGCAGCAAGTGTCGGTTTTAAGCCTACACTGCCGAGAATAGCAGTTAAGAGCAGACTGCTGCTATATGTTGCAGCAGCGATCAGGCCTTCATCACCCGACGTAAAATCGATGTGAGGATATTTGCTCTTAAGTTCTTTAACAGCATCGTCATCCTGTACCGATACTAACGGCGGATTAAAGTCCGTTAAAATCTCTTCAAGTTTAATTAAGTTGCGTCCGGCGGAAATTGCGCCGAGTTTAAAATGTTCCGGATTGTTTTTAATGACATCCAGTGCCTGGGTTCCAATTGAACCTGTAACACCGAGTATAGAAATGGTTTTTATCATAGTATTCACCTGTTATTATGAAATAATCGGTAAGATGTTCATCAGGGGCAGTACGAAGATGAAACTGTCAAAGCGGTCTAAAATACCGCCGTGTCCCGGTAAAAATGTACCTGAATCTTTAACGTCAAAGTGACGTTTCAATGCGGATTCCACGAGGTCCCCCATCTGCCCGAATATGCTGAGAACAATCGTAAACGGAATCAAGAGCCACAGTGAGCCTTCCATTAAGCCTGTTAACACGAAAACTACCGGTATAATTACCGATATAAGCGTGCCGCCGAGCGAGCCCTCAATTGTCTTGTTCGGACTGATCTGCGGCCAGAGTTTGCGTCTGCCGAAAGCTTTTCCGAACAGATAAGCACCTGTATCCGTCAGCCAGACAATCAGGAGTGCATATAAAATGTAAATCAGACCTGATTCACGCGTTTCAAAAAAGTACATGAAGCCGATGCCGATATACGCAACCGCGAGTACGCAGAAGCCCATATCAACAAAGGTAAATCTGTTTTTTGAAACTACTGTCGTCGACAGCATAATAAGTGCCAGCGCAACGATAATTTCCAGCTGGAAAGCGCCGATTGCCGGCGAATAGGATTCCTGCGGAATTAAAATCATGCACAATGCAATTAAAGATAAAATACCCGGCAGTGAAAATATGTGAATCCGGTTCATCTTTAAAATTTCATAAAGACCGGTAAATGCCATGAGGTAGACTAAAATTAACAGCGGCCATGAGCCGATAATTACAACCGGCAAAAATAACAGCAGTGCAATGACTGCCGTTATTGTTCTAGTCTTCATCTGGTACATCCTCCTCATTTAAGCCCCCAAAACGCCGCTCTCTCTTCTGGTACTGGCTTATTAAATCATCCAGTTCAGCAGTTGAGAATTCCGGCCACAGCGTACTTGAAAAGAACAGCTCGCTGTAGGAAGCCTGCCATAATAAGAAATTACTCAGCCGGTATTCGCCTGAAGTTCTAACAATCATTTCAGGGTCCGGCATATCTTTAGTCATTAAATAATCATCGAATGTGCTGGTGTCGAGCGCGTCAGCAGCAAGTGTCCCCGACTGAACATCAGCAATCATCTCTTTCACTGCACCAATCAGTTCATCACGTCCGCCGTAATTCAGCGCGAAGACGAGTGTCAGCCCGGTGTTATCTGCAGTTTTATCCATTGCTGTCTGAACTGCTTTTTGCGTATGCTTCGGCAGTGCTTCGAAGTCACCGATTGTTTTAACGATGACATTCTTTTCAATCAGCTCCGGTAAAAATGTACTGAGGAAATCCGTCGGCAGTTTAAGCAGATAGTTCACTTCACTCTTTGGACGGGACCAGTTTTCAGTTGAGAACGCATAGAGCGTTAAGTACTTAAGTTTGATATCTGCAGCATGTCTCACAATCCGCTTAACATTCTGCATTCCTTCGTAGTGACCTTTAATACGCGGCATACTGCGCATTTTTGCGTATCTGCCGTTGCCATCCATAATAATCGCAATATGTTCCGGTAATGGTCTTTCTGTCAGAGATTTATCTTTAGTCGCTTTAAACATGACGATCCTCCGTGCCAAATATGTATCTTTAATAAATTTTTATATACTTCTTCAATTATTTTATTTTAACATAGATATACAATAAAAAAACAGGTAAGTCCCCTTACCTGTTTTTAAGATTAAACTTCTAGAATATCTTTTTCTTTAGCATCGCACATTGCATCGATTTCAGCAATGTGTTTATCTGTTAATTTCTGAATGTCGTCAGTCAGACCTCTCAGTTCATCTTCTGAAATATCGCCTGCTTTTTCTGAAGCTTTAAGCTCATCGTTTGCGTCACGGCGTACGTTGCGGATTGCAACTTTGGCATTTTCGCCTTCTTTGCGTGCGTCTTTAACGAATTCTTTGCGTCGTTCTTCTGTAAGCTGAGGTACAGTAATACGGATTAATGTACCGTCACTCGTCGGGTTGACACCAAGATCTGCCATCTGAATTGCTTTCAGAACACTGTCAACAGAGCTTTTGTCGTAAGGTGTAACAACCAGCATACGCGCTTCAGGGATACTGATGCTTGCAAGCTGATTTAATGGTGTCGGGGCACCGTAGTATTCAACGTTTACACGGTCCAGCATGCTTGAGTTTGCAGCACCTGTACGGATAGAAGCAAGTTCTCTTGCCAGGCTGTCGATTGATTTGGACATTTTATCTCCGGCAGTTTTCAAAACGGATTCACTCATATTAATATCTTCTCCTATTGCTTTGTAATAGTCGTACCGATTGTTTCTCCTGAAACGGCACGCTTAATATTACCCTCTTCTGTAATTGAAAATACCATAAGCGGGATGTCGTTGTCCATACAGAACGATGATGCTGTAGCATCCATCACCTGCAGGTTTTCCTGTAACATTTCAATGTAAGTCAGCTTTTCATACTTAACAGCTGTCGGATCGGTTTTCGGATCTGCAGAATAAACACCGTCTACGTTGTTTTTACCCATCAGGATAACATCTGCTTCGATTTCCGCTGCACGGAGTGCTGCTGTCGTATCTGTTGAGAAGTAAGGGTTGCCGATACCTGCTGCAAATATTACGATGCGGCCTTTTTCAAGATGACGGATTGCACGTCTTCTTATGTAAGGTTCAGCTACCTGTTTCATTTCAATTGAAGTCAGCACTCTCGTCTCATGACCGAGCTGTTCTAAACTATCCTGCAGTGCCAGAGAGTTCATTACTGTTGCCAGCATTCCCATATAATCTGCAGTACCGCGGTCCATACCGAGGTCGCTGCCTATTTTACCGCGCCAGATATTGCCGCCGCCGACGATAATCGCCATTTCAACGCCTAATTTCTGAGCTTCGGAAACCTGTGAAGCGATATTTTTAATGACAACCGGATTAATTCCGAAACCATCATCGCCAGCAAGTGCTTCCCCGCTGAGCTTTAACACGATACGTGTAAATCTAGAAGATTCAGCCATGTTTTTCAATCCTTTTCATTGAATTTATTACTTAGAAAAAAAGACACCGAAGTGTCTTTTTTTAATTAATTTATTTTTTAACTTGTCCTAATACTTCGTCAGCAAAGTTTTCTTCGCGTTTTTCGATACCTTCACCAAGTTCGTAACGAACGAAAGTACGGATTGATGCTTTTTGCGAATCCAGGAACTGCTGTACAGTCTGATCAGAGTCTTTAACAAACGGCTGATCTACGATGCAGATTTCTTCTAAATACTTACGGACTCTTCCTTCAACCATCTTGTCGACGATTTTTTCAGGTTTGCCTTCGTTTAATGCCTGCTGGCGCAGAACTTCGCGCTCGTGATCAAGTTCAGCCTGATCAACCTGGTCGCGTGAAACATATTTAGGGTTTAATGCTGCAGCGTGCATAGCAACGTCTTTAGCAACCGCTTCGTCAGTTGTACCTTCAACTACTGTTAACACACCGATACGTCCGCCCATGTGCATGTACTGGCCGAATGCATCGTTGTCAGTTTTAGTTTCAACTGCAAAACGTCTGATGTTTAATTTTTCTCCGATAGTTGCAACTGCATTATTCATAATTGAAGTAACAGTTTCGCCGTCTAATTCAGAGTTATAAAGAGCTTCTACATCTGCAGGTTTAGTTGCAAGGATGTGTGAAGCAATTTTCTTAACAAGGTCCTGGAACGCTTCGTTACGTGCTACGAAGTCTGTTTCAGAGTTGATTTCAACGATTACTGCTTCGTTGCCTTCAGAAGTAATATAAACAGCACCTTCTGCAGCAATACGGTCAGCTTTTTTCGCTGCTTTAGCAATACCGTTTTCACGCAGATAGTCGATCGCTTTGTCCAGATCTCCATCTGTTTCTACTAACGCTTTTTTACAATCCATCATACCTGCGCCTGTTTTATCACGTAGTTCTTTAACTAATTTTGCTGAAATAGCCATTGTTCAGTCCTCCATATAATTGTTTTAAAAAAGGTGATAAGTATTACGCTTATCACCTGAATTCTCAATTAATTATTACGCGTTCTCTTCTTTAGTTTCAGCTTTAGCATCTTCTTTTAAGTCGATGTTCTGTTCAGCTGCAACTTCGTCGTCAGAAATACCACGCTGACCTTCTAAAACAGCGTCTGCCATTTTGCTTGTCATAAGTCTAACCGCACGGATAGCGTCGTCGTTAGCAGGGATTACGTAGTCAATTTCATCCGGGTCACAGTTAGTGTCAACCATTGCTACGATTGGAATTCCTAATTTTTTAGCTTCTGCAATCGCGTTGCGTTCTTTACGCGGGTCAACGATGAAAATAGCGCTAGGCATTTTCTTCATGTTGCGGATTCCGCCGAGGAACTTGTTTAAGCGTGCATACTCTTTACGTAATTCAACAACTTCTTTTTTAGGAAGAACGTCGAATACGCCGTCAGCTTCCATTTTTTCGATTTCAGAAATTCTCTTGATACGTTTGTTGATAGTCTGGTAGTTAGTCAAGATACCGCCTAACCAGCGCTGGTTAATGTAAAGCTGGCCTGCACGTTCCGCTTCTTCTTTGATAGCGTCCTGTGCCTGCTTTTTAGTACCGACAAATAGAACTTGTCCGCCTTCTTCAGAAACCGACTTAACGAAGTCGTAAGCTTCTGCAACTTTCTTAACTGTTTTTTGCAAATCGATAATGTAGATGCCGTTACGCTCCGTGAAGATGTATCTGCTCATCTTAGGGTTCCAGCGACGTGTCTGGTGTCCGAAATGTACACCTGCTTCAAGCAATTGTTTCATAGTAATTACTGCCATGATTTGTTTCCTCCTAATTGGTTTATACCTCCAGCATCGTGCTGAATAACCACCTGTTTAAAGGCACCGGTTAATCCCTTACTCTGCTGTGTGTATTTGGTCTTTTGACCATTTAATACTATAGCATAATTAAACTGGCTTTGCAACCTTAGTTGTCTTTGCGAAGTTCCGGAAGGAAGTCTTCTTTCTTAACTTTGATAAACGTCCCTTTCATACCAAGTGAACGTGATTCGATAACGCCCGCACTTTCAAGTTTACGGAGTGCGTTAACGATAACCGAACGCGTAATGCCTACACGGTCTGCTACTTTAGAAGCAACAAGCAGTCCTTCGTCTGCATCAAGCTCGTCAAAAATGTGCTCGATAGCTTCGCGCTCAGAATATGATAATGAACGAATCGCCATTGCGATGCTTGCTTTGTCGCGTGCTTTCTGTTCAACTTCTTCATTTTTCTCACGAAGAATTTCCATACCGACAACTGTGCCGGCATATTCAGCCAATACTAAATCATCTTCAGAGAATTTGTTTTCTCTGCGTCCAAGTACTAATGTTCCTAAACGGTTGCCTCCGCCGTAAATCGGCACGATGCATGTTTCTGAATCCTGGTACGGATCTTCTGCAGGAAAAATAGTTAAGTCGTCTTCAAATGCGATGTTTTCGCGAGTTTCAGTAATACGCATAATCTGGTTAACGTAATACTCAGGGAACTGTCTGTTATCAAGCATATCGACGATACGTTCGTTTTCAATTGTCTGTACAACACCGATTCCAAGAAGCTTACCTCTTTTAGATACGATAAATGTATTACATTCAATAATACGGCTTAACTTATCCGCTACTTCTTCGAAGTCTACTTTAATGTTCGAACTTCCTTGAATTAAATTGTTAATCTCACGTGTTTTCTGTAATAAACTTGGCATGATACTTCACTCCTGTTAAATTATAAAATAAATTCGCTTAAATCTTTATCTGTAGAAATATGGTTCAGTTTCGAATCGACGTACTGTTTCGTAATTTCAACCTGCGCACCCTGCATATTGCTTGCTTCAAAGAGCAGTTCTTCAAGCAGCGTTTCTAAAATCGTATGCAGTCTGCGTGCACCGATATCGTCTGTCGATGAATTGACTTTGTACGCAATCTCAGCAAGCGCTCTGATTGCTTCATCAGTAAAGAATACGTCTACATCTTCTGTTTTCAGCAATGCTTCGTACTGCTGCAGCAGCGAGTTCTTCGGTTCTTTTAAAATACGTTCGAAATCTTCTGTCGTCAGTTTATTGAGTTCGACACGGAGCGGGAAACGCCCCTGCAGTTCAGGAATTAAATCACTTGGTTTGGCAACGTGGAATGCACCTGCACCGATAAATAAAATATAGTCCGTTTTAATCGAACCGTATTTAGTCTGAACTGTCGAACCTTCGACGATTGGTAAAATATCGCGCTGCACACCTTCGCGGGAAACGTCTCCCGAGTTCTGGCTGCTTTTCGCAATCTTATCAATTTCGTCGATGAAAATAATACCTGTCGTTTCTGCCAGTTCAATCGCTTCGTCATTTACATTATCGAGGTCGATCAGCTTTTCAGCTTCTTCATCGATTAAGTACTGACGGGCTTTTTTAACTGTCATCGTACGCTTATTCGTTTTCTTCGGCATTAAATTCTGCAGCATGTCACCCATGCCGTTGTTATCCATACCGGGCATCATCATTCCCAGCTGGTTTGAACTTTCAGCAACTTCAATCGTCACCTTTTCATCTTCCATCTGACCTGCAAGGAGTTTCGCTTTAACATCGCGGCGTTTCATCCGTACAGAGTCATCTACTTCTTCCAGCTCTTCTTCCTGGTTCTGCTGGTTCATAAACATTTCAAACGGATTCGAGCCTGTCTGTTTCTGTTTTTTACGTCCCGGTGCAAGCAGTCCTGTCAGACGCTCATTCGCTAATTCAAGCGCGTCATCGGCAACTTCCTTTTTCTTTGCCTCTTTAACCATGCGGACTGCATTGTCTACAAGGTCTCTGACCATCGACTCAACATCGCGGCCGACATAGCCGACTTCCGTATACTTTGTCGCTTCGACTTTTGTGTACGGACTGCCTGTAATTTTAGCGATGCGTCTGGCAATTTCCGTCTTACCGACACCGGTTGGCCCGATCATAAGAATATTCTTTGGAATGACTTCCTCTTTAAGTTCATCATCCAGCAGCATTCTTCTGTAGCGGTTGCGCATCGCAATCGCGACTTTCCGTTTTGCTTCCTGCTGCCCAACAATACTTTCGTCGAGCCGCGCTGTAATTTCTCTTGGAGAAAGATTAGTGTTTGGCATTTATCTCACGCTCTCTTTAATCGATTGTTTCTACTATTATATTATCGTTAGTAAACACGCAAATTTCGCTGGCGAGGGTCAGGCTGTCGTAAGCAATCGTTTCAGCACTTAATTCAGCACCGTGTTTTTTCATTGCGCGTCCTGCTGCCAGCGCATAATTGCCGCCTGAACCGATGGCAAGAATACCATCATCCGGTTCAATCACTTCGCCTGTCCCCGACACGAGCAGCAAATCGTTTTTATCCATTACGATAAGCATTGCTTCAAGCTGGCGGAGCATTTTATCGCCGCGCCATTCTTTCGCAAGCTCCACTGCAGCACGCTGCAGATTGCCGTTGTACTCGTGCAGGTTCGCTTCGAATTTCTCAAACAGTGTAAAAGCATCTGCCACACTGCCCGCAAATCCTGCCACCACCTGTTCATTAAATAAACGGCGGACTTTTTTAGCTGTATGTTTCATTACGACCTGATTGCCGAGTGTTACCTGGCCATCACCTGCAATCGCCATTTTACCGTTATGCTTAATCGCGAATATTGTCGTCATCAACGTCACCTCTTCTTATTACTCGGGTGTGCATTTAAATAAGTCTTCTTAAGCTGTTCTGTCGTCACATGCGTATAGCGCTGTGTCGTCGATAAAGACTCATGGCCGAGCAAATCCTGCACTGCCCGTAAATCTGCTCCGTTGTTCAGTAAATGTGTTGCAAACGTATGCCTGAAAGTATGAGGATGAATGTCGAGGTGAAGCGCACTCCGCTTCACCGTCATATCGATAATATGACGGAGTCCGCGAACCGTGAGCGGTCCCCCTCTATGGTTTACCCACATTGCATCATTCTTAAGTATCTCTTCGCTGTAGGTTTCAGCATAGTTTTCAAGAGCGCGGGCAGCGCGGTCGTGAAAAGGCACGACCCGCCATTTGCGTCCTTTGCCAAGCACCCGGATAACTTGTATCGTAAAATCGATATCTGACAGCCTGAGTCCGATGAGTTCGCTCGCCCGCATACCGGTAGCATAAAGAAGTTCCAGTATCGCAAGGTCGCGTTCATACATTTTATGGTTCTCATCCAGACTGTTAAACAGCGCTTCGATTTCATTCGCGTACATAAAATCCGGAAGTACTGCTTCCTTTTTCGGAAAAGGCAGAGCCGTAAACGGATTGATATCGACGCAGTCCCGGTCAGCCAGATAATTATAATAGCTCCGAAGCGTCGATATCTTTCTCGAAACGGTAGATTTTTTTAAATTGCGCTCATACAGCATTGCCAGGTAGTTTCTTGCATCAATATATTTAAATGTCTGTACAGATAAACTTTCTCTCTTCAAAAAAGTTATGAACTCATGAATATCATGATCATAACTTTTTATAGAATGATCTGAAAAATTACGCTGATACTTAAGCATTCGTAAAAAGTCATTGACGTAAATTTCAACCACCTCATTCTTTGTCTGAATTTTATCATAATTTAAATTATTTATCCAAGTAATACAATATACACCTGTCCAATAAATAAACAACATTAGCTATTTTAAACCATTTTTCATGAAATTGCACTTAATTGTACAAATATTTATAATTCTGTCGAAATGGAAGACAATAAAGGCGCTTTCATTTTGATGATGGAGCGATTTGCCTGATTTCGAACGTTTTTTGCAGAATATTATGCTTTAGTGACCGCATGAGCCCGGCGCACATCAAAAAACCGCACCCGGGGTTTCCCGGATACGGCTGAACATTTAACTTGCGTCTTCTGTATATTCACAGTTCGTACATTTAACCTGCGCTTTTTTGCCTTTTTTCGTTTCGACCAGGTGATGTTCGCATTTCGGGCAGTCGCGTCCGATTGGACGGTCCCATGATACGTAATCACATTCAGGGTATCTTTCACAGCCGAAGAAAATTCTGTTTCTCTTCGATTTGCGTTCAACAACTTCCCCTTCTTTACAAGTCGGGCATTTCACGCCAATCTTTTTAACGATTGCTTTTGTGTTGCGGCAATCAGGGAAATTCGAACATGCCATGAATTTTCCGTAACGTCCCATTTTATAAACCATTGGAGAGCCGCATTTTTCACAGTCTTCCCCAACCGGTTCATCTTTAATTTCAATTTTTTCCATTTCTTCTTCAGCACGTTCAACCTGCGGACTGAATCCTTTATAAAATTCATCGATAACATCGCGCCATTCTTTATTGCCGGCGGCAACTGAGTCGAGACTTTCTTCCATATTACGTGTAAATGCAATATCGATAATATCCGGGAAGTATTCCACAACCTGTTCGTTAACGATTTCACCCATTTCAGTCGGGATAAAACGCTTCTGGTCCATGCGGACGTAGTTACGTTTTTGAATCGTATCAATCGTTGGCGCGTAAGTTGACGGACGGCCGATTCCTGATTCTTCCAAAGTTTTAACTAAACGCGCCTCTGTAAACCTCGGCGGCGGCTGAGTAAAGTGCTGAGCCGGTTCAATCTTTTCAGATTTCACTGTCTCTCCTTCGTTCATTTCAGGAAGCTTGCTGTTTAAATCATCTTCTCCGTCATCTGTACCTTCGATGTAAATCTGCATAAACCCTTTAAATTTGATCGTCTGGCCGGTACTTCTGAAGAGTACACCGTTGTTGCTGAGATCAATCTTAACTGTATCCAGAACTGCCGGTGCCATCTGACTCGCAATAAAGCGATCCCAGATCAGCTTATACAAACGGTGCTGGTCACGGCTTAAGTATTGTTTCATATTGTCCGGTGTACGGTTTGCAGATGTTGGACGCACCGCTTCGTGCGCATCCTGTGCAGCTTTCTTCCCAGCTTTCTGTACGCCGGTAAATTCTTTGCCGTATGCCGATTGGATTAAATCATATGCTTCATTTTTAGCAGTGTCTGATATACGCGTCGAGTCCGTTCTCATATAAGTAATCAGACCGACTGTACCTTCTTTTTTAATATCGATACCTTCATATAACTGCTGGGCAAGCATCATTGTCTTGCGTGCTTTATAGTTCAGCTTGCGCGCAGCTTCCTGCTGCAGTGAAGAAGTTGTAAACGGCTGGGCAGGATAACGCTTTTTCTCTTTCTTCTCAACAGAGTCTATATGGAATTCATTGCCTTTAATCCGGGCCATTACTTTATCGACATCGTCTTTGTTATGAAGCTTGGTCTTTTGCTTATCTGAAGCAAGCTTGTTGAACTTGCCAGTGAATTTGGAACGTCCTGTTTTAAATGTTCCTTCAATGGACCAGTATTCTTCAGGTACGAACTTACGGATTTCATTTTCACGGTCGATAATTAACTTCAGTGCAACCGACTGAACACGTCCCGCCGATAATCCTTTTTTAACTTTCTTCCATAATACAGGTGAAATGTTATAACCCACCAGACGGTCGAGTATGCGGCGTGCCTGCTGTGCGTCGACAAGCTGCATGTCTATTTCTGACGGCGTTTTAAAACTTTCTTTAACTGCATCTTTCGTAATCTCGTTGAAAACCACACGGTAATAATCATTATCGGGTCCAAGTGCGTGGCTCAGATGCCATGCAATTGCTTCTCCTTCTCTGTCGGGGTCACTTGCGAGAAATACTTTCTTTGCTTTTTTAGCTTCTTTTTTTAATTCTTTTAATAACGGGCCTTTACCGCGTATCGTAATATATTTAGGTTCGTAATTATTTTCTGTATCAATTCCAGTCTGACTGCGCGGAAGATCTCTCACGTGTCCCATGGAAGCAATTACTTTATAACGTTTACCGAGGTACTTTTCAATTGTTTTTGCTTTCGCAGGTGATTCTACGATAACTAAATTGTCTGCCACTCTGCTGCCTCCTAATTTGCTTTTATGCTTTTAATCTATTCAAGTCCAAATGATACACAGTCAAATTTTACTTTGTCAATCAAAATCGACTTATTATAATATTCACGGCTGCCGCTTTCATTCGAAATCACACTGTATATCCTGTGCATCCGTGACTGCTGATGCACCTTCTTTTATACGCAGGTTAGTCCCTTTTGACAGTGCCGATGTAATGTTCCCGGGCAGGCAGTAAACGTTCCGGTTATCATCGAGTGCCATCTCCAGCGTAATTAAACTGCCGCTTTTTTCTTCCGCTTCAGTCACGAGAACTCCGCGGGCACACCCTGCAATAATTCTGTTCCGTGCAACGAACTGCCATTTCTGAATCGGAGTGCCCGGCGGATATTCGCTGATTGTTAAATGATTTTTCTCCATTTCAGCACGGATATCCGCTGTCGTTTTCGGATAATGCGTATCGTGCCCGAATGCGAGCACGCCGATTGTCTTCATATTATTACCGATTGCAATACGGTGTGCCGCTTCATCAGCACCGTACGCAAGTCCTGATATGATAGCAATGTTTTTAAGAGCCGGCAAGAGGAGTTCCAGCGCTTTCTTCGTATAATCCGTCGCTTTTCTGCTCCCGACAACACCGAGAATATTTTCTTTTAACAGTTTCGCATTGCCTCGGTAATATAATATGTAGGGAAAATCATAAATTTCTTTTAGCAATAACGGATAAAGACTGTGTTCATGCGTAATGTAGCCGATATTCTTTTGTTCAAGATCAGCAAGAATTTTTGTTCTGTCGAGCGTCTTTGCATAGTCCGTTTTCCTCTTTAATTCCGTTGAAATCCAGCCGTTATTTACGAGTGTTAAATATTCTTTTGAAGTTACTCCTGAATAGCTTAAAAGCAGTAAATCCATATGCATCCCCCTATTGCTTTAATACTTCTATTATAAGAGTTTACAGAGATATTCAGATTTCATTTTAACGACAATAATTTACATTAAAAGACAAAAAAAGACGATAATCCGGGTGGATTACCGTCTTTTTCACTCACTTGTGCGAGTTATATTAAAATTATTTTACAGTCAGACATTTTTCGTAAAGTCCGTCTTCTTTCTTAATGCGTTCAATCAGCGTTTCACCAATTTCCGAAGGTGTTGCAGCTGTTTCGATTCCGCACTCGTTCATGATACGGATTTTTTCGTCAGCAGTCCCTTTACCGCCTGAAATAATCGCACCGGCATGGCCCATACGTTTTCCTGGAGGTGCAGTTTGTCCGCCGATGAAGCCGACAACAGGTTTAGTCATATTGTCACGAACCCACTCTGCAGCTTCTTCTTCAGCAGTACCGCCGATTTCCCCGATCATTACTACTGCGTAAGTTTCAGGATCTTCGTTGAATTCTTTTAGCACATCGATAAAGTTTGTACCGTTTACAGGATCTCCGCCGATACCGACAGCAGATGTCTGGCCGACACCTTCCTGAGTTAACTGATGAACTGCTTCATAAGTTAATGTACCAGAGCGTGATACAACACCAACGTGTCCTTTTTTGTGGATATATCCAGGCATAATACCGATTTTAGTTTCGTCGGCAGTAATGACACCAGGACAGTTCGGTCCAATAAGACGCGTCTTTTTATCTTCTAAGTAACGTACTACTTTAACCATGTCGAGTACCGGAATGTGTTCTGTAATACAAATTACAAGATCAAGTTCCGCGTCAGCAGCTTCCATAATTGAGTCTGCTGCGAATGGAGCCGGCACGTATACTACTGATACAGTTGCGCCAGTTTCTTTTTTAGCTTCTTCTACAGTATTGAATACAGGTACGCCTTCAACTTCCTGTCCGCCTTTACCAGGTGTCACACCAGCAACGATCTGAGTACCGTACTCAAGCATCTGCTTCGTGTGGAATAGTGCTGTTGAACCGGTAATACCCTGTACAATTACTTTAGTATTCTTATCTACAAATACAGCCACAATATATTCCTCCGTTATTATTTATTTTCGTTTACAGCAGCGATGATCTTCTGAGCACCTTCAGCCATTGTGCTTGCCGGTGTAATTGCGAGACCTGAGTCTGCAAGAATTCTCTTACCTTCTGCAACGTTTGTACCTTCCAAACGAACTACAAGAGGAATCTCAAGACCAACGTTATTTACAGCTTCAACTACACCTTCAGCTATAACGTCACACTTCATAATTCCGCCGAAAATGTTTACAAAGATACCTTCCACAGCTTTATCACTAAGGATAAGCTTGAATGCTTCAGTAACTTTCTCAGCAGTCGCGCCGCCCCCTACGTCAAGGAAGTTGGCAGGTTTTCCGCCGAAGTGGTTAATCGTATCCATCGTTGCCATTGCAAGTCCGGCACCGTTAACCATACAGCCGATATTTCCTTCTAAAGCGATGTATGCTAAATCGTGTTTAGATGCTTCGATTTCTTTTTCATCTTCTTCATCAAAGTCGCGTAATTCAACAACGTCTTTGTTTCTGTAAAGAGCGTTGGCATCGAAGTTAACTTTTGCATCAAGTGCGATAACTTCACCGTCACCTGTAGTGACAAGCGGGTTGATTTCCATAATTGCTGCATCTTTTTCAATAAATACATCATATAAAGAAAGCATTAATTTAGCTGCTTTGTTTACTGATGCTGTTGGAATATTAATATTGAATGCAAGTCTTTTAGCCTGGAATGGCAGAAGACCTACTGCAGGGTCAATAACTTCTTTAAAAATCTTTTCAGGAGTTGCTTCTGCCACTTCTTCGATTTCTGTTCCGCCTTCTTCAGAACCCATTAATGTAACGCGGTTCGTCGCGCGGTCAATTACGAAGCCTAAGTAGTATTCGCTGTCGATATCGCAGCCTTCTTCAACAAGAAGACGTTTGATTTCAGTCCCGTCCGGACCGTTCTGATGAGTGACTAAGACTTTGCCTAATAATTCTTCAGCATATTCCTTAACCTCATCGACAGATTTTGCTATCTTAACGCCGCCTGCTTTACCACGGCCACCTGCGTGGATTTGAGCTTTGACAACGTAGACATCTGAATCAAGTGTTTTTGCTACTTCAACTGCTTCTTCTGGTGTAAGAGCAACGTCACCTTTAGGTACGTTTACACCCATTGAGCGAAAAATTTCTTTTCCTTGATACTCATGGATATTCATGATTTTCCTCCTAAGACTTTTTAATAAAGCTTACATACTCAATTATAGGAAACACTTACTCGAATGTAAACGTGTAAGTGGTAACTAATCAAACAAATTATTGTTATTTTGCGAAAGTTTGAAAAGTATTTCACAAGATACAAAGAATATAGTTCGAATCCGCACTATTATTGAGATTTCGGGCTTTTATGCGGATTAAGATTGTGAATTAAAACACTTAGAACTGGCCGCCGAACATACTTTTGACCGGTTCAAATGTTTTTCTGTGAATCGGTGTGGCACCGTATTTTTCCAATGCTTCAAGATGTGCTTTTGTGCCGTATCCTTTATGATTGGCAAAACCGTACTCAGGATATTCCGTATCGTACTTTTCCATCATCATATCCCGTGTTGTTTTCGCAATTATAGAAGCCGCTGCGATGGAATTCGACACAGCATCCCCTTTGATGAGCGACGTCTGAGGCACGCCGTTGTCGAGCGTCATGGCATCGACAAGTAAATGGTCAGGCGTGCGCGGTAAATTATCCAGTGCACGCTGCATGGCCATTTTTGTCGCTTTGTAAATGTTGTGCGTGTCGATCTCCTCAGCCGTTACAATTCCGACGCCGTAATCCGCATGTTCCATAATCTCTTCACGGAGCGAGAGACGTTTAGCGAGCGGTACTTTTTTAGAGTCATCGAGGCCGATAATTTTGTAATTATCAGGCAGAATAACAGCGGCCGCCACAACATCGCCGGCGAGCGGTCCGCGGCCTGCTTCATCGATTCCGGCAATGATGAGTCCCCGGTGTTTGTTTTCGTGCTGCAGCATCATTTCGTAGTGTACGGAGAGTGCCCGTTCTTTTTCCAGGAGGCGCGCCCTGCTGTTAAGCGCGCTCTGTACACCTTTGCGTTCGTCTTCATTAAATGGAGAGGCCGTTAAGTCTTCTATGGTGTTTATCTTGTTAATTTCGAGTTTAATATCGCTTATTTTCATATGATTATTCAACGTCCTCGGCAATATCGAATGTAAACTTCCCGATTTTCGCATCGCGTGTATCGTAAATTACTTTTTCCGTGACGCGTTCGTAGTCGATTTCATTGCCGCTCATCTTGAATCCGCGCGACTGGCCGATTGCATCGAAAATTTCCACGATTTCAGTATTTTCATCAATATTGATATTGTAAAATTTGTTCAGTCCGTCAAGGTAATGCGTCTGCATAAATTTGAGGGCATATATCGCAATGTCATCCAGGTTCACAACATTGTCTTTAATCGCTCCTGTCAGTGACAGTTTCTGTCCGATTGATTCGTCTTCGAATTTCGGCCACAGCACTCCCGGCGTATCAAGCAGCTCCATTTTCGTTCCTGCTTTAATCCATTGCTGCGCTTTTGTCACGCCGGGCGTGTTGCCTGTTTTCGCAACTTTGCGTTTTGCGATGTTGTTGATAATCGTCGATTTTCCGACATTAGGAATGCCGACAATCATCGCTCTGATTGCGCGCGGATTAATCCCTTTTCGCTCCATGCGTTCGAAGATTTCCTTCGTCGCTTCCACGACCGTGTTCTCTATTTTTTTCAGCACATTAGACTCTTTGCCGTTCAGCGCTACAGGATAAACTCCGTCAGCTTTCAGGCGGGCAATCCAGCGATCCGTTTCCTTGCTGTTCGCCATATCTTTTTTGTTCAGTACTACAACTCTCGGCTTATCGCCGATCACGTAATCCAGCATCGGATTTTTGGAAGCGTACGGAATACGCGCATCCAGTATCTCAATCACTACATCTACTTTCTTCAGACTCTCTTCGATTTGACGGCGAGCCTTCGCCATATGTCCCGGGAACCAGTTAATTGACATCTTTGGCTGCCCCTTTCTTATATTAATTATTTTGGGTTGGTTGAATTTTGGCTGGGTTGGTATATTCCTATTATATTTTATCATGATTTGGGGGCGGGATGTGAGGATGATAGAGGAACAGCTATGTTTTAGAGCAGGAGTTTGAGTTTTTTTCTTCTCACTGTCGTCCGG
>DAIPYL010000002.1:44531-68136 GCA_036782755.1 Jeotgalicoccus sp. | reverse complement strand
TCTCACTGTCGTCCGGGTTACTTTGGACGACAATGAAAGTGACACAGTGTCGTCCTAAACTATATTTATTTAAAATAATCCTTATATCTCTTGAATTTACTTTTTTCATTCATTGCCTCATCAAAATCATAATATTTAAATATATATTGGGTTGAATTACCTTGCTTATTAACATGACAGTACTTGTTCATTACTCTCTGCAAAGTTCTGATATTAACCATCCCGCCCGTAAACTCCATCATTCGCCTGCTCGTCATCTCGAGCGGGCCGAACAGATATTTAAAATCGCTCATTGCACGGACGAGATGAGTTTCGTTGCTTTCGCGTGAGCCGCAGGTCATGCAGAGCAGGTGAAATTGCTGTTTTTCTAGTTTAAAGCTCCCGCACCCGCCGCAGTATAAGCCGTGTCTGACCGACTCGAATTCGACCCGCAGCTTAAAATACGGGTTCGGCACAATGTGCCGTTCGACTATATCGGCAAGCTTTGAGGCGTACTCACCGCTGTATTCATTATTGAAACTTCCAAAATACCGCCGCAGATCTGCCCGCAGCACAACCTGATTCCAGACCCGCTCTTCTTCACTGAACAATCGAAAACTCTCATTTGGAAATATTAATTTTCCGCTGACATCAAAGTTAAATCTCACCGCATTCCTTAAGCGCATCAGCTTCCCCACGGCGCGCCTGAGCTGGCTTGCCGCGTCGTCCGGAATCAGGCCGCTGCCGGATCTTGTCCACGTACTGTCTTCCACACGATAGTTTCCGGTAAAGTTTTTAATTTCATTTACAACAATCCCTGATTCACTGATAATCAAAGTATCGTACTGCGTCACAGAGTTTTCAATCTGTAAATAAATATCACGGTAGATATAAAGATTCCCGTGTCCAACCTTATCAAACATCCTGTCTTACTCACATTCGCCCGCTGCACCTCGCTCCAATCTGCTCAGTTTATCGGCATCTGCAGCTGCAAGTACAGAACGGTTTCGAAACGCCCTCAAATGAAGCAGCTCTTCAGGTAATTTACGCAAAGTAATAAACAAACGCCGTCCTCCTTTAACAATTCAGTTAACACATTTATACATCATTTTATAACTTTAACAAAACAAAATTTAACATCTATAGCATGAAATTTTGCATACTTCTCCCGCATTCAGGGTATAAACTCACTAAACACGAACTAAAAGGAGACAAATTATGGGCAGACCAATTATAGGAATTACGACGGAAATTGACGATAGTCAATTATCAGTGAGACCGCATTACATTCAAGCAGTGACTGATCTCGGCGGCGTGCCGCTGCTGCTTGCAAAAAACGATGATAAGCAATCAATCAAAGAACAGGTTGCAGCATTGGACGGCTTATATTTAACGGGCGGCAATGATATTAACCCGAGTACGTATGATGAAGAACCGCATCCGAAACTTGAGGCAGTGGAACATGGGCGTGACGAATACGAGATTGAAGTAATCAAAGAGGCGTTTAAAAGAGATATTCCAATTCTCGGTATATGCCGCGGCAGTCAGCTCTTAAACAGTCTGACGGACGGTAAAATGTATCAGGATTTGGAAGCTCAGTATGAGGGCGACGGTTTAATTCAGCACAAACAGAAATCGGGCCGTGATTATTTGCAGCACAGCGTACTGATAGAAAAAGGTTCAAAACTCCATAAAATTACCGGACAAGATAAAATCCGCGTAAACAGCCATCACCACCAGGCAAACAAAGAAGTGGATAATAAGGACTTTATCGTTTCAGGAAGAGCGCCTGACGGTGTTATAGAGGCGCTGGAAGGCACAGGTGATACTTTCGTTATGGGTCTGCAGTTCCATCCGGAGGATGCGTATAAGTTTGATGAGCCTTCGAAGAAAATTCTCGAAGCTTTCCTGTCGGAAGCTCAAAAGTTCAGAGATAAAAATAATTAAAAAAATACCCGGGCCTCTGTGAGGTCCGGGTATTTTATAAGCGGTCTTATCGGATTTCTCTGATACGAGCAGCTTTACCGCGTAAGTTACGCAGGTAGTAAAGTTTAGCACGACGTACGCGTCCACGGCGAACAACATCGATTTTCTCGATTTTAGGCGTGTGAACAGGGAATGTACGCTCAACACCAACACCGTAAGAAATCTTACGTACAGTGAAAGTTTCTGAAATTCCGCCTCCGCGGCGTTTGATTACAACACCTTCGAAAAGCTGGATTCTTTCGCGGTCTCCCTCTACAATACGAACGTGAACTTTAACTGTGTCCCCTGCTTTGAATTCAGGAAGATCAGTTTTTAACTGTTCTTTAACGATAGAATTTAATAATTCCTGTGACATAATATATCTTCTCCTTCTTCCAATTATCTTGCCCGAGTTACTTTAGCAGCGGATGATTGTGATATTTACGTGTATTTACACTCGTACAATATTATCATACAAATGGTGACCATTCAATCACTTTAAGAAATAAAATTAACTTTTTACTCGTCCAGTAAATCCGGACGGCGTTCTCTTGTACGCTGCAGGCTTTGTTCATGGCGCCATTCTTCAATGTGCTTATGATTTCCCGACAGCAGTACTTCCGGCACTTTCATGCCGCGGTATTCTCTCGGGCGTGTGTAATGCGGATGTTCAAGCATGCCTGTCGAGAATGAGTCTTCCTGATGGCTTGCCTGATTGCTCAGCACATCGGGAATCAAACGGACGATTGCATCAGTCATTGTCATCGATGCAAGTTCGCCGCCTGTTAATACGTAATCACCGATGGATACTTCGTCGGTAACAAGCGTACGGATACGCTCGTCGTAACCTTCGTAGTGTCCGTTAATAAAGACGATGTTGTCTTCTTCAGCGAGCTCTTCTGCGAGCTTCTGATCAAACGGTTTACCCTGGGGGCACATTAAAATAACGCGTTTGTTATCGCCGATTTCCAGACTGTCCATTGCGTTGAAAACAGGTTCCGGCTTTAAGACCATGCCTGCGCCGCCGCCGTATGGATAATCATCGACTTTGTTATGTTTATCGTCTGAAAAATCACGGAAATTAATCATGTGATAATCGACGATGCCCTTATCTTTTGCGCGCTTTAAAATAGATGCACCGAGGACACCTTCATACATGTCAGGAAACAGTGTTAAATAATATATATTCATTAATCCAACAATCCTTCGAGTGGTGTAATTTCAACTATGCCGCGTTCAACATCGACAACTTTAACAACCTGTTCGATATACGGAATTAAATATTCGCGCTCGCCCTGGATGACCCAGACGTCATTGGCGCCGGTGAACATTACTTCTGAAATTTTACCAAGTTCAGTATTGTCGTCAAGATTGATTACAGTCAGGCCGACAATATCACGCACGTGGTATTCATTTTCATCGAGTATAAGGTCTGCTTCGTTTTCTTCGATAAAAACATCCTTGCCTTTTAAATGGGTGATGTCGTTCATGTCAGACACCCCGACAAATTTCAGCATATGGAAGTTTTTATGCGTGCGGTACGATTCAATCGTCAGCACATCGCCGGCGATTTCAACGGTATTGCCCGCTGCAAAGCGTTCTTCTAAGAAGTCCGAGTCGCTTAATATTTTAACTTCGCCGCGCACACCGTGGAAATTTACCAGTTTACCAATTTTAATTCGCAAGATGAACACCTCTTATAAAGAATAAAAAGACACACTGTTAAAGTGTGTCTTAATGCAAATCAACAAACACTTTCTTTGACGCGTCTCTGTCAGCGTTTGAAACAACAATGCGGAGCGCTTTAATAAAACGGCCGCCGCGGCCGATTATTCGCCCGACATCTGAGTCATGTACGCTTATTTTATACGAAACTTTATGCGGCGTCTCGTCACGTGTAATGACGAGTTCTTCCGGATAATCCAGCATCGGTTCAAGAATTGTTTGAAGTAATTTGTCCATCGGAATTATTTCCCGAATTTAGCATTGTGGTACTGTTCCATGATGCCTCTGTCACTGAAGATATTACGTACAGTGTCGCTTGGTTTAGCACCATTTTGTAACCACTCTAACGCTTTTTCGTTGTCTAATACAACGTTTTCTTCAGATTTAGAAACCGGGTTATATGAACCGATTTGTTCGATGATTCTACCATCTCTCGGGCTGCGTGCGTCCGCAACTACGATACGGTAGAAAGGATTTCTTTTAGAACCCATACGAGTTAATCTAATTTTTACTGCCATGTGTGAAAACTCCTCTCTTTACTTCTTTTCGACTTTCTTATCATAACAAATGAAAACACACATGTAAAGAGTTTTTTCTTTACATGTGTGTTTTTATTTTAAAATGGCAGACCCATGCCGCCAAACGGGTTTTTACCTTTGCGTTTACCGCTTGTCATCTGTTTCATCATCTTCTTCATGTCGTTAAACTGCTTTAATAAGCGGTTGATTTCCTGCAGCGAACGGCCTGAACCTTTAGCAATACGCTTCTTGCGGCTGGCGTTCAGTTTTTCAGGATGCTCGCGCTCATCCAGTGTCATCGAGCGGATAATCGCCTGTACATGGTCGATTTCCTTCCCTGAGAACTGCATTTTATCGAGCCCTTTAATTTTGTTTGCACCAGGCATCATCTTAAGAAGATCATCGAGCGGTCCAAGTGTTTTCACCTGGTCCATCTGGCTCAAAAAGTCGTCGAGAGTGAAACTTGAATCTTTCAATTTTTTCTCGAGCGCTTTCTGCTCATCTTCGTTGACGTTATCCTGGGCTTTTTCAATAATGGATAAAACATCGCCCATACCAAGAATACGTGAAGCCATCCGTTCCGGGTGGAATGCCTCCAGCCCGTCCATCTTCTCGGATACCCCGATAAATTTAATCGGCTTCTCTGTTACCGAACGGATTGACAGTGCCGCTCCGCCTCGTGTATCACCATCGAGTTTAGTCAATGTAACGCCTGTAATGTCGAGCAGCTCGTTAAAGCTTTCTGCAACGTTTACTGCATCCTGACCCGTCATCGAGTCGACAACGAGCATGATTTCATCCGGATTAGACAATTCTTTAATATTCTTCAGCTCGTTCATCAGTGCTTCATCAACGTGCAGACGGCCTGCCGTATCGATGATTACTGTGTCGAGGTGTTCTTCTTTAGCATGTTTCATTGCATTCTCAACGATTTCTTCAGGTTTTACCTGGTCGCCCATCGAGAACACAGGAACATCGATTTGTTTGCCGACTGTCTGCAGCTGGTCAATCGCTGCCGGACGGTAAATATCCCCCGCTACCAATAGCGGACGCTTGTTGTGTTTTTTGCGCAGGTGCAGTGCAAGCTTACCTGCTGTCGTTGTTTTACCTGCACCCTGCAAGCCGACCATCATAATTACTGTCGGCGGTTTCTGTGCCAGATTAATCTTCTGGTTTTCTCCGCCCATCAGTGATGTTAGTTCTTCCTGAACGATTTTAATGACCTGCTGGCCGGGTGTTAAGCTCTGCATAACAGCCGAACCGAGCGCGCGTTCTTTAACGTCGTTAACGAACTGCTTAACAACTTTAAAGTTAACATCGGCTTCAAGCAGTGCAAGACGCACTTCGCGCATCATTAATTTAACATCGGATTCAGTTACTTTACCTTTACCTTTAATGCGGTCCATTGTGGACTGCAGTCGTTCTCCTAGACCTTCAAAAGCCATAGTGCCGTCCTCCTTAATCCAATTTCTCTAACTTATCGATTATTTTTTTAACATCTTCAGTTATATTGTCTCCAAGCTTTTGTTTAAGCTCAGCATATAATTCGAGACGCTTATTAAAGTTTTTGTACATACTAAGTGTTTCTTCGTATTGTTCGAGCATGTCGCGTGAACGCTTAAGGTTATCATAGACAGCCTGACGTGTCACACTCATCTCCTCTGCGATTTCACTGAACTGAAAATCTTCCAGATAATACAATTCAATGTATTTCTGCTGTTTGTCAGTTAACAGAGACTGATAAAAATCATACAGATAATTCATCCGCATCGTGCGTTCTAAATCATTGGTCATCTTTATCTTCCTCTAATTTTTCTTCGAGCGTATCGCTCTCCTGAATCATATCAGCAAATAAGCCGTACACATAGTTTTCCGCATCGAACGGCTGCAGGTCATCGAGCTGCTCGCCAAGTCCGACAAATTTCACCGGAATACCCAGCTCATTTTTAATTGCCAGCACGATTCCGCCTTTAGCAGTACCGTCAAGTTTGGATAAAATAATACCTGATACGTCAGTCACTTCTTTAAATGCTTTCGCCTGGCTGAGTGCGTTCTGTCCTGTCGTTGCATCAAGTACAAGCAGTACTTCGTGCGGTGCTTCAGGCACAACTTTCTGAATGACTTTTTTAATTTTAGACAATTCGTTCATTAAGTTGCCTTTGTTCTGCAGACGTCCTGCAGTGTCGCAGAACAGAATGTCCGCGCCGCGTTTTTTCGCAGCATTGACTGCATCGAACATTACCGCAGCAGGATCTGATCCTTCTGCCTGTTTAATCACATCAACACCGACACGGTCTCCCCATACCTGCAGCTGGTTAATTGCACCGGCACGGAATGTATCTCCCGCAGCGAGCATAACTTTTTTGCCTTCCTGCGTATACTTGTATGCGAGCTTGCCGATTGATGTTGTCTTGCCGACACCATTAACGCCGACCATT
Organism: Jeotgalicoccus sp.; assembly: GCA_036782755.1. Lineage (GTDB taxonomy): Bacteria > Bacillota > Bacilli > Staphylococcales > Salinicoccaceae > Jeotgalicoccus. The sequence continues at coordinate 61,511 of DAIPYL010000002.1, read as the reverse complement.
AACACGACAGTCAGACCGTCTTCGTTAATCGTCATTTCGTCTGAAGCGTTACCGTTACGTTCGTAAATCTCAACCATTTTTTCAACGATTGTCTCACGGAGATCTGATGTTTCAGTAATATTTTTCAGCTGTGCTTCACGGCGCAGCTCTTCTGTTAATTCCATTACTGTATTAAAACCGACATCGGCTGAAATCAGTACTTCTTCCAGTGCTTCGAAGAAATCTTCATCCACTGTACGATAGCGGGACATTAAAGCGTTGATGTCCTGCTGGAATTTGTCCCGGCTCTTTTTAAGCCCAATTTCAAACTTATAGCTGAGCTGTTCCTGCTCCCATTCCTCAAACTCATCGAGGGAAATCAAGCCGTCGTCGAGTTTATCCGTCTGCGCCTCGAGTGATGCCGGCTGTTCTTCCTGTTTTTTCTTCTTCCGTCTAAAGCGGTCAAAAATACCCATTAATTTCCGTCCTCTCTTACCGGTTCTGGTTCTTCATAATTTTTTAAATCCACACTGATCAGCTTCGTCACACCTTTTTCCTGCATTGTTACACCAAACAGGCGGTCCGCTTCTTCCATCGTTCCTTTACGGTGAGTAATAACGATAAACTGCGTATCAGCTGAAAGTTTCTTCAAGTATTTCGCATATCTCGTTACGTTTGCTTCGTCGAGTGCCGCTTCAACTTCATCGAGAATAATGAACGGACTCACTTTCACACGGAGCACACTGAACAGCAGACTGATTGCTGTCAATGCACGCTCGCCGCCTGATAACAGCGACAGTGATGACAGTTTTTTACCCGGCGGCTCGGCAAATATTTCTATGCCTGAGTCCAGATAATTCCCTTCTTCCAGCAGTCTCAGCTCCGCACGTCCCCCGCCGAACATATCGGTAAACACTTCCTGGAAGTAATGATTCACCTGGCAGAACGTTTCCTTGAAACGCGCTGCCACTGCTTCATCCATTTCGCTGATGACATCGAGCAGCGTCTGGCGCGCTTCGATTAAATCATCTTCCTGTTCTTTTAAGAACATGTAGCGTTCATTGACCGTCGCAAACTCTTCAATAGCACCGATATTCACCGGGCCAAGTTCTTCAATACTCTTCTTGTTCAATGTAATCTTCTGACGTTTTGCTTCAATGTTCTCAAATGTTTCAAACTGCGTACGTGCCAGTTCGTAAGTCATTTTGTAGTTGTCGCTTAAGTAGGTCATCTTGTTTTCAATCTGCGTATCCAGGCCTTCGCGTGCCGCAGAGTCTGTACGCAGCTGCTGCTGGCTCGTATCCGCCGCTTTACGCAGTTCATCTTCTTTTTCGGTGTTTTTCTTATGTTCTTCTTTTATAGACGCAAGCTTCTCTGTAATTTCCTCAAGACGGCTGTTCACCTGTTCAAGTAATTCCGACAACCTTGTTTTGTTCTCTTCGAGCTCTGAAATATCCATCGCCCCAAGATCGTCATTAATCATATCCGCCTCACTCTTCGTATTATCGATATTGTGTTTAACACTATCGATATTCACATTGATGCGTTCAATTGCTGCATCGGTAAAGCGCATTTCACCGTCTAATGTTATTTTATCATTATTCAGCTGCTGCAGTTCACTTTGCAGCTGTGCAATCTGCTCATCTTTTTCGCTTTGCGAACGGCTCATCATATCAATGCGCGTATTAATGTCACTCATCTGATGGGTGTAATTCTCAATTTTCGTATCAAAGTCGCCTGTTTTTTCCTCAGGTGACAGATCTGCCACTTCGCGTTTCAGTTCAGCAGCTGCATCTGTTTTGTTCGTCAGCGTGAAATCAAGCTGAGTCACTTCCTGCTGCAGTGCATCGTGGGTTTCACCAAGAGTTGTCCCCGCTTCTTCGAGCTGTTTCAGCTGAACAGCTGCATCCGCAATTTGTTCTAAAATATCGTCCACCGCTTTTTTAAGCGCCGACGTCTGCGATGTATATTCTTTAATCTTTTCAGTGATATCCGCGATTTCTTTTTTCGATTCCATAATAGAACCTTTACGGTTTCGTGAACCGCCGCTCATCGCCCCGCCCGGCATAATCGTTTCGCCGTCCAGCGTAATAATACGGACACGCTGCCCGGTTGCACGCGCCAGTGCCGACGCATCACTCATATCTTTTACAACCACTGTCGTGTTAACGAGATGGAGCAGTACTTTACGGTATTCGCGTTTAATATTTGCAACTTCAGATAAAATTTCATAATCGATATTCGATGCTTCGAGCGATTTCTCAACGTCGACTGACAGGTGGCGTTCACGAATCGTATCGAGCGGCAGGAATGTCGCAAAGCCGAGATTCTTCTGTTTTAAAAAAGTGATAGCGGTACGGGCATTGTGCTCAACATCCATAACGATATTCTGGCTTGCCTGACCAAGTGCTGTATCCAGTGCTGTCATATATTCAGACGGTGCTGAAATCAGTTCACCGACGGCGCCGATTACGCCTGGTATGCTGTCCTTGTTTTTAAGCACTGCACGGACTCCGGGATAATACCCCTGATAATTTTCTTCCATATTTTTCAGCATATCGAGTTTCGACTGCTGGTTCTGGATAAAATTCGCTGCACGGTTGTAATCATTTTTAGATTTGTCGTACTGTTCATTCAGTTCATTCAGTTTGATTCGCATATCTTTATAATCATCGCGGGCAGCAGTTAATTTTTCAGCTGCTTCACTGAGCGCCTGTTTCTTCTTGGAAAAAGTACTTTCAAGTGTTTTAATTTCTTCGTTCAATGCTGTCAGACGTTCGTTTTTATACTGAATACTGTCAGCGAGCCTCGACTGTTCGTCCCGGTTCCGGCGTTTATCATTTTCGAGTGTGGTTTTTTTAACCATCAGTTCGTAGTATTCATCTTTCAGTTTTTCAATATTGCTGTCATCTGTCGACTGCACAACATTCAGTTCGCGTTTTTTATCTTTAACTGTTTTCGTGAGTGTGTTATTTTGAGCAGCCATGTCACTCTTTTTCTGTTCTTCCTGTTCAAGCGATGCTGTTAAACTTTTCAGTTCTTCTTCGTAGCGGCTAAGACGGTTTTCCAGATTCTGCTTCAGCGTTTCCTTGTTTGTTTCGCGCTCTGCATATAATGCGATGCGTCCTTCAATTTTCTCAAGTTCACGTGTCGTTTCAAGAAGAGTCTGATTTTGCGTACGCTCTTCCTGCTGCAGTGTGTCGCGTTCTTTTTCAAGTGTGTCGAGTGCTGTCAGCACTTCTTTTAAAGTTTCACGTGCAGATTCAAGACCTGTTTCTTCCTTTTTAATACGCGCAGTAATTTCATCGAGCTCTGTTAAAAGATGCATCGTATCGTAAACGTTCACTTCGACATCGCTCTGTGTCATTTCCTCTTTCAGTGCCAGATACTCTTCTGCTATCGCACTTTCACGTTCCAGACGGTTTACGCGCGAACTGATTTCTTCAATAATATCGTGGACCCGCGCCAGATTCTGCTTCGTTTCATCGAGACGTTTTTCCGACTCATGCTTGCGGTTTTTATATTTCATTACGCCCGCTGCTTCTTCAATAATCCTGCGTCGTTCGATCGGCTTTGCTTTTAATATTTCATCGACCTGGCCCTGGCTGATAATGTTGTACGCATTTTTTCCGAGACCCGAGTCGAGGAATAATTCCGTAATATCTTTCAGCTTGGATTTTTCATTGTTGATAAAATATTCGCTGTCACCGCTCCGGTACAGTTTTCTTGAAATAACGACTTCTTTTGATTGGCCGAGCACATGGTCGTCATTGTTTAAAATCAGACTGACTGATGCATAGTTCATCGGCGTACGGTTTTCAGTGCCGTCAAAAATAATGTCTTCCATTTTCGCACCGCGCATTACGCGTGCCGACTGTTCACCGAGCACCCATCTGATGGCGTCCGTTATATTACTTTTTCCGCTCCCGTTGGGACCGACGACAGCAGTCACACCGCTGTCGAATTTTATATTGACCTTATCCGCAAATGATTTAAAACCATGAGCATCGATCTGTCTTAAAAATACCATATGTCTCTACACCTCTTGGCCGAGTGCATGCAACGCACTTTTAGCTGCTTGTTGTTCTGATTCTTTTTTCGATAATCCTGTACCCGTGCCGTGCACTTTTCCGCCGATTGATACTTCTGTATCAAACTTGCGGTGATGGCTTGGTCCCGACGAGCTTACAAGTTCATAAGCCACACTTTCAGAAAACGCCTGATGTGAATATTCCTGCAGCATCGTTTTATAATCGATAACTGCGTTATAGTCTTCGGATGAAATGTGCGGGAAGACAAAATTACTTAAAAACTTCCACGCACCTTCATTCCCCTGGTCTAAATACAGTGCCCCGAGAAATGCTTCAAACGCGTCACTGACAATCGATGGACGGTTTCTTCCGCCTGTTTTATCTTCACCGCGTCCAAGCAGAATTAATTCCGGCATTTCGAGTTTCGAGGCAAATACTACAAGTGAAGGTTCACATACGATATTTGCACGAAGTTTTGTCAGCCTGCCTTCAGGAAGCTCTTCGTACTTGTTAAAAATATGATCTGATACCATCAATTCTAGTACTGCATCGCCGAGAAATTCGAGCCGTTCGTTATTATATCTCTTATCGAGTCCAAGATCATTAATATACGAACTGTGCATAAATGCCTGCTGATAAAGACCCGGTTTATCGACTTTAATATTAATTTTATCTGCGAATTCTTTAAACATCACGTTAAACTTATCGAGTTTACTTTGTGCTGATGCATCCGTTTTAACTTTGTCCAGCACTACTTTGAAATCCATATATCCACCTCATTCATTTTACTATTATCCGTATTTATTCACAAAGAAAAATCCACTTCGTCATAAGTGGATTTTTCAAGTGTTTTATTGTTCTTTTTCAATTTTGTCAATGAAATCCAATGCGTCGCCTACTGTGTTGATTTTTTCAGCTTCCTCATCAGGAATTTCCATATCAAACTCATCTTCAAGTTCCATCACCAGTTCAGCGATATCAAGTGAGTCTGCTCCAAGGTCATCTTTGAAAGATGCTTCTCTTGTTACTTTTTCTTCATCGATGCCAAGTTTGTCAACGATGATGTCTTTGATTTTATCAATATTAGCCATTGTTAAATTCACCTCCCTTAAATAATATCACAGCTTTTAACCCATGTACATACCGCCGTTGACGTGTAATACCTGGCCTGTAATATAAGATGCTTTGTCGCTTGTTAAGAAACTTACAGCGTTCGCAATGTCTTTCGTTTCACCGAAGTGCTTCAATGGAATCTGCTGCAGCATACCGTCTTTTACATCATCTCCGAGGACATCTGTCATATCACTCTTGATAAAGCCGGGAGCCACACCGTTAACTGTAATGTTTTTCGAAGCAAGTTCACGGGCAACGGATTTTGTCATGCCGTCGATTGCCGCTTTCGTTGCAACGTAGTTCGTCTGTCCGGCATTGCCGAGTGAACCGACAATGCTTGAAATATTGACGATACGTCCGGACTTCTGGCGGATCATCGGACGTGACACGCTCTTAATCACGTTAAATACGCCTTTTAAGTTAACGTCGACAACGTCGTCGAACTCACTCTCTTTCATGCGCATTAACAGATTGTCGCGTGTAATACCCGCGTTATTCACAACGATATCGATTGAACCGTACGTATCCGTAATGTGTTTAATCATCGTTTTAACGTCTTCGCCGTTCTGCACATGGCACTGATAGCTCTCAGCTGTGCCGCCTTTTGATTCAATTTCTTTTACTACGTCGTCTGCTTTATCTTTGGAACCTGAATAGTTCACGATAACCGTATGGCCGTCTTCAGCCAGCGTCAGCGCGATTTCGCGGCCGATTCCGCGTGATGCACCTGTAACCAATGCTATTTTACTCATTTAAAAACACCTCTGCCTGTTCGAATGTATCGATATTTGAAGTAGATATTTCTTTCGTGATTTTACGCACCAGTCCGGACTGAACTTTCTTCGGTCCGACTTCAACTGCTTCTGTTACACCAAGTTCCGCAGCAGTCTCAACACATTCCACAAAACGTACCGGATGTGTAATCTGCTCAACAAACTGATGTTTAATCGCTGCTGCATCCGTTTCAGCCTGTGCGCTGACGTTTTGAATAACCGGAATTTGTGCATCGTTAAAGTCAATCGTATCGACAAATGATTTAAACTCTTTACGTGCAGGTTCCATTAAGTGCGAGTGAAAAGCACCCGATACTTTTAATGGAATAATGCGGCGTGCACCGCGTTCTTTCGCAAGCTCTTTAAAACGCTCAACTGCATCCGTATCTCCCGATACAACGACCTGGTCCGGTGCGTTAATGTTTGCCGGCGCAACTTTTGAGCTGTCATCCGACACGCTGATGCATGCTTCTTCAAGGTCTTTAAAGCCCATGCCGATAACCGCTGCCATTGCCCCGCTGTCTGCCCGGCTCATTAATTCACCGCGTGTTGTGACGAGTTTCACTCCGTCACGAAGCGTTACTACACCAGCGTGTACAAGTGCCGGAAGTTCACCAAGTGAGTGTCCAAGTAAGTAGTCGCCTTTAAGACCTGTCGCCGCAAGCACTGCAAGACTATGTGCGAATAATGCCGGCTGCGTATATTTAGTATCGTTTAAACGTGCGTCTTCTTCACTGAACATAATTTCTTTTAAATCGAAATCAACATATGAAAAAATTTCATCGAGTACAGCGCGGGATTTATCGTTTTGTTCGTATAAATCTTTTGCCATACCTCCGTACTGGGCACCTTGTCCCGGAAAAATTATTAATTTACTCATTTGTTTCACCTATTAAGTCTTTTATTTTGTCGATCGTGCCTGAGTCCGCCATAATCTTCGCCTGTTTAACGGCGTTGACGATTGCAGTCGCGTCCGATGAACCATGGGCTTTAATAACGTTGCCCTGCAGTCCCATCAATGGTGCGCCGCCGAACTGTCTGTAGTCGAGCATGTTTTTAAGTTCCTGGAAATCATTCTTCATTGCCAGTGCCGCAAGTTTGTTCACCGGATTTTTCATCATGATTTTTTTCACTTCGCCAAGCAGGCTTGATGAAGTACCTTCGATTGTTTTTAACACGACGTTGCCGGTAAAGCCGTCAGTCACAGCAATATCAACATCCCCTGTCAGAATATCGCGCGTTTCAAAGAATCCTTTGAAGTTCAGACCGCTGTGTTTTAACAGCTGGTATGTTTCTTTCGTCAGTTCAGTTCCTTTAATTTCTTCACTGCCGTTGTTAATTAAACCGATTGACGGATTTTTACGTCCTTCAATATTTTCCATATACACGCTTGCCATCTGTGCAAACTGCAGTAAATGGTTTGGTTTGTTTTCAGAGTTCGCACCCATATCAAGCATCAGCATACCTTTGCCGGAAGTTGTCGGCAGCATGGTCGTAATTGCAGGACGTTCAATTCCTTTAATGCGTTTAACGCCAAACAGTCCGGCACTCATAATAGCTCCGGTATTACCTGCTGATACGACCGCCTCTGCTTCACCGTCAGCAACAGCTTTTACTGCTCTGACAAGCGAACTGTCTTTTTTACGTCTGACAGATTTCACCGGATCATCTTCCGATTCAATTTTCTCAGTCACTTCGATGAACGTTACACGCGGATGGTTCCCGCTGTAGCTGCCCGCCATGCCGTATGCCAGAATCTCTACATCTTCAAAAATTTCCACCGCCTGGAGTATACCTTCTTCTATCGCTTTCGGAGCCTTGTCTCCGCCCATTAAATCTACAGCAATTTTAGCCATCGTTTATTCACCTTCATCTTTATAATACATTTCAAATTTACCAGTAAAAATTACTTTGCCATCGACTTTTGATTCCACTTCGATGTGCGCTTTATTGTTATCCATCGCTGTTACTTTCGCTTTCGCAATAACTTTATCGTTTAATTTCGCCGGGCGCTTGAAATCCACAGCCGCATGCTGCGTTAATGCCAGCGGCTCATCGATTAAAGCAACACAAAGCGAGTTCGCCTGGGCGAACAGAAAATGACCGCGTGCAATATGATTCTTTTCGAACACGTGACTCTCCTCTACGATAAAAAGCGACAGCGCGCTCTCATTCAGTTCAATATCGATAATCTCGCCGACTACTTCCTGAATAGACAGTGAGCGGATCTTATCGACACCTTCACGCGCTACATTTTTAATGCGGGCACGCAGCTCAGGAATGTTCAGTTCCAGCCGGTCGAGACGTATCGTCTGTATCGATACACCGAAAATATTTGCAAGCTGCTCATCCGTTAAAAACGGGTCCTCGGAAATATGAGACTCCAAACTCGATTGACGTTCCTGTTTTTTTAGCTTCACCATTCTGATTCCTCTTTTAGTAGTTGGTATTAATATCTATATATAACACTAGAATCAGTATATAAAACCTGGCTCATGATTTCAATTAATTTAGAAAAGAATTTTTTAATTTGGATGGATTTTGGGAATGCGGGCGGCGGTTTGGCTGGTGAACTGATTGAAGTTTGGTATTTATCAGGAGTATGGTTAGGGGTCTTGAGCTTTATCGTGCTGGCTGGCAGTTTTGGATCGTTTCCCCTCAACCAGGAGCGGCTGGTTGAGCTTGAGCAGTTTATCGGACACTGTGACAGTGCCGGCACCAAACAAGATAAAAAAACTCCCGGACGTCATTGAAATTCCCACACTGTCGTCCGGGATACTGCGGACGACAATGAACTCTTCTCATCGTCGTCCACAACCAAAAAAAAGCATCCAAATCCGCTCGATAAAGGGATTCGGATGCTAAAATCATTGTATTAAATACAAAATTACTCCTCTTCAACCAGCTCAGCCTTAACAATCAGCCGCTTCTCAAAAAGCAGTGTATCCGGGTTATAGTCTTCACACGTCACAAGAGTGATTTCCTGGACGTCACCTTCGGTCTGGTCCAGTACACCGACTTCCGACGGATCGACTTCGAATATCTCGGTGATTTCATAGACGCGTGTTTCGTCGCGGGTAATGAAATTTATCTCATCACCAATACCTGCACGGTCTAAATAGTTGAACCGGATGCCGGCGCCTTCGACGCGGTGACCGGCTATCGGGATGTTCTGCATATCAAGGTGATCGCTTTCTTCCAGCAGACTGACACCGTTACGGAGTTTTTCTTCTGTCAGAGGGCCGCGGTAGACGGGTTCGAGAATATCTGCACTGGAGATTTCAAGTACGCCGGCCATGTCGTCTCCGATATTAATTCCTCCCGTATCCTGTTCAACACCGGTGACGAATGTTTCTGCCGGGTTCAGCTTAACGTTATCGTCACCTTCCTGATAGGCAGTAATTAACCGGTCGTTGACCTGATCAGTAAAATATTCGCGGATATCCTGCCAGAAAAACAGAACTATCGCAGCCAGTATCATTGAGATTCCGACTGATCTTATTAACATTCTCAACAGATATTCCCTCCCTTCCATCACGCTGTTCTATAAATTATTGCTCTCATAAACTTTAACTGCTTCATCGCGTGCAACTTCAAGTATTCTGTAGTCTTCTGTAATATCCGCCACTTTAAACTGCGGCAGTCCGCTCTGGCGTACTCCGAAGTAATCTCCGGGTCCGCGCATTTCAAGATCGCGTTCACTTAAGACAAATCCGTCAGTCGTGCTCGTCATAATATCCATACGCTGCTTCGCGTTTTCCGTTGCCGGGTCGCTGACCAGCACACAGTAACTCTTCTTGCTGCTTCTTCCGACCCGTCCGCGCAGCTGATGCAGCGTTGACAGTCCGAAACGCTCGGCGTTAAAAATAACAATCGCAGTCGCGTTCGGCACGTTAATACCGACCTCGATTACCGTTGTCGATACGAGCAGCGGCTTTTCAAGCGCTTCAAACGAGCGCATTGCTTCATTTTTCTCTTCAGCTTTCATCCGGCCGTGCACGAGCACAACATCTTCCGGACTGAAATATTCTTCAAAAATTTCATAAATTTCATAGACGTTTTTCAAATCGAGCGTTTCCGATTCTTCAATCAGGGGCGCAACGATATAGGCGCTGTGCCCTTTATCGATTTCAGATTTTACGAAATCGAGTACATAATCGATTTCTTTGAATCTCCGCCATTCCGTCTCGATTGGAATACGGCCTGCCGGCATTTCGCGTATAACGGAGACATCCATATCGCCGTATGATGTAATCGATAAAGTTCTCGGAATCGGTGTTGCCGTCATGTACAGCACGTTTTTACGGTATGCTTTATTGTTTAATTTATCGCGCTGATTTACACCGAAACGGTGCTGCTCATCGATAATAATGAACGACAGACGATCGAATATCACATCATCTTCAATCAGCGAGTGTGTACCGACCAATAGATCAATCTCTCCGGCAGCGAGACGCGCAAGTATGTCACGCTTCTCTGCCGGTTTTGTTGTCCCTGTCAGTTTCGCAATCGTCAGTTCATCACCGTACGTATCTTTAAAGCTTTCGTAATGCTGGTTCGCAAGCACTTCAGTCGGCACCATTACTGCACTCTGCTCGCCGATTGTTTTTACCGCGTATACGCAAATACCGGCAACAATCGTTTTACCGCTCCCCACATCTCCCTGCAGGAGACGGTGCATCGAAATATTCTGCTTAAAGTCACGGCATATATCGTTAACGCTTTTCTTCTGGTCGCCTGTCAGTTCAAACGGCAGTGTATCGATAAAAACCTTCAGCTTATCAATATCGTAGTCGACGATAAAACGCTCGCTTCTGACACGTTCTTTCTGACGGCGTTCCATAATTTTAAGCTGGTAATGATACAGTTCATAAAATTTAACCGTCCGCCGCGCTGCCGTTACAGTTTCATGGCTGTCCGGAAAATGAAGTGCGTGCAGCGCGTCCCTGATCGGCATCAGTTTATACTTCGCCTTTAACGCATCCGGCAGGTCGACATTAAATGTTGCTGTGTCGAATGCAGAACGGACAATTTTCTGGAATGTCTTCGCCTGCATTACACCGCCGAGCGGATATTTCACCTGGTAGCCGCCGCCTGCTTCAAAAATCAGCTTTGTGCCGTTGATTTCCAGCTTGTTGCGGTTAAATTTACCGTACAGCCGTGCAAATTCACCATTGATGATTTTGCTCTTTAAGTACGGCTGATTAAAGAAAGTAATTTTAACGTAAATACCGTCGACATCCATAAAGAATGTCAGACGGCTTTTGCCTTTACGGAAAAAGGCGACCTGCGGTTCTGTTTTGACCGTGCCTTCAATTGTAATGTTCGCACCGTCGGGTGCTTCATTTAAATTGACCACGCTGTGATCTATGTAGCCTGCCGGCAGGCAGAACAGCACATCGTTCATTCCCGTAATATCGAGTCCGAACAATTTCTCCGCTACTTTGTCGCCGACACCTTTTAATTCTTTAATACTTCTGTCAGGACTTTGAACGACATGTATGCCGCTCATTATTTCGCACCGAAAAGTTCAGCTTTTAAGCGTTCTCCCGTCGGAGTTGCAGCAAGTCCGCCGCGTCCTGTTTCGCGTAATGCTGACGGCATTGTTAAGCCGATCTTGTACATTGCTTCGATAACTTCGTCTGCCGGAATACGTGATTCAATTCCTGCAAGTGCCATATCCGCTGCGGTCAGTGCATTCGTTGCACCTGCTGCGTTACGTTTAACACAAGGCACTTCAACGAGACCTGCGACCGGATCACATACAAGTCCAAGCATATTCTTCATTGCAATCGCAAATGCATGCGCACTCATGTCAGGCGTACCGCCTGCGAGCTCTACAAGTGCGGCTGCCGCCATTGCGCTGGCGCTGCCGACTTCCGCCTGGCAGCCGCCTGCAGCACCTGAGATGCTTGCGTTATTCGCTACGACGAAACCGAATGCACCAGAAGTAAACAGGAATCGGATTTTCTGTTCTTCTGTAATTGACGGATCTTTTTTCACCATCGCAAATAATACACCCGGGACGACGCCGGCGGAACCCGCTGTCGGTGTGGCACAGATTTTCCCCATCGCTGCGTTCACTTCGTTCGTGCTGACTGCGTTCGCAATCGCAAGTAAATTAAGCTCGCCGCTTAATCCTTTGCCCGAATCGATGTACTTCTGCATTTTCACTGCATCCATACCTGTCAGACCTGTCGTTGAATGAACACCTTCAAGTCCTTCAGCAACAGCGCCTTCCATCGTCGTTAAGTTTGTTTTCATTAAATTATATATATCCAGATAACTTTGTCCCGTTGCTTCCATTTCCTGTCTCATCATAACTTCAGACAGAGAAATACCTTCTGAGAGCGCACGTTCTGTTAATTGATTTATACTGTTAAACATGAGTTATCCTCCCGTCATTTCAATTACGCGGTCTACACCTTTAACCGCTCTGATTTCTTCCAGTGCTTCAAGTGAAATTGTATCATCGAGCTCAACGGTCATTAAAGCGACCTGCCCCTTTTCTTTACGGGACACGCTCATCTGCGAAATATTCAGCTGTTCGTCGCCGAGTTTCGTCGTGACACGTGCAATTGTCCCGAACTCATCTTTATGAAATACGAGAAGCGCGTGATAGTTCCCTGAAATATTAATGTTGTAGCCGTTAATACTCACGAGCTCTATCTTCCCGCCGCCAATGGACACTCCTTCGATAACGAGTTCTTCTTCGTCTTTATAAAGATGGAGCACCGCCGTATTCGGGTGCGAGCGTTCTTCGTTCATTTCGATAAAGTTATACGTTAAGTTATTATTCACCGCTTCTTCTTTAGCGTTAATTATTCTTTCGTCGTCGGTATCATAGCCGAGAATACCGCCGAGGAGTGCAACGTCTGTCGCGTGTCCCTGGTACGTATCACGGAATGAACCGTAAAGATAAATGTCCACTTTGTCCGGCTGACCGCCGAATAAACTTCTTGCTAAGAGACCAATTCGTGCTGCACCTGCTGTATGTGATGATGACGGTCCGACCATTACAGGACCGATTATATCAAAAACGCTTTTAAACTTCATAGTTTCCCCCTCCTAAAGTGCAAAAAGCCACATCGGTATTAACCGATGCGGCTGATATTGTTACTCGACAGATATTAGATAACTGTAGACTGGCTGAGCACCATTATGAATTTCGAATTCAACATCCTCATGCGTGCCTTCAATATCTTCAACTACTGATTCAACTTCTTCTTCAGAACCGTCTTCACCGATCAGAATCGTAATGATTTCTGTATCTTCATCGATCATCTTCGTGATTAATGTGTGAAGCGTATCCTTTTTAGTGTCGCTGGCAGTAATAATCTTACCTTCGGCAATTCCCATATGCTGATTTTTCTTAATGTCCACACCATCTATTTTAGTGTCCCGGACAGAGTATGTCACCTGTCCTGTCTGGACATGTTCCAGCGACTCGCTCATTGCAGCTTTGTTATCTTCGAGCGATGCTTCCGGATTGAAACTCAGCATGCTCGCAAGTCCTTCCGGAATAGAAGTTGAAGCAACGACAGCTGCTGGAATCTCAAGAACTTCCACAGCCTGTTCAGCTGCCATAATGATATTTTTATTGTTCGGCAGAATAATTACCTGTTTAACATCTTCGTCTTTAATAATGTTAACGATGTCTTCCGTTGCCGGATTCATCGTCTGGCCGCCGTTAATAACGTGAGTTACTCCGATGCTCTTGAACAGTTCATTAATTCCTTCACCTGAAGAGATCGTAATAATCGCTGTGTCGTAAGACTGCTTTTCAGCTGCAGCTGTATTCGTTTCTCCGTGGACGGTTCTGAATTGTTCGCGCATGTTTTCAACCTTCATCTTAATAAGTTCACCGTAAGTTGCAGCATATGTAAATGCTTCACCCGGAGTCTCAGTATGAACGTGAACTTTAACGATTTCATCATCGTTAATTACAAGCAGCGAGTCACCGAATTCGCTCATTTCGCTGCGAAACTCATCTTCGTTAAACCGGCGTTTATCATCTTCAAAACGCACCATGAATTCAGTACAGTATCCGAACTCAATGTCATCAACGCTCATAAAGTCGTTAAAATCGTTATCGTGGTCGTGATCATGGCCGTCGTCAGCGAAAGATGCAGCTGCCTGTGCAGGATCTTCTGCGATTTCTTCGCCTGTCATTGCACTCAGGAAACCTTCATATACGTAAACGAGTCCCTGTCCGCCTGAATCGACAACACCGACTTCTTTCAGTACAGGCAGGAGGTCAGGTGTGCGCTGAAGTGAAGCTTTGGCTTCTTCAAGCGTTGCTGTCATGACATCGATCATCGATGCATCGCTCTCTCTAAACTCTTCTGCTTTAGTTCCTGCGTCTTTTGCCACAGTTAAAATTGTACCTTCGACAGGTTTCATTACTGCTTTATATGCAGTGTTAACGCCCTGTTTTAACGCTTCAATAAATTCCACTCTGTCGATTTCCTCTTTTGATTCAATCGCTTTAGAGAAACCTCTAAATAATTGAGACAGAATAACACCCGAGTTTCCGCGTGCACCCATAAGGAGTCCTTTAGAGAAATGTTTCCCCACGTTCCCGATATGAGCGTCATCAAGCGGTTCAACCTCAGCTGCACCTGAAGACATCGAAAGATTCATATTAGTACCCGTATCACCGTCCGGAACGGGGAAAACGTTTAATGAATCTACATAATCAGCATTCTTTTTCAGATTACGTGCCCCGCTCAAAATCATCTGGCGGAACATTAAGCCATCTATCTTATCCATTGTATTGTAAATCCTCCCCAACTATTCGTCTCCGCCGATAATGCGTACACCTTGTACGTGTATATTTACAGCTTCAATACTTAAGCCTAATGTTTTTTCAAGTTTATATTTTACAGTTGATTGTACGTTTGCTGCCACTTCTGAAATCTTCACACCGTAACTTACGATGATATATAATTCAATCGTCAGTTTACCTTCGTTGTGTTCAACGATAACTCCGCGTGAATAATTTTCTTTACCAAGCAGTTCCGCAAATCCGTCACGGACCTGGTTTTTAGAAGCCATACCGACTACGCCGTAAGATTCGACGACAGTACTGCCAGCAATGTTTGCTATTACGTCTGTAGAAATTTCAATTTTGCCTAATTCATTTTCAATTTCCAGCGCCATTTATTTCGCCTCCCAATACATCATTTAATTATAAGCAAATTCCGTGTGAAAATACAAGTGTTATTATAGTATTTTCCCGGCTGCAAATTAACCTTTTCTAATGTTTGTTATCGATAATATTATATCATACTGCATTTTGCATAAACACACATATATACAGCTGCACATAAAAATACCCGTAAGCCGGCTTCTTCTGAAGTCTGACGTACGGGTAAAGTTTAATATTTAATTACTCTTCTTCTGTTTCTTCTTCAGGCTGCGGCTGAGGCAAATCAATCATGACGCCGTCGCCGCCAATCGAGATTGGCTGCGTTCCGCTCCATTTTTCAATCAGCTGCTGCATGAGTACTTCTTCACTCAGTGATTCCTGAATGACTCTGTTGGCTTCCGCTTCACCTTCCGCCTCAATACGTTTACGTTCCGCTTCTTCTGTTGCAATCAGTTTATCAGTTTTCTTACGTTCGAGTTCCTGGGTTGCTTTCACACGGTCGTCGATTGCTTTTTGAGTTTCAGCATCAGGCTGCGGTGCGCTGAGCATAATATCCTCGATGATGATGCCGTCTTTTTCAAGATCCGCTTTCGCGACTTCAATCGTTTGAAGTTTAATATCACCGATGCGTTCACCGAATGCCTGAATTACAGTGTACTCGGAAATCGTCTGACGCAATGCATCATTAATACGTGTTTTTATGTAACCTTCTTCAAGATCTTCAATAGTAATGTTACCGAATTTCTTATAAACTGCCGATGCCTTTTCACTGTCTACATGGTAGTTAAGAGAAACCGGCATGTTGATTGTTTTACCGTCAATCGTTGCGACTGCAAGAGATTCGTAGTTTTTATTCTGTGTACGAACCGGGTATTCAATAACGCGTTCTGTCGGATACACCAAGTGCCAGCCCTGACCGAGCACTTCTTCCTGAACTCCGCCGTTAATGCTGTAAATTACACCGACATGTCCGTTTTCAACCTTTGAGACCATTAAGATTAGACCGGCGATTAAACCTGCAAGGACAAGTATCCCGACTCCTATTGCTGTATACATTTTCTTCATTTTTTCTGCTCCATTTCTCTCTTAAGTTGTTCGAGTTCCTTTATTTCTTCTTCTAACATTTCTGCTTCCACAGTAGACCCGAACTTTTCCATGTGCGCATCATACGTAATATTTTTACGTTTAATATCATGCTTAAGCTTTTTAAGCTCATCATATTCATTGTACTTATGTCCGAGTGTCCCGAGCTCATGCCGGAAGATATACGCGAGTGCTATAATTAAAATAGCCAGCATAATTCCTGCAAACAGCAGTAATTTAAACATTTACCGTTCCTCCTTTTAGTATTTTAAACTTTATCAGAGTAAAACTTGAACTATGTATTTCATTTTCTCCACCAGACTATCGTACCATTTACAACGCGTGCGTAAATGATTATTTTTGTCCTTTAAAGATGAGACAGTTTATCTTATACTTTGTAAATAATTACACATTCGGCTGAAAAGCTGTGTTTTAATGCATTTTGAAGGTGCTCATTTTGTACGAAATATATAGACAATAACGTTGAATTAATGTATCATATTGGAGTATGCATAAAGAAGAGATGAACATGATTATGTAAATTAAATTAAAGGAGTGGGATACAAGGTGAAAGAATGTTATGTAACAGGACGCAGATCCAGATCTGGTAACAACCGTTCTCACGCGCTTAACTCAAGCAAAAGAACTTTTGGAGCTAACCTTCAAAAAGTTAGAATCTTGGTTGACGGCAAACCTAAAAGAGTTTGGGTTTCTGCTCGCGCGCTAAAATCAGGTAAAGTTGAACGTGTTTAATACTTCAATTTAAAAACTGGTATCACTTACACAAGTGGTACCAGTTTTTTTATGGAGTTTTACAGGGCCGAATCGTGTTCTCTCTGACATGAAGCCC
>DAIPYL010000002.1:0-44431 GCA_036782755.1 Jeotgalicoccus sp. | reverse complement strand
GCTCATATGTGAGGTAGAACGCTACCTCTGACATGAAGCCCGCTCATATGTGAGGTAGAACGTTACCTCTGACATGAAGCCCATTCATATATGAGGTAGAACGCCCGCACTCCGCCCCAAACACAGCAAATCCCATCTGAAAAATTCAGACGGGATTTCTCTATTTAAAAGAACGACAGCAGCCAGACGATAAACATCCCGATGAATATCGCAGGTATCATGTTACCGACACGCATATGCGTAACGTTAAGCATGTTGAGTCCGATAGCAAGGAGGATTACCCCGCCTGTCGCACTAACCTGATCGACCATCATGTCCAGTATGTCTGCCGGTATAAAGTTTGCAATCTGGCGGGCACTGATAATAATTGCTGCAATGTAGAAAAATGTCGGAATACTGGACAGTATAACACCCCGCCCGTAAGCGGTTGTCATTACGAGTGCGATGAAGAAGTCCATCGTCGCTTTCGTATACAGTACGTCGTTACTGCCCTGCAGTCCGGCATCCAGACCGCCGACAATTCCCATTGCCCCGACGATAAAAATCAGCATCCCGGAAATCAGCCCCTGGGAGATGTTACCGCCGTGTTTGTCACCAAGACGGACTTCCATTAAGTGTCCGAAACGGTTAAGCAGTTCTTCAAGTTTTACTACTTCCCCGATAACTACCCCGATGATGAGTGATATAAGCGTCGTCAAAATATCGGTTGCCCCGACGACCATCTGAATACCCATCGTAATAATAAATAATCCCTGTATTTTCATAATAGCGTCTTTAATATGCTCCGGAATAAAAGTAAAAACCATCCCAAGCGCGCCGCCGATAATAATCGCTAACGAGTTAGCGAGAGCACCTGCAAATATCATTCACTCACCTCTAATCTGCTGATTTAATCATTAATATATCTTTATCTGTCTCAACTGTAACAGACGATTCTTTAAATTCATTGCTCACTGTCAAGGTTCTTCCAATATACAGATATGTATCCTGTATATCATATTTAAAACCTTTCAGGGTAACAAGCGTCTCATCGTAAAGCGGAATAAATGATATATATTTCTTCGCATCATCCGCTTCAATCGTATGGACACCTGAGATCACCAGCGTGATTTCGTTTGTGTCATTTAACAGACGGATATCCAGATTTCTAAGCTCATCATGTGCAAGCAGCTGGATGTTCATGAGCTCGTGATCTTTTCTGCCGCCGAGCGCACCGTACACGTCAATTGCCGTGTAACCGAGTTCCGCCAGCGACAGCAATGCCAGCTCGCTGTCTGTAAAATTTTTAACACTCGGAACAAGGTCGAGTGCTAAACTTTGCCTGAATAATTTTATATCATCTGCCGACACGCTGTCAAAGTCTCCGTATGCTTTTTCAACTTTAAAGCCGGATTCAAGCAGCCCTTTCACTCCGGCATCGACACCTGTCCACGGTGCATCATGTTCGGGTGTAAACGGAATGTTCCGGAGCAGTACGTTCATGCGTTTCATATAATCATCCTTTTAAAGCGCTGATTACAGCAGCTTTGTCATCTGCTTTAAATAAGTATGAACCGCTCACAAGCAGGTTCGCACCGTGTGCTTTAACGATTTCTGCCGTTTCACCGTTGATGCCGCCGTCGACCTGAATATCAAACTTATTCGTTAAATTCTCTCTGAGCTCAACAAGTTCATCCAGTTTTTCAACACATATTTCGATAAAGCTCTGTCCGCCAAAGCCTGGATTCACTGTCATAATAAGAACGAAATCAACGTCGTTTAACAGATGGCGCACTGCTTCAACCGATGTCTGCGGATTCAATGCAATACCTGCCTTCATGCCTTTGCTTTTAATCAGCTGCACCGCGCGGTGTGCATGCGGTGTTGCTTCGATATGGAATGACAGCATGTCGACCCCCATATTTTTAAAATCATCGACAAACTGCGTTGGATCATAAGTCATTAAATGAACATCAAGAGGAATCGTCGCTTCTTTCGCAATTGCTTCACATACGGGAATTCCGTATGAAATATTCGGTACAAACTGGCCATCCATTATATCCAGATGAAAAATATCCGCGCCTGCTGCTTCCATTTCTTTAATATCCGCACCAAGTTTTGAAAAATCACCTGCGAGTAATGATGGTAAAACTTTAACCATATCTAATACCTCTCTTTTCTGTTATCAATTTCGTTATATATTTTTACATAGCTGTCGTAACGTGACTGCGCAAGCTCTCCCGATTCAACAGCAGCTTTAACGCCGCACTTCGGTTCGTTAATATGCAGGCATTCCCTGAACTTGCAGTAGTAATCGTTAAAATCGACAAAGCAGAATTTAATATTATACTTATCGATATTTAAAAAGTCGATTGTTGCAAATCCCGGAGTATCGGCAATGAATCCGCCGTCAATACTGATCAGTTCAACGTGGCGTGTCGTATGCTTACCGCGGTTCAGCGCATTCGAAATCTCATCTGTCTTTAAATCCAGATGAGGCAGCAGAGTGTTTAAGAGTGTTGACTTCCCTGCTCCAGACTGTCCTGCAAGAACGCTCGTTTTCTCATTAAAAACATCTGCCAGGTCTGTATTAATATGAGCTTTATCGGTAAAATGCACTTCATACATCCGCCCGTATACTGCTTTAATTTCTTCAATCAGTGATTCGTCATCATTTAAATCATTTTTAGTTACGATAATAACCGGATTAATATCATTCGCTTCGCTGTACGCAATAAAGCGGTCCAGCAGATAAAAACTGAAGTCCGGAGATTTTAAACTCGCCGTTAAGAGCAGCTGGTCAATATTGGCAACCGGCGGTCTGATCAGCGAGTTTTTACGCGGAAGGATTGCTGTAATATAGCCTTCATCAACGTTTTCTATCTGGAATTCAACATAATCGCCGACAAGCGGACTTTCCGCCGTTTTTCTGAAACGGCCCCGTGCACGTGTCTCGTACACTTTATTATCTGATTCTACATAGTAAAAGCCGCTCAGTGCTTTAATAATTTTTCCTGTCTGCATATAACACCTCGGGTTAATTTAAATACTATTTTATTATAACAACAATTTAACTGTGATAATATTGAATTTGTAAAATTAACTTTGGAGGACATAAAAATGGATATAAATATTTCACAAATCGATACAGTTCAAAAAGATGATAACAGCGTAATTATCGACGTCCGGGAAGCTGATGAGCTCGAATTATCAGGATTTCTGCCCGGAGCAGTGCACTATCCGATGAGCACGTTTAATCTGGATGACTTTTCTCTCGATAAAGATAAAAGCTATTACCTCGTCTGCAAAGCCGGCGGACGTTCCAAACGCGTGCAGGAATACATGCAGGCGTACGGCTATGACGCTCATAATGTCGAAGGCGGCATGATGGAATACACAGGTCCGAGAAATTATATTCACTAATTAAAATGAACGCGCAGCATCAGCTGCTTCGATAAAAAACACACTTGACCCCCTGGGAGTCAAGTGTGTTTTTATTTAAACAATTATTTTCTGTCTACTACTTCATGAACGTTGCTGATGATGAATCCGCTCTTAACGTATCCTGGGATACTGTTAAGGTCGACTGTTAAGTCCTGTTCCGGTACATCATAAGTAATTTTTTCTGCGAAGTATTTCATCGTTTCTTCCATAATGATTACTGTAATCCACTCACCGGCACAGCGGTGATTAGTCCAGTAATCTCCGCCGCCCTGCGGAATAAGGTCGAACGGCGAACCGTCCCAGTCTTCGAATCTTTCCGGACGGAATTCATTTGGATCTTCCCACAGCGTTTCGTCATGCAAAGTTCCGTATACGTCTATTGCAAGACCGTGACCTGCAGGAATTGTTACACCCTGGAAGTCGATATCCACCTTGGCTTTACCAGGTAAGAACGGTACGAATGGGTAGTAACGGCGGACTTCCTGTGAAAATTTATAAGCATAGTCAGGCTCGCTCTTAATTTTCTCACGTGAGATTGGGTTTTCATGCATAGCAAGCAGACCGAATGCTACGAATCTGTTGATTGCAATTAATGGACGGAATGTATTCATTAAGTCGATTGCACAGTTTCTTGAATCCATCGGATTTCCAAGATAGTCTTCCCAATGTGCGAATTCGTAAAGTGCTGTGCCTTCAGGCGGGTGAATGTTGCCTTTACGAGTTTCAAGAATCTGCTCCTCAAGCCAGTCTTCTACACGGCGGCGGGCAGCTTTGGATTCTTTATATCCTTTGAACACGCCTCCAAGCCCTTTGAATGAGTCAATCATGATATCCATATCAGTTGCGATTCTTTCGATTTCTTCAGGAGGTGCCTGCACTCCAGCCCAGCGAGTACCTACTTTAGTAAGGAGAACGATAGATTCGCGGTAAATGTTTACCTCATCCATGCTTTCCATACGCTGAGTGTTTGCCTGCCACAAAGTACGTGTCAGTTCACGCACGTAGTTCAGGTTTCCTTCTGTCATTAAGCTCATGAATAATGCTTTTCTGTCGATGTGTTTCTTACCATCGATAGTGTGGATTGCACCTTTACCGAAAAGTGTGTTGACGATACGTTTTGGCAGCATTCCTTCACGCTGAACGATATCGTTGTTGTAGAACATTTCTGCGCCTTCTTTACCTGTAACTACAGCGAAAGGCTTACCGCCTAATACTTTCGTTTCAAACACAGTAGTGTTTAAGCGGTTACGCTGGTTCGCAGTATAAAGGTATCCTTGTTTCATTAATTTCAAAGTGTTATCCAGGCCTTTATCCCTCTTAAGTGATGCCATAATTCATTCCTCCAATTCGAATGTACCTCACCATTATATATAAACAGTAAAGCCAATGCCAATATTTAATCATTATCTACAGTTTCGCTTATTACTTGTTCTCCGTCAACCTCTACGCGGTACTGCCCCGACTCTCCTTCTATGAGAATCAGTGAAATCGTGTGATTGGTATCTTCGGTAATTTCAATCGTTTCTGAGACCTGTTTTATATCATTATCCTTATCTTCGATAAAGATTTCTGCTTCAACCGGTTCCGGTTCAGCTTTTGAATCTTTTTTATCCTCATCCTTCGAAGACTTACTGTTTTCTTCTTCAGGATAAGGTATATTCAGCGAAATCTGATATGTTGTTTCACTCGGCGGTTCTTCACCGAGCGAGACGATGACGTTAATTTGAGATCCCGGCAGGAAATCACCGTAGCTTGGATCCTGCGACACGATGGCGCCTTCCGGCACTTCATTGCTGTAGACTTCCGTCGTTACATTAACGATAAAGCCCTGGCTCTCAAGTTCTGCTCTTGCAGCCTCGAGAGATGTGCCCGTATAGTTTGTAATCGGAATCGGTTCAACACCGTCCGACACTGTAAATGTAATCGATGCATCTTCAGGATATATTTCTTCACCTGCGGTTATATCCTGTTCGAGAATAGTCCCTGCCGGCTGATCGCTGTATTGTCCTTCTCTGTTGATATCGTTAAATCCTGCAGCTTTAAGATCTGCTTCAGCCTCTTCGTACACCTGACCGGTGTGATCCTCTATCGTGTACGGTTCCTCACCGAGACTGACAAGCATGTCGACAGTGCTTCCGCGCTCCACTTCAGCACCTGAAACAGGTGATGTTTCTATAATACTGCCTTCTTCAAAATTATCATGGTATGTTTCCGATATATTTCCGGCCGTAAGATCCTCCGAAAGGAGATATTCTTCGGCTTCTTCGACCGTCATATCCTGCAGATTTTCAAGGCTGACAGTCGGCGACTGTCTCGGCCACATCAGAAAGACAATTAATGCTGCAGCTGCGAGCAGAAAAAGAATCAGCAATAATATCCACGGCCATTTCCGGCGTTTCTTCTTTGGTTCCGCGCCGGGCTCTGACGTTTCATGTTTCTGTGCCGGCACTGGTGCCGCCTGCACTTTCTCTTTTGCTTCCGGTTTCTCTTCAGACGAGATCGGTGTCACCATCGTCCGTTCCTGCTCTTCTTTTTTTGCAGGTACATACGGCTTTGAAATATCTTTATAATAGACCAGTGCCGACAGTACATCGTCAGCATGTCTGTATCTGTTAAGAGGTTCTTTTTCCGTACATTTCATCACAATATTTTTTAAGCCGATTGGAATATCACGGTACTCTGAAATATCGGGAAATGGTTCGGAAATATGTTTCAGTGCCACTGATACTGCTGTTTCAGCTTCGTACGGCAGCTTGCCGGTTAATAATTCAAAAAGCATAATACCAAATGAATAAATATCGGTGCGTTCATCTGTATTTTGACCTTTTGCCTGTTCCGGAGAAATATACTGCACGGAACCGATGACCTGATTCGTTTCGGTCATGCGTGTTTCACTCAATGCTTTCGCTATACCGAAATCGGTAATTTTCACTCTGCCGTTCGTATCGAGAAGAATATTCTGCGGTTTAATATCACGGTGAATGATTCCGCGGTCGTGTGCATGTTCAATACCGCGGAGTGTCATCATCGCAATGCTGATTACTTCATCGATATCGAGCGGACTGTTTTTAACAATGTGTTCTTTTAAGTTCGGTCCGTGGACAACTTCTGTAACGAGTATGTGATACTCTTCTGTTTCATCCACGTCCAGCACGCTGACAATATTCGGGTGAGACAGCTGGATTGTGCTTTCAACTTCACGCTGAAAACGTCTTACAGATTTCTCCTTGTCCAGCGGATCAGCTTTAATCATTTTCACAACAACTTCGCGGTTTAAAATAATATCTGTTGCCAGATAAACTGAACTCATTCCGCCGCCTAAATACTTTTCGATTTGATAACGTTCAGAAACTACTTTACCGATCACGTGTCTCCACCTGCTTTCAGGTCGGCTAAGACGACACTGATATTATCGCGTGACTTGTTAATTTCTGCGGTTTTTGTCAACTCGTCCGCTTTTTCTTCCAGCGTGAGTTTTGTGCTGTACATCAAATGATGAATTTCATCCGTTCTGACAGCATCTGTCAGACCGTCTGTTGCAAGCACGATATAATCATACTGACGCCCGCGGAGACGGAATACGTCAGCCTGAATTACTTTTTCCGTTCCCATCGCTTTCGTAATTAAATTACGGCGCGGGTGCGTCAGCGCTTCTTCTTCCGTTATTTCACCGCTCGACACGAGAACGTTCACAAAAGTATGATCTTCCGTGACCTGTTCAATCTTGCGGTTATTCATAACGAATGCACGTGAATCCCCGACATTTAAGACGATAATTGACGACTCGATCATTGCTGCCAGTACGAGCGTCGTTCCCATGCCGCGGTATTCGGGATTTTCTTCCTGGTAATCGTACAGATCATGATTTGTTTTCATGACGAGGTCACGCAAAAAGCGCTCCGCTTCATCTATGTTAAACAGGTTATTGTTTTCCCATGCTGCTTTTACTTTATCGTAAACAAATTTACTCGCAACTTCACCGTACTGGTGACCGCCCATACCGTCTGCAATTAAAAGCAGCGGCTGGTTTGTCCGGTTGTAAAAATGTCCTGTTAAATCTTCATTGGTATCACGGTAGTTACCGCAGATACTTTTTTCAGTTACTTTCAAAATTAACCCTCCTGCTCCGTGGCATCAGAGTCAGACTTTTTAAATCTCGCAATGAAAAAACCGTCGGTGTGATGTTCATACGGAAGGATTTGTCTGTATGGCCCCGTAAAGTTAAATGCCGGAATGCTGAAATCATCAAATTCAATGTCATCGTGAGTCTTCTTAAAAGTATACGCAACATTTTCATTTTCCAGCTGATGAATTGTACAGGTAGAGTAAATTAATACCCCGCCCGGCTTCAGATACTTTTTAACATTATCTAAAATTTCAAGCTGCAGTTCAACTAATTCGTTAATATCCTCTTCATTACGCTCATATTTAATTTCAGGTTTGCGTTTTACAACACCGAGACCTGAGCATGGCGCGTCAACGATTATACGGTCAAACTGACGGCCGTAGTCATATTCCGCCGCATCCGCAACGAATGCTTCGTAGTTCGAATGCTTCAGACGCGCTGCTTCATTATCGATCAGCGTGATTTTATGTTCGTGAACATCACCAAGTGATACAGTACCCCCGTCCATCGATTCGAGTGCGTGCAGACCTTTACCGCCGGGCGCACTGCATGCATCAAGAATATCATCTTCGCCTGCCGGATTCAGTGCAAGATTGACAAACATTGAAGAAACATCCTGAATCGCGAAGAAACCGTCTTTATAACTTTGGCTGTGTGTAATATTCTGACCGTTGAATTCTATCGCATCGGGATGCAGATCTGATGCTCTGACGTCATACCCTTCATCCAGCAGCATTTCTATTAAATTGCTTCTGTCCACGAGCTTTTTGTTTACGCGGAGATACATTTGCGGTTTTTCATTCAGTGATGAAATAATACGCTCTGTTTCTTCCGTGCTGTAATGTTTAAACCAGTGCTTGACAAGCCATTTCGGCATGCTGTATTTCAGCGACAGGCGTGCCGCATCATTTTTAATGCCGTCGATATCGGGGCGCTCACCGCGTAAATACGCGCGGAGAATGCCGTTGATTTGTTTTCCTGCCTGCAGACCGCCGCGTTCTTTGGCGATTTCAACTGCATCATTGATTACTGCATAATCCGGTACACGGTCAAGATATTCCAGCTGATAAACAGATATTAAGAGCAGGTAACGCTGCCAGCGGCGCAGTTTCGTTTTAATAAACGGTCTGACGTAATACTCAAGTGTCAGCTTATGCTGAAGTGTACCGTACAATATTTCTGTCAGCAGTCCTTTATCCTGCGGATTAAGTTCTTCAAAACGCAAGGCATCGTTCAGAACGATATTGCTGTATGCTTTGTTATCGATTACTTCTTCATATAATTCCAATGCCAATGCTCTGACTGTCATTAGTCCTCACCCAGTTTCGTGCCGATTAAATCACTGTTATTGTTAATAAAATCAAGCGCATTATTTTTCTTCCTGCCTGCCAGCTGAACTTCCGTAATATTAACGAGTCCGTCAGCTGCCGCGACTAAGAAGCCGTTCTCACTTTTCCCTGTAATTGTTCCCGGTTCTTTTTGTGCGGTGCCTTCTGTAAGTTCCGCTGCAAATATTTTCAGGCGCTTGTCCCCAAGCATCGTATGACCGACCGGCCACGGCGTAAGTCCGCGGATGTGATTAAATACAACGCGCGCCGGTTTGTTAAAGCTGATTACTTCGTCACTTTTTAAAATATTCGGGCTGAACGTCGCTTCGCTGTCATTTTGCGGCGTACGCTCGTTTGTACCGTCTATTACCGACGGCAGTGTATCCATTAAGAGTGACGCACCGACTCTGCTCAATTTATCGAACAGAATGCCAGTGTTGTCACTGTCTTCAATGTTAATGCTGCGCGCGGCAATAATATCCCCTGCATCCAGTTTTTTCGCCATATACATAATCGTCACACCTGTTTTATCGTCGCCGTTTATAAGCGCACGGTGAATCGGTGCACCGCCGCGGTGTTTCGGCAGCAGTGATGCATGAACGTTCAGCGAACCGAGTACCGGAATATCTAAAATACTTTCCGGCAGCAGCTGGCCGAAAGCAGCTGTAATAATTAAATCCGGATTAAGATCAGAAACGATTTCAAATGCTTCGGCGGATTTCATCGTTTCCGGCTGGTACAGTTCGATGCCGAGCAGTTTTGCTGCAACTGCCACCGGCGGATCTGTCATAACCTTTTTACGTCCGGCAGGACGGGCCGGCTGTGATATTACCAGATCGACTCCGTATTCTTTATGAAGTTCTTTTAATATCGGTACTGAAAAATCCGGAGTACCCATAAAGATAATTTTTGTCATATTAAATCTCCTACATAATATATTGTGGATCGACGTCAATTTTTAAAGACAATCCGGTCTTTTTATATATTTGCGTATATTTTTCATCGAGTGCCTCGAGTACATTTTTTAATTCAGGTTCCCTTTTATATTTCAAGAGAATCTGGAATCTGTTTTTATTTTTAATTCTCTCAATCGGACTTGGCGACGGACCGATAATAATACAGCTTTCGCTGACGTTGTCGACAAGTGTTTTATGAATATCCGTCGTGGCAGTAAGACAGTCCTGAATCCGTTCCGCTGAAACAGTGAACAAAATATGGAAATAGTACGGAGAGTATCTCGCAAATTTACGGAACTGCATTTCTTTTTCATAAAACTCCGTATAGTTATTATTCATTGCAAGTGTAATCGCGTAATGTTCCGGATTATACGTCTGGAATATGACTTCACCCGGCAGTTCATGACGTCCTGCACGTCCCGCCACCTGTGTAAGGAGCTGGAAGGTCCGTTCATTCGCTCTGAAATCCGGCAGATTCAGCATCGTATCCGCATTCAGCACGCCGACCAGTGTCACATTCGGATAATCGAGTCCTTTTGCGATCATCTGTGTACCGAGCAATATCGGCACATTGTCCTGCTCAAAACGGCTGAGCAGCTGTTCATGTGCGCCTTTACGCTGTGTTGTGTCGACATCCATACGGATAATATCAACATTGAATACATCCCTTAAAATCTCTTCCACTTTCTGCGTACCCGTTCCTCTGAATGTCACATCATTTGAACCGCAGTCCGCACATTTACGCGTCACCTGTTCTTCGTAACTGCAGTAATGGCATAACAGACTGTTATTGTTTTTATGATAAGTCAGCGAGATATCGCAGTTCGGACAGTTTGGTACGTGTCCGCAGTTCTGACAAATCTGGAAGTTCGCAAACCCTCTTCTGTTTAACAGAAGAACGGTCTGCTCGCCTTTATCGATTCTGTCGCGGATTGCCGCTTCAAGCTTTCTCGATAAAATTCCCGAATTGCCGTCTTTATGCTCATCGCTCATATCGACAACTTCAGCTTTCGGTATCGGCTGCATACCCGGGCGGTGCGTCAGTTCAAAACGTTTGTATACGTTCTTCGCACTTCGTGCATATGATTCAAGCGACGGTGTCGCAGACCCGAGCACGACCGGACACTGATGATAGTGTGCGCGCAGCTTTGCAACTTCCGCTGCATGATACATCGGCCGTTCCGACTGTTTATATGTTGTTTCATGTTCTTCATCGATAATAATGATGCCGATATTTTTAAACGGTGCGAAAATCGATGAACGGGCACCGACAGACACCCGTGCGCGTCCGCTTTGGATTTTACGCCACTCATCGTACTTTTCACCGTGCGACAGTGCTGAATGCAGCACTGCTACATCGTCGCCGAAGCGCGCTTTAAATCTGTTGACCATTTGCGGTGTCAGTGCAATTTCCGGTACCAGCATAATCGCATCGCGGTTATTGTTCAGCGCTGTCTGTATCAGCTGTAAATATACTTCTGTTTTCCCGCTGCCGGTAATACCATGCAGCAGAAATGTTTCGTCTTCTTTGTTGTTGAGCGCGGCATTGATGCTGTTAAATGCCGCTGCCTGCTCACTTGTTAATTCCTTTTCGTAATCCGCTTCAAACACTGTCGATTTATACGGATCACGCTCGACAATCATATCTAGTTTTTCAACATATCCCTTTTTCTCCAGTTCACGGACGATTGCCTCTGAATAACCTTGAGCTTTCAGTTCAGCCAGCAGCACCGGTTCACTGTAATCTTCAATGACCTGCAGTGCTTCAAACTGTTTTGGAGCACGTTCGAGCGGTGCTTTATTTAAAAACAGCGACCGTACGCCTTTTTGCATTTTTTTTCGCGTGTGCTGTTTAATCTGAATATCTTCATATATTTCGCCTGTTTCGATAAAAGGGAGCAGTTCTGCAAAATCACGTGTATGCAGACTTTTTGTTTCAAGTTCACCATTTACTGCATAACTGTCGTAAGTAAATTTCGCTTCGCCTGAAGCTCCATCATCCAGGAGCAGCACTTTTTTGGATTTTGTTTTCAGCGCCACCGGAAGAATGGTCTCAATAACAGAAATGTACGGTTCAATATAGTACGTTGCCAGTTTTTTGGACAGTTCAACCAGTTCATCTGTCAGTACAGGCTCAACATCCATCACTTTGACGATTTCCTTAACTTTGTCTGCCGGCACATCACTCTCAGTATGAATGCTCATAACGTAAGCCTGTACATGTCTCGGGCCGAACGGCACGAAAACACGGTGTCCGGTTTTAATGACATCCGTGAGGCGGTCCGGAATTTTATAATCGAACAGCCGGTTGACGTCCTTGCTGTTGACGCCGACGATTACTGCAGCAAACATCAGTACATCACCTTATTTACAAGCTCGTCTGCAATCTTTTCAGCCAATGCAGTCTTCGCCATTTTAGCGAGCGGTACTTTACCGCCGTCTTTATAAATAATCGTTACTTCGTTGTCATCGCTGTTCATGCCGATGGAAGTATCTGACACATCATTCATAATAATCGCATCTGCTTTTTTGGATTCCAGTTTCCCCTGTGCATAAGCTTCAACATTATCAGTCTCCGCAGCAAAGCCGACGACATACATATCTTCATTATTATGACCGACATATTTTAATATATCCTGTGTTTCAGTTAATTCGATTGACGGCACGCTGCCCGCCTGTTTTTTAATTTTCCCGGAGCTTTTGTTTTTGACCGTAAAGTCCGAGACTGCTGCAGTAAAAATACCAATGTCTGCATCCATATGTTCTTTCACCGCTTCAAACATCTCAGCCGTTGATTCGACATCGATGCGTGTAACACCTTGCGGCACCGGCAAGTTCGTCGGTCCGCTGACAAGTATTACTTCAGCACCGCGGCGTTTAAAACTGTCAGCGATACTGTAGCCCATTTTTCCGCTTGAAAAATTGGACAGGTAGCGGATTGGATCAAGGCGTTCTCTCGTCGGTCCTGCTGTGACGAGTACCCGTTTACCTTTCAGTTCCTGTTTACCTTCCAGCATATCGTTAATTTTCGCCATAATATCCGGCACTGACGCCAGACGTCCTTTCGCGTTGTAGCCGCATGCAAGAAAACCTGTTTCCGAATCGATAAACTCCACACCCTGACTGCGCAGTTTATCGATGTTTTCCTGAACTGACGGCTGCTGCAGCATATGAACATTCATAGCAGGCGCCATTAATACCGGTTTCGTATTGGCTGCGAGCACGTTAAGCAGCATATTGTCATAAATGCCGTTTGCGAACTTGCCGATTGTATTGGCTGTAACTGGAACGACCGCAATAATATCAGCCCATTCCCCGATATTAATATGTGCAATATGACTTGGATTTTCTTCTAAAAAAGTATTGGTATAGACATGGTTTCTGCTGATTGCCTGAAAAGCGAGCGGCGTTACGAATTCCAGTGTGTTATCTGTAAGAACAACACGGACTTCATGGCCGGATTGAATGAGTTTACTCGTTAAATCAATTGCTTTATAACTCGCGATTCCCCCGGTGACTCCGAGAACAATATTTGCCAAATTAATCACCTCTTTAAAAAAAGCTGACAATTTCTTGTCAGCCTCATTATATCTCTTTTATTTGCTTACTGTAACTTTGCCTGCTGCGATCTCTTCAAGAGAGTAGCCGACATTTGTTTTAGATTGGTATGAGTCGAGCAGTGTACCTTCAGGGTTATCCTGTAACTGCCTTGCGCGCTTTGCCGCCATCGTTACTACAAGGTATTTTGAATCGACGTTCTTTTTAAGTTCATGACCAGCTGGGTATAACATTAATTATTTGCCTCCAGTAAAAGTTTTCTTAACTTGTTTTCCACCCGGGAACGTTCGAGATGACTCGCTTCAACAATGCACTGAATTTTTTGACGCGCCGTATCGACATCGTCATTAATTACGACATAGTCGTATAAGTTCATTAAACTGAGTTCACGTCTCGCTTCTTTAATACGGTGATTAATCACTTCTTGTGAATCCGTACCGCGGCCGATTAGACGCTCTTCAAGCTGCGCCAGTGTCGGCGGTGCCAGAAAGATGAATAAGGCGTCCGGAAATTTTTCCCTGACCTGTTTTGCACCTTCAACTTCGATTTCCAGAAAAACATCGTGTCCATCTGCGATTGTGTCTTTAACGTAATCTACCGGTGTGCCATAGTAATTCCCTACATATTCCGCGTACTCGATGAATTTATCCTGTTCAATAAGAGTTTCAAATTCCTCGTGCGACTTGAAAAAGTAATCTATGCCATCACGTTCGCCTTCTCGTTTCTGTCTTGTTGTCATAGAAATAGAGTATTTAAAATTCGTCTCCTGGTGGTCGAAAACGGCTTTTCTTACTGTGCCTTTACCGACGCCCGAAGGGCCAGAGAGAACGATGAGCAATCCTTTATCAGATACCATAGAATGTAACCTTTCTAATTTTGATTACTTCTTAATGTACCATAGATTGCATATAATTTCACCCTTAAAGCGGACATTAAAACGCTATTCATGATAAAATAATATGTAATCATTTTGAGGAGGATACCCCATGGCTTTTGACGGAAATTTTACACATGCACTGGTAGATGAACTTCAATTTTTAGTGCGCGGTAAAATAAATAAAATTCAGCAGATGGATAATTCATCTCTTCTATTTAAAATGCGCGCAGGCGGCAAAAATCATCAGCTGTTAATAAGCAGCCATCCGATGTATGCCCGCTTCCATATAACACAAGAGAAATATGAATTCCCGTTTGATCCGCCGATGTTTTCACGTATTTTAAGAAAACATATCGAAGGCGGTTTTATTAAGTCCATTGAACAGCTTGGCAATGACCGCCAAGTGCACATTCATATACGCGCAATTAACGATATCGGAGATGATGTTGAGCGTATACTGATACTGGAAATAATGGGACGCCATTCGAATATCATTTTAACAGATAACGAATATAAAATTATCGACGGTATTAAACATTTAACGCCAAATAACAACGTCCGTACTATTATGCCGGGCTTCACTTACGAAGGCCCGCCGACGGATAAGAAATTAAATCCGAGAACGGAAGAACTGGATGAACTGCCGAAGTTTATCGATTTCAACTCGGGTAAACTGAAGCGCCAGATACTGAAAAATATCGAGGGTTTCAGCCCGGTCTTTATCGATGAAGTTGAATCTCATGTTAAATACTTCAATACGGATAACATCGTTCCGGCGATTAAAGAAACACTTAAAGCAGGCGAAAACATTCAGCCGGTCTTTTACGATTTGAAGAAACCGGTCTTTTACTTTACACCGCTGACTCATCTCGGCGAGCCGGATAAAGTATACAGTACATTGAGCGAACTGCTCGATGAATTTTATCACCGCCGCAATCAGATCAGTGCCATCCGCCAGAAATCATCGGATTATCTGCAGGTTATTGAACGCGAACACGATAAGACGATTCGTAAAATTACGAACCTTGAAGCGGATTTAAAAGAAGCCGCAGAAAAAGACAAGTATCAGAAGTACGGTGAGCTGATTACAGCGTACATGCATAATATTGGCAACTATCAGGAGTCTGCGGTCGTCATGGATTATTATACAAACGAAGATCTGGAAATTCCGCTCGATAAACAGCTGTCCCCTGCTGAAAACGCACAGCGTTATTACAATATGTACAACAAGCTGAAAAACCGTGAGAAAGTTGCAAAGGAACAGCTGCGCCTAGCACACATGGATGTTGAATACTTCAGCAACCTGCTGCATCAGATGGAAAACATCACGACGGCGGATGAGGTGGAAGAAGTCCGCCAGGAATTAATCGAACAGAAGATTATTAAAGAACGCAGCAGAGGCAGGAAGAAAAAGAAAGTAAACAAAATTCAGCTGCATGAATTTGAAACATCGAACGGTCTGCCTGTATTTGTCGGCAAGAACAATAAACAGAACGACTATTTAACAAACAGGAAAGCACAGAACAACCATCTGTGGTTCCATACGAAAGACATTCCGGGCTCTCACGTGGTCATCGCACATAACGCATCAGACATATCGGAAGAAGATATACTTGAAGCGGCAATGCTCGCAGCCTTCCACTCGAAAGCCGGACAGTCAGCAGGTGTGCCTGTCGACTACACAGAAATTAAGCACGTAAAAAATATACCGGGAACTAAACCGGGCTTCGTCACGTACAGTGAACAGTCGACCGTACTGGTTGACCCTGATCCCGAAAAAGTTAAAGAGATGAAGAAAGATTAAAGTGGAAGCGCCGTTAATTCGGCGCTTTTTTTGTGGATAAATGACGGCCACAATGAGACAATTAGCGATTTTCGTCTCAATGAAAACCCTACAATAGAACGAATAACTTTAATCATCTCAATGAACGACTGGCATTGAGATATTTATCATTAATCATCCCTATGAGCACATCTCATTGAGACAATTAATAAGTTCCGTCTCAATGAGCAGTCACACCGGCACAAATTAAAAAACCGCCAAATCCTCCGATTTGCCGGTTCTGATATATTATAATCCGTCTCTGAAACTGCGGACGTCGTCTGCACCTTTTGTATCCAGCGCATTGCGTTCCTGTGCCACATCGAGCAGTGTATCCAGATCGCACAGCACAAAATAAGCGCACCCGGCTGTCTCAAATTTCTCTTTAGCACCTTTAATGCCGTACGAAAATATTGCAGCGACACCCAGTACTTCCGCCCCGTCTTCCCGCAGTGCTTCCACAGCGTTTAAACTTGAACCGCCTGTAGAAATTAAATCTTCAATGACTACGACGCGTTTGCCGCTAACTGCAGCGCCTTCAATCTGACGGGCTGTGCCGTGTGCTTTCTTTGAACCTCGAACGTATGCAGACGGTTTATTGAGACGGTCGGCAATCAGTGTTGCATGCGGAATACCTGCAGTTGCTGTGCCGACGATGACGTCCGCTTCATCAAACTGTGCAAGCTGTTCTAGCAGCAGCTCTATTACTTTGCGGTGTGCTTCAACATTTCCTAAGAGCTGTCTGTTATCGCAGTAGATTGGGGCTTTTATCCCGCTTGCCCATGTGAATGAATCTTCAGGCGACAGTTTTACCGCATCGATATCGAGTAAAGTATGTGCAACTGATGGATACATATTACCTGCCCTCCCATAATTGTTTGATTTCCTTGTAAGCGCTCGTCGGATTATTACTCTCTGTAATCGGGCGGCCTACGACTATATAATCAGAACCGAGCATTTTCGCTTTGTCCGGTGTAACGACACGCACCTGATCATCGTTATTATTTTCTGATAAGCGGATTCCCGGTGTTACAGTTAAAAAGTGTTCCGAGATTTCGTTGTGAATCATTCTGCTTTCAAGCGGTGACGATACAACGCCATCCAAACCTGCTTTATATGCCAGCTCAGCATAGTGCAGCACGCTGTCTGTTAATGACAGCGGTGTCTGCTGTTCACGCTGCATCGTATGTTCATCCATACTTGTCAGCTGAGTCACTGCAATAATTTTACCGTCTGAATTTTCTTTTCTGAAAGCTGCTGCCGCGCGTTTCATCATCTCAAAACCGCCGGATGCATGAACGTTGACCATATCCACATTCAGTTTCCCGAGTACCGACATCGTGCGTTCGACCGTTGTCGGTATATCGTGTAATTTTAAGTCCAGAAAAACATCGTGGCCGTATGCTTTTATTACATCGATAATTGCCGGTCCGCTTTGCATATATAACTCCATGCCAATTTTAACGTACAATTTTTCATCGAAGCCCGCGAGAAATTTTTTCGCCTCTTCATATGTACTGAAATCTAATGCAATAATTGGTTTCGCTGTCATCTTATCTTCCTCCTAATGTGTTAAAGAAAAGCCCGTCCTTTTATATCGTGAATGTGATTCAGTTTCATTTCTTCTGTCTTTTTACCAAGTTCGTCAATCAGTTCTTTGCATATATAAGGATTCGTAAAGTTCATCGTGCCGATCGCGACTGCATCCGCACCCACACTGATAAAGTCCAGCACATCATCCACTGCCGCAATACCGCCCATCCCGATAATCGGAATATCCGGTAATGCCTGTCTGACCTGATACACCATGTTTAAAGCCACAGGTTTAATTGCCGGACCGCTGAGGCCCCCTGTCGTGTTTGCGAGTATCGGACGCCCGTTGTTATCGAGACGCATGCCGATCAGCGTGTTAATCATCGTAATACCGTCTGCCGATCCGGCAACACTTTTCGCCATCTCCACTATGTTCGTTACATTCGGTGACAGTTTCACGTACACCGGTTTTGTGCTGACCTCTTTAACCGCTGCTGTCAGCCGATATGCTGTTTCAGGGTCAGTACCAAATTGAATACCGCCTTCTTTAACGTTCGGGCATGAAATATTCAATTCCAGTGCACTGACGTTCGGTGCAGCAGAAATTTTCTTTGCTACTTCTGCATAATCTTCAATTTTAGTTCCTGCGACATTTGCAATAACCGGTACATCAAACTGCTCCAGAAATTTAAGTTCATTCTCAATAATGTGATCGACCCCCGGATTCTGCAGTCCGATTGCATTCAGCATGCCGCTTGACGTTTCTGCGACCCTCGGCGTTTTGTTGCCCGGTCTCAGCTCATCTGTTGCAGCTTTAATCATAATCGCACCGAGCTCTGACAAGTCATAAAGGTGCGAAAACTCTTCCCCGAAACTGAAACAGCCCGACGCCGGCATAATCGGATTTTTTAAATCCAGTCCGGGCAATTTAATATGTAATTTATCCGTCACAGTACAACCGCTCCTTTTTCAAATACGGGACCGTCCGTACAGATTTTAACCTGACCGCCATTTGTCGTCTCGCATACACATGCATAACACACCCCGAAACCGCAGCCCATTCTCTCCTCTAGAGAAATAAATCCGTCCATCGGCATCGTTTCATCGAGCACTTTCAGCATCACTTTAGGACCGCATGCATAAAACTTATTAAAGTCAGTCCCGATTTTCTGAATAACGTCTGTTACAAAGCCTTTCGTACCATAAGATCCGTCAGCTGTAGCAACATGTGTTTCCCCGAATTCTTTAAAATCCGTTTCATAAAACACATCTTTTTTGCTGTTGAACCCAAGGACATGCGTCGTTTTCACACCGCGTTCATGCAGCTGTTTTGCCAGTTCGTACAATGGCGGCACCCCGATGCCTCCGCCGACAATCAGCACGTGCTCCCCTCGTCCGGCCGATTCAATATTATATCCGTTGCCAAGCGGCATGAGCACATCCACAGTGTCTCTTTCATTAATCTCCGCAAGCTTTGTTGTCCCGGGACCTTCCGCCCGGAATGTAATCGTAATTTCATTATTGCCCTTATCAATATTTGAAATTGATATCGGACGTCTCAGCACATGTTCAGTCGAGTTCGACACTCTCACATGGACAAACTGTCCCGGACGGAGCGTATATTTATCGAGCTCCGCTGTCAAAACAAGTTCATAAATATTATCGGCAATTTCTGATTTGGATATTGCGGTTGCAAGTTGAAGCATGTCAGCACCCCTGTATTTTACTTATTGTCGTACACAATTTTTCCATCAGCGATTGTAATAGCGATATCACTTTGTAATGTTTCGCCATGGAACGGCGTGTTTTTTGATTTTGATAAAAACTCATTCTTATCGAGTGTATATTCGCGGTTTAAGTCAATCAGTGTTAAGTCGGCAGCTTTTCCTGTTTCCAGTGTTCCGCTGTCGAGTTTAAATACTTTGCTCGGTTTAACTGTCATCCAGTCGATCACCTGCTGCAGTGTAAATACACCTGTTTTAACCAGTTTCGTATAGACAAGCTGGAAAGCATTTTCGATACCGACAATACCGAATGGTGCTGTCTCAATACCCGCTGCTTTTTCATCTTCGTGATGCGGTGCGTGGTCAGTTGCGATAAAGTCCAGCGTCCCGTCAAGCAGTCCTGCTATCAGAGCTTCTCTGTCATCTTCGCCGCGTAACGGCGGATTCATTTTGAAGTTTGGATCTTTTTCAGTGATATTATTCTCATCCAGAACTAAGTGATGCGGCGTGACTTCAGCAGTCACCTTAATTCCTGCACGTTTAGCGTCGCGGATAATTCTGACACTTTCTTTAGTCGAAACGTGGCAGACATGGTAATGACAGTCCGCCGCTTCGGCAAGCAGTACGTCACGTGCAATCTGAGTAGATTCAGTAATCGCGGGAATTCCTTTAATACCGAGCTTTTCGCTTGTTTTACCTTCGTGAATTGCCCCGCCGTAGATCAGTGTGTTCTCTTCAGTATGAGCAACGATTGCCATGTCCAGTTTTGCAGCAGCCTGCATTGCACGGTACATCATGTCCGCGCTCTGCACCCCGACACCGTCGTCAGTGAATGCAAATGCACCTTCAGCCTTCAGACTCTTAAAGTCCACAAGTTCCTCGCCTTTCAGACCGGTCGTAATCGACACATAAGGCAGAACTTTAATTAATGCATCTTCTTTAATTTTAGTGTTCAGATCGCGGAGAATTTCAGGTGTATCGATAATCGGATTTGTATTCGGCATCGGACAAATTGTTGTAAAGCCGCCGCGTGCCGCAGCTGTTGTTCCTGTTTTAATCGTTTCCTTATGTTCAAATCCGGGTTCTCTTAAGTGAACGTGGACATCGACAAACCCGGGCGTTAATAATAATCCCGTGCAGTCGATCACTTCTTTATCCGAATTTAAATTCTGTCCGATTTCAGCAATCTTACCGTCTTTAATATAAACATCTGATATCTGTTCTTCATTATTGAGTAACAGCGTAGCGTTTTTCAAAAGCATTGATGTTGCTCCCTTCTCCGTCAAGTACTGATTCTAAAATACTCATGCGCATAAATACGCCGTTTGTCATCTGTTCGAATATTACACTCTTCTTGCCTTCAACCACTTCATCTGTAATTTCAACGTTGCGGTTAATCGGTGCCGGGTGCATTACCAGCGCGTGAGGTTTCATATTGTCCATACGTTCTTTGTTCATACCGTACAGTGCATTGTATTCTTCTTTCGGCATCTCTGCATATGATTCATGGCGTTCGTGCTGAACGCGGAGCAGCATAATTACATCGCACTCTTCCACTGCTTCATCGATGCTGATGTGCGAAATCCCGAGCGTGTTGTCCTGCAGCTCGCGGGGACCTGAGAAATACACTTCAGCGCCCATCTTCGTCAGTGACTGTGCATTTGATTTTGCCACACGCGAATGTTTAATATCTCCGACAATCGCGATTTTAAGACCGCAGATTTGTCCCAGATTTTCATAAATTGTCATCATATCAAGGAGTGACTGTGTCGGATGTGATCCGCTGCCGTCTCCGCCGTTAATTACCGGGATATTGAGGTTTCTGAGTTCTTCATAATACTTATTATCCGGATGTCTGATCACAAGTGCGTCTGCGCCGATTGCTTCAAGCGTTTTGCATGTATCGTAAAGTGATTCTCCCTTGGATACCGAACTTGTCGATACATCGAAAGGCAGCCGTTCAACGTTAAGGTTTTTCTCCGCCATTTCAAAGCTCAGCTTCGTTCTTGTTGAGTTTTCATAGAACAGATTCACGACTGTTTTGCCGTTCAGTTTCATTACCGGTCTGCCGTGTTTAATATCGATTGCTCTCGTAATTAATGCTTCGATTTCTTTCGGAGTGACATGTTCCATAGATAATAAGTTTTTCATTTAGTTCGTCTCCCTCTTAGGTAAAATTAGATTTAGAATAATTCCTGCTACTGCAGCGAGCGCCATTCCTTCAAGGTTGAATGGAATGTTGCCTATCGTGAAGTCTAAATGTGCTTTACCGATTCCAATGACTAATATCACCGATGCGATAACCAGGTTGCGTTTATTATCAAAGTCAATTTTTGCGTCGATCAGCATGCGGAGTCCGCTCGATGCAATAATTCCGAAGAGCAGAATGGACACACCGCCCATAACCGGTGTCGGAATGCTCTGGACTACTGCCGTAAATTTGCCGACAAAGCCGAGTATTACTGCGAGCACTGCTGCGCCTCCGATAACCCAGACACTGAAGATTCTCGTAATTGCGAGTACCCCGATATTTTCACCGTAAGTCGTAGTCGGCGGTCCGCCGATTGTGCTGGCAAACATTGTCGCTACACCGTCACCGATAATCGAACGGTGCAGTCCCGGTTTTTTAAAGAAGTCGCGTCCGACAATTTTGTTAATAACCATCTGATGTCCGATGTGCTCTGATATTGTTACGAAGACGATCGGCAGCATGACCATGAATAATCCAATGTTCATTGCCGGTGTGTAATCCTGGTAAGGGATGTACAGGTCAGGCAGAACGAACCATCCGGTGTTCTGAATAAGTGTCAGATCGACGATGCCGAACACTAATGCTGCGATGTAGCCGCCGATAATACCGATCAGTATCGGTATTAAACCGAGCACACCTTTAAGGAAGATTGAAGCAAGTATTGTTATCGTCAGTGTAATCAGTGCGACAGTGATGTATGTCATGCTGTAGCCTTCCTGATTGCCCGAGTCTGTATACATCGCCATGTCCACTGCTACAGGTGCAAGTCCGAGGCCGATTACCATAATGACGGGTCCGACAACTATCGGCGGTAAGAGCCGGATAATCCATCCAGTACCTGCGAGCCGGATAACCAGCCCGATGATGACATAGAGCACCCCGCTGAAGAACAGTGCCGTGAGCACTTCGCCGAGCGTATTCGCACCAAGAGCGATTGTTATCGGCAGGATAAAAGCAAAGCTTGAACCGAGATAAGCCGGAATCTGACCTTTCGTAATCAGAATGTAAAGCAGTGTCCCGATCCCGCTTGCAATCAGTGCTGCACTGACCGGGAGCCCGGTCAGAAATGGTACGAGCACTGTCGCTCCAAACATTGCAAACAGATGCTGCGAGCTCAGCAGCAGTCCCTGGAAAAATTTCGGTCTTTCATGTACATCGAGCTCAGGTTCTACACTGCGCTGAAAAATTTCATCTTCAAACTTTGCCATCTCAGATTCCCCTTTTAATTAAAGTATGGTAACGCTTGTTTCCTGATCGACTTCTTCCACTTTCACTGATACTTTTTCTGTTTTCGATGTCGGAATGTTTTTACCGACATAGTCCGGTCTGATCGGCAGCTCTCTGTGTCCTCTGTCAACGAGTATTGCAAGTGAGATTGTCGTCGGTCTTGCCGTATTGAGTATTGCATCAATCGCTGCTCTGATTGTGCGTCCTGTCTGCAGAACATCATCGACGATGACTACGCTCTTGTCTTTAAAGTCTGCATCGACTACAACTGAGTTATCTGCCTGCACATCTTCCGGACGGTCGTCTCTGAACGCGCTGATATCAATTGTGCCTGTCGGCAGCTTCACACCTTCTATTTCTTCGATACGTTCCTGGATGCGGAGTGCCAGATGTTCACCGCGTGTTTTAATACCCAGCAGCACGATGTTGTCACTGCCTTTATGTTTTTCAAGTATTTCGTGCGACATGCGCGTTACTGCCCTGTTTATCTGCACACTGTCCATAATTGTTTTTGCTGTCATTCTTAATTCCTCCATTTTTTGCATAAAAAAATACTCATGTCAGAAGACATGAGTATATAGTTATCCTATATTTCCGCACAGAGAATTTTGTATAATCTGCCCATTCCGGCCCAGATTACTGTACTTTGTGCAATTCACGTCTTCTTAGCCTCACAGGACTAAAATTTAAAGACTTCGTATTCAATTGATTGAAATTATCATACCAGCCGGATTGTTTTAAGTCAAGCAGTTATTTCTTTTCAGCCTGACGCATTTCATTCAGCACGCTGGTAAAGTATTCAGGAAGCTCAGTTTTAAATTCCATGCGCTCGCCTGTTTTCGGATGTGTAAATCCAAGAATTCCTGCGTGCAGCAGCTGCCCGCCGACATCAAGTGTTTTTCTCGGTCCGTATTTCGGGTCCCCTGCAAGCGGGTAGCCGATATACTTCATATGCACTCTGATCTGGTGTGTGCGCCCCGTTTCAAGAATACACTCGACAAGTGTAAAGTTGTCGAAACGCTCAAGCACGTTAAAGTGTGTGACTGCATCTTTCCCTTCATCGACAACCGCCATATCCTGACGCTCTTTCGGATTGCGCCCGATCGGTGCTTCTATCGTACCGAGATTATGCGGAATCACACCATGCACAAGTGCTGTGTATTTTCTCGTCACCGATTTTTCAACAAGCTGCTCAACGAGATGACGGTGGGCCACATCGTGTTTTGCTACCATCAGAAGACCTGATGTATCTTTATCGATACGGTGGACGATACCGGGACGGAGCTCGCCGTTAATACCTGAAAGGTTATCAAGCTGTCCCATCAGTCCGTTAACGAGCGTGCCTGACGCATGGCCTGCCGCGGGATGAACGACCATGCCGCGCAATTTATTAACGACCGCAACATCTTCGTCTTCATACACAATATCCAGATTTAGATTCTCAGGCTCAATATCCGCTTCAACGTTTTCACGTTCTAAAAATTCGATATTGTCGTCCTGTTTTACTTTATAATTCGGTTTTACCGTTTTGCCGTTCACTGTAATGTGACCCGACTTTACGCGATTTTGTATGTCTGTACGGGATGTGTTTTGAACGAT
This sequence comes from Jeotgalicoccus sp., assembly GCA_036782755.1. Lineage (GTDB taxonomy): Bacteria > Bacillota > Bacilli > Staphylococcales > Salinicoccaceae > Jeotgalicoccus. The sequence goes on along the minus strand of DAIPYL010000002.1, from coordinate 20,007 downwards.
GCCCGCGAGTACTGTATCCAGTCTTTCGCCTGCATTTTCTTCCGTTATAATTAAATTCATTTTTCTTCTTTACCTCTTCCCGTTATAAATACTTCGATTAACATTATTATCACGCCGATTGTAAGGGCACTGTCCGCGACATTAAAAATAGGGAAATCATAAGTGATTAAAAGTAAATCTGCAAAGTCGACAACTTCCTGGAATAACAGGCGGTCGATAAAGTTACCAAGCGCACCTGCCATCAGGAGTGTAATGCCGAGCTGCATCAGAAAATTATTCCTTGCTTCCGTCTTATAGAAATATATTAAGAATATAAGAACAAAGACAGTAATGATATAGAAAAACATCATGCGTCCTTCGAACATTCCCCAGGCGGCACCGCTGTTGCGGTGGGAAGTTATTTTAAAGAACTCGCCCAGCACCGGGATGGACTCGCCGAGTTCCATCCGTGTGGCCACTAAATACTTTGTCAGCTGATCGATTGCAAGAACAATAATCCCGATAACAGCCATAGGCAGTATTCTGTATTGTTTCATCGCTTACTGTGCGTCCACAACGTCGCGGCAGCGCGGACAAATATCGTCTTTGCCTTCCACTAATGTTTCTGCTGTTGAATAGTTCCAGCAGCGGTCACAGCGTTCGCCGTCGGCATGTTCAACTTTAACTGTTACAACATCGTATTCTGTGCCGCCTTCTGCTGTATCAGCCACTTCAACCTGAGACACGATGAAGAACTGCTCAAGGTTGCCGCGGATATCATCCAGATTAAAGTCTGCAGGCTGCGTCAGTGTTACTTTTGCATCGAGTGATTTACCGATAGTTTTTTCATTGCGGGCTGCTTCAAGTGCTTTGTACACATCGTCTCGGACCGTCATGAACTTCTGCCATTTCTCAACAAGTACAGCATCAGTATCTTCACGTTCAGGGAAGAGTTCAAGGTGAACACTTTCCTTCTCAGTGTGCGGTGTATGCTCATAAATCTCTTCGGCAGTGTGTACTAATACCGGTGCAAGAACCAGGTTTAATTCTTTAAGAATTTTGTACAGTACTGTCTGCAGGCTGCGTCTGATCGGTGCATCTTCAGCTTCGATATACAGAATATCTTTGCCGTAATCCAGATAGAAGTTCGACAGATCAACGTTGATAAAGTTCTGTACTGTCTGGTACATCGTTACATAGTCGTAACGGTCATATGCATCCAGCATAAATGTTTTCAGTTCGTTAAAACGGTTGTACATATATTTATCGACTTCATATAAATCTTCGTAAGCGACATTGTTTTCCGCCGGGTTAAAGTCGTTAACGTTACCAAGCAGGAATCTGAATGTGTTGCGGATTTTGCGGTAGACTTCCGAAACCTGTTTCAGAATATCATCCGATACGCGAACGTCTTCCTGGAAGTCAGATGACATTACCCACAGACGGATAATATCTGCACCCATCTGCTGCATTACTTTTGTAGGCAGAATAACGTTGCCGAGTGATTTCGACATCTTCTTGCCCTTACCGTCCATGACGAAACCATGTGATAACAGTTCCTTATACGGCGAGTGGCCTCTCGTTGCAACACTTGTAATCAGTGATGAGTTGAACCATCCGCGGTACTGGTCGGATCCTTCAAAGTAAAGATCAGCCGGGTAAGTTAAGTTCTCTCTGTAATCAAGCACACCGCGGTGTGTTGAACCTGAGTCGAACCATACGTCCATAATGTCTGTTTCTTTTGTAAATTTGCCGTTCGGAGCACTTTCATGCGTGAATCCTTCAGGCAGTAAATCTTTTGCATCCCATTCGAACCAGATGTTTGAACCGTGTTCTTCAAATAAAGTTGCCACGTGCTCAATTACATCAGCATCGATGATTTCTTCACCGTTTTCACCGTAGAAGAATGGTAACGGCACACCCCATACACGCTGGCGTGAAATAACCCAGTCGCCGCGGTTTTTAATCATGTTGTACATGCGTTTACGGTTCCATTCAACCTGGAATTTCGTATCCATTAAAGCATTCAGAATATCTTCGCGTACACCTTCGATTGAAGCGAACCACTGCGGTGTTGCACGGAAGATTACAGGTTTTTTCGTACGCCAGTCATGCGGGTAAGAGTGCGTGTAGAATGACAGTTTTAATAATGCGCCTGCTTCTTTCAGGTCATCTGAAATAACTTTGTTTGCATCATCATAGAACATGCCTGCATATTTGCCTGCTTCTTCAGTAAAGACACCTTTGTTGTCGACAGGGCTCAGTACATCAAGTCCGTACTGCTGTCCTACTTTAAAGTCATCGTCCCCGTGGCCAGGCGCTGTATGAACGACACCTGTACCTGCTTCGGTCGTTACGTGATCGCCAAGCACTACAAGGCTTTCACGGTCGAATAGCGGGTGTTCTGCAGTAATATATTCAAGCTCTGATCCTTTGAACTCTTTCGTGCGTGTAATTTTCTCTTTATCAAATTCCACTTCATCAGCGAAAGTATCAAGCAGATCTTCTGCCACGATAAATTCTTCATCGTCATAGTTAAACTGTACATAGTTTAAGTTTTTGTGCACAGCAAGCCCGAGGTTTGACGGAATTGTCCATGGAGTTGTTGTCCAGATAACAAATTTAACGCCTGCGTCAACAGTGTCTTTGCCGTCTTTAACTTTGAAAGATACGTAGATAGACGGTGATTTTTTATCCTGGTATTCAAGTTCTGCTTCAGCAAGTGATGATTCACTTGTCGGTGACCAGTAAATCGGCTTCTTGCCTTTGTAGATTAAACCTTTTGATACCATATCTTTTAATACGCGCACCTGTGATGCTTCGAACTCAGGTTTGTAAGTTAAATATGGGTTGTCCCACTCGCCGTCGATACCCATGCGCTTAAATCCGTCGCGCTGAATATCGATTTGAGAGTTTGCGAATTCGATACATTTATTTCTGAATTCCTCGATAGACATTGATTTACGGTCTACACCTTTATTTGTCAGCGCCTGCTCAATCGGCAGTCCGTGCGTATCCCAGCCGGGAACGTAAGGTGTGTAATAGCCCTGCATCTGCTTGTTCCGGTTAATGAAATCCTTGATGATTTTGTTAAGCGCATGCCCCATATGCAGATTGCCGTTTGCATACGGCGGGCCGTCGTGCAGAACGAAAGGCGTGTTGCCTTTGTTTAATTCAAGTTTTTTGTTGTAAAGATCGATGTCTTCCCAGTGCTGCTGCATTTTTGGTTCTTTGTTTACTAAGCCGCCGCGCATTTTAAATGCTGTTTTCGGCATTAACAAAGTGTCTTTATAGTCCATAATGATTCTCCTTTTTTATAATAAAAAGACTCTAAGCATGTTAAGGGGCGAATGACCGCGGTACCACCCTTCTTGACTGCTTAGAGTCCACTTAGTTGTTTTATTTTTTATAAATCATTAGTGATTTCAAGCGTTCATCGCCGCCGGGGCTCCCACCATCCCCCGGTCGCTGCATTCGAATGAAAGTTTGCATGTCTAATAATACATATTAATTATGCTAAATATCTTACAATCCGTCAATGTAAATCTGCTATTTTTCGGAATCGCCTGTGTCAAATTCAAGTAATCTCTCCCAGTCTTCTGTTTCCAAAAGATCCAGCTGAGCCTGAATGAGCATCTTATAACGTGCTCTGAAAATTTTAGCCTGGCGTTTTAAGTCTTCATTATGCTCTATCATATGGTTTTCACGCATAAGCGCCCGGCTGATAATCTGTTCGCCTTCCGTCTCAGCTTTTTTAATAATACTGTCACTGTAATTCTGTGCACGCTGCTTGATTTCATCGCCCGCTTTTGAAGCACTTAATATAGCTTCCTGGATTGATGATTCCACGCTCTTAAAGCTGTTTAAGTTTTCTTCGCGTTCATTAAGCATCTCTTCCAGCTGGACAATCCGGTCATCCTTTTTATCAAGCTCATCCGCAACTTCTGTTAAATGCTGTCTTACCGCATGTTCATCAAGACCGCGGTATACAGTTGAAAACTTTTTCTTTGTTATATCTTCTCTTTTCAATCCGTTCACCTCAATTATCAGTTACTATCATTACTTCGAGCCGGTATTTACCTTTTTTCGTTTCAGCTATCTGCTCCGTTACAATAAAACGGCCAAATCCGCGAACTGAAATTATATCTCCAGTTTCTATTATAAACGAAGGTTCATCGACTATCGAATGATTCACTTTGACTTTCTCTTTTTCAACCCGCTCCTTCGACTTTGCTCTTCCCTCTTTTAAGACGAGTGAAACGATTGAGTCGAGGCGGTACGATGAACTGAGTATCGCAGCCGGCTTCATATTTACATTTGAATCGATAAATTCACTGTGAGGTATTTCAGTTAATTTAAGCGGTGCATTTTTAATTTTTGTGAGTTCTCTTTTAAACAGCTCTTTAAAAGGCGAAGTGACTGCGAACTGTATTTTATCGCCGTTCACTATATCACCGATTATTGCTCTGTCGACACCGATGCTCATTATGGCGCCGAGCAGATTACGGTGTGACAGTGTCACAAATTTATCAGGATAAGATACTTCAAATACAGTAATTTCAAAGTCATCTGCAGAATGCAGAAAGTATTCCGGAAGCAGTATTGCCCGCAGTCTTTCACGTTCACTGTTATTGCCGCCCCCGTAATAATGCACCGTAATATCCGGGTAGCGGCCGCTTAAACTTTCAATCATCTTCTGTTCACGCGGATTCAGGAAATCTGTCAGTACAGCGTAATAATTATTTGAAGCCTGTTCAAATTTGCTGTTTAATAATGTCAGTATTTCCCGCTCTTCGGGCCTGAAATGCTGATATATGCCTTTCATAAAAAAATCACACCTTAATAAATAATTAAAATATCCAGGGAATAAATAGTCCGTACGCCAGCGGTTCCGGAAGGAATCTGACGTACGGATTTTTCAGTCCCGTTTATACAATTAAATTAAGAATCATTCTGAAGATTTCGTTCATACCTCTGCCGAACAGATTGAAAATAATAATTAAAATTATCGGTGATAAATCCAGGACGCCGCCTAAAGGCGGGATCATGCGTCTAAATGGCTCTAACAGCGGTTCGTAGACTTTGCCTAAAAATTCGCCGAAAGATGATTCGCGCAGTGCCGGGAACCATGAAGATAATATGTAAATAATTAACCCCCATGTAAAGATTGGCCATGCAAAGTTAAAAAATTGCCAGATGTATATTAATATAGTTCCAATTAATGAATTATCCAAAATAACTCTCCTTACATTTCATCGAAAAACTCTTCTTTGTCGGAAATTTCGCCTTCAACACCAAAACTGTTTGGCGTGCAGAGAAAAATGTCCGCACCTACTTTTTGAATATCGCCTTCTAAAGCATAAACTGTTCCGCTTAAAAAGTCCACGATACGCTTCTTCGGAACCGAATCAATTTTAGTCAGGTTTACCAGTGCCGCACGGTTGCTTTTCAGCTCATCGGCAATATCCTGTGTTTCTGCAAATACTCTCGGTTCAAATAGACATACTTTTGTATTCTGATCATTTACAGGCATTGTTCGATTCTCCCTGTTTTGTGATTGATTAGTTTTCTTCTGTTCCTGCTGTTTGTTCTGCACTCGCGCTTTAGATGGCACCGGTTTCTGTGCCCCTTTTTTAGATACCGGCAGCTTCTTGCCGCTAGTCGCTGCCTTTTTAGGTGCCGCCTCTTTTTGACGGCTATTCGGTTGTTTATTCGTGTTCAGATTTGTGACTTTCGCCGGAGTCTGTTCTGTCTTCTTATCATTCACAGGAACTTCTTCTTCAACGACAAATAAATCTTTTATAAACTTAGTAATAGCCATTTTCACTCACCTAGCTCCCCATAATTTTACTGCCGATACGTATGTATGATGTTCCGTATTTCACTGCAATCGGATAATCATTGCTCATACCCATGCTCAGTTCCGTTACTTCCGGATAAGTTGCTGCGATCTTTTCACGCAGCTCTTTTAACCCTTTAAATGTGTTCTCAATAATTGAACTGTCTTCCGTATGCGGTGCCATTGTCATTAAACCAATAACTTTAACATATTTGTAGTCTTGCATTTTTCCGATAAACTCTTCAACTTCATCCGGATTAAGCCCGTGTTTTGAAGATTCATCGGAGACATTCACCTGTATAAAACAGTTTACAACATGTTGACCCGCCTGTTCAATTTTTTTCGCTACACTTTCACGCTCAAGCGAATGCAGGTAATGGAGATCGCCGATAATCTCTTTTACTTTTCTCGACTGCATTGTGCCGATAAAATGCATTTGTGCATCATCAGGCAGTGCTGCACGTTTTTCGATAAAACCTTCAATGCGGTTTTCCCCGAAATGTCTGACACCTGCTTCATATGCTTTAAGTGTTTCTTCCACCGTATGATATTTAGTTACAGCGATAATGTTAATGTCTTCGCCGACTTCGTTTTTTATCTGTTCGTAGTTTTCCTTAATCATTATTACGCCTCCCAATAAAAGCCAGTGCGCGGCCAGTTTGCCCCTGTTCCATCCGGAACGAGAAAAATTCATCCGATTCTGTGCCGAGACCGGTTACGCTGATATGTTTTTCATCAATGCCTGCTGCTTTTGCCTGATGCTTGTTAACATCTTTTAAATTCAGCTGCCAGCCGGATTCTGTCTGTTCGTAAGAACTTTCTTCGAGCGGTTTCAGTGCATCGATTACTTTATCGTCCACTTCGTAGTATTCCATATTAATTCCGACTCCGATTATGACGCGCAGATTATCTTTACTGCCTTTATAACAGTTAATCAGCTTTTCTGTAATTCCTTCTGAAGTGCCTCTCCAGCCAGCATGTGCAAGCCCGGTAAAAGTATCTCTGACACTGTAAACGTATACAGGAATACAGTCAGCATAATTCATCGTTAAGAGAATCCCGGAATCGTAAGTGTATAATCCGTCAACATTATAAAGTTCACTGCCGAGTTCTTTAATATTCGTACCGCTGTCGGATTTCGTCACTTCTTCAATGTTGCCGCCGTGTTTTTGAATCGGCAGCACCCACGAATTTACAGGAAAATCGATTTCCCGGGCAAGCTGCTCCTGATGAGCATGCACATTTTCTGCATCATCTCCGATATAAAGCGCCATATTAAAACTTTTATCCGGATATGAACTTTGTCCGCCGTGACGCATAGTGTAGCCGAATGTCAGATTATCTGAAATGTCTCCTCTGAAATGTTTATGTAATTTAAATGAATTATTATTATTCAAATTATCTCCCACCTATAAAATAAAGGAGATATTGGGTCGCCAATATCTCCGATATATATACAATGCAAAAATTTATCTTCTGCGTCTTTCTCTTCTCGAGCTGTTCCCTTTAAGGAAAGTCGGTACATCCGGCTCTTCCTGAGAACGTGTATCGAATCTGTCCGGTTCACGAGTGAATCCGTCATCTTCAGCAATGTCTCTTGAATTGTATGCCGGCGGCTGATTAAAGTTGCTGCCTCCGCCGCGTGACTGCGGCTGTTCAGGCTGCTCAGCCGGTCTGTCAGCTGAACGCTGAAGTGTTTTCTCATTGAATCCGGTAGCGATCACAGTGATTACAATTTCATCTTCAAGCTCAGGGTTAATTACAGTACCGAAGATCATGTTAACATCTTCATCCGCTGCATCCTGAACAATATCCGCTGCTTCCTGCGCTTCAAACAGTGACAGTGATTCTCCGCCTGTGATGTTCATCAGAACACCCTGTGCACCAACAATTGACGTTTCTAAAAGTGGACTTGAGATTGCTTTCTTAGCTGCTTCAACTGCGCGGTTCTCGCCAGCTGAAATACCGATACCCATTAATGCAGAACCCTGGTTTTGCATAATAGTTTTAACGTCTGCAAAGTCAAGGTTTACTTCACCGCTGACAGCGATAAGGTCAGAAATACCCTGAACACCCTGGCGAAGCACGTTATCTGCTTCTTTAAATGCTTCCATCATCGGAGTAGATTTATCTACGATATCTAATAAGCGATCATTTGGGATAATAATCAGAGTATCAACAGCAGCTTTCATCTGCTCAACACCTGCAGCAGCCTGTGTTTGTCTCTTTCTTCCTTCGAAGCCGAATGGACGTGTAACAACACCTACAGTAAGTGCGCCCATTTCTTTAGCGATTTTAGCAACTACAGGTGCAGCACCTGTACCTGTTCCGCCGCCCATACCAGCTGTAACGAAAACCATGTCCGCACCCTGAATAGCATCTTCGATTTGTTCACGTGATTCTTCTGCAGCTTTTTTACCGATGTCAGGATTAGCTCCTGCACCTAAACCGCGTGTTAATTTTTCACCGATTTGGATTCTTGACTCAGCCTTTGACAGGTTAAGTGCCTGTCCATCAGTATTAATAGCTATAAATTCAACGTTGGACATTCCGTCCTCAATCATACGGTTAACAGCATTATTACCGCCGCCGCCAACACCGATAACTTTTAATGTCGCCATGTGGTTAAAACCTTGTTCAAATTCTAACATTAATCTTTCCTCCCAAATGTACTTCTACTCAAATAGATTTTTAAATATTTTCTTAAATTTAGTGCCTAGATCGCCTTGTTCTTTCGGTTCTTTTTCAGGACGTTCAGAACGGTTTTCGGCGTCATCATAAGTGTAATCCTCGTATTCGTCATCAGCAGCATCTTCATCAGCCTGTGATTCTTCAACACTGTCTTCACCAGGATAATTGTAATCATCTTCGTATGAATCTTCATCCCGGTTAACCTGAAGCTCATTCTCTTCTTTACGTTTTGCAAATAACCCTGTAAAGAAGTTTGCAGGCTGTGCTTCCTGGTCATCATTCACTGCAGTATGTGAATCTGTTTCCGGATAGTCATCATAATTATCAATTGTAACATATTCCAGTAACTCATCAAACATAATTCCGCTTGACAGCACTGAGATAGCGCTTGTAAATTCAGGTTTTCTAGCACCCATCTGATTCGGTATGTGCACTCTTACTTTTTCAGCAACCAGATCCTGCATCAGTTCTTTGATACCGCGGATATTTGCAGAACCGCCTGTCAGAACGAACCCGCCCTGTACATTGTTAATGCCGTTTTTCGCAAGGTCTTCAAAGACTGCCATAAATGCGTCCTCGACGACGAGCTCAATAACATCAGCAAGGTCTTTCGACGTAACTTCAGCCGGCTGACCGGAGTCATTCTGTGCGAGCATCATTTTCTCATCATCACTTGCAAGATCGAAGAATGCATGTCCGTACTGTTCTTTTGCCTGGTCCGCTTCGTCGTATGATGTATTAAATTCATCGACCAAATCGAGCGTAATATCACGCCCGGCAAGACCAACGCTGTTCGCATATTTTAAAGAACCGCGCTCGTAATAAGCAAACTGCGTTAAGTCGAGACCCATATCAATAACGACAGCGCCAAGTTCAATTTCAGCGTCTGTCAGTACATGCTGATAGTTTACCGCATCAGAGTAAACATCTAAAATAGTTAAGCCTGCGGCTTCAACACACTTTACGATGTTAATAAGCAGCGTGCGGTTCGCCGAAACGATACCGGCTTTAACTGCCAGACTTTCTTCTGCAATCATTTCTTTCGGATCGTTCACTTCGTGCAGACTGTCTACAACAAAAGATACCGGATAAACGCTGACTGTTTCGTGCTGTCCTGCAGGATCATTCATGCGGACATTTTCGAGCAGTTCTTCAATATGTTCACCGGTAATTTCTGTCGCTTCCCCGCCGAAGCGTATTGCATCTTCTGTAAAGTGTATGTGAGTATCCGCAATCGGAATCTTCACAAACACTTCATCAATATCTACACCTGAAGCGATTTTCGCTTTTTTAATTGTATCTGTAATTGCATTTTTAGCCTGATCAAAATCATTGATCATCCCTTTAGAAACCCCATCAGTGAAGGTTTGGCCGGTCCCAATAACATTCACACCGTTGTGAAATTTTTCCCCGACCACTACTTTGACACTAGACGAGCCGATATCAAGGGCAACATAATAATGTTCCTTCACCTTATTGCCTCCTACACAGCCATTTTCATAATACTATTTCTAGTTTACATTATACTCTGATTAATGTGAACTATTTCAAAAGATTTGTTTTACTTTATCTGTTTTTATTCCCCGGCAGCACTGTCTATTTCACCAAGTGCTGATCTTACACTTTCAAGAGACTCATTTATATCTTCAATATAACCGACCTGAGATGGTTCGTTATAAATATTGTTTTTAATTTCACGGGCATCGGCACTGTCGTACGGAAGATAACTCGTTCCTACTTCCATATCTATAATACCGCCTGTTTCATCACCGATTTCCTGACGGATACCGATATAGTAATTCATTTTATCACTAAACGTTTCATAATCTGCAACTATTTCCTGGCCGTCATTCATAAACACATGTATCCGGCGCATTGAATTATCCGTCGGACGGAAATATATCTCTGAAATACTTTCCAGTATTTCGACTTCAATTTCGTTCAGCGCTGCAACAAGTGCATCGAATTCCTCACCTTCGAAGTTGTAAATAATCGGTGCATTCCTGGGAACACTCGGATAACCGCGCTGTATTCTGCTGTTTTCAAGAACCGGGAAATAAAGATCTTCACTATTAATGTATGCAATAGCTTTATATTCATTAACGTTAACTGTAACATTATTCGGCCAGTCGCGCTCTACCGAAACTTCTTCAATAACCGGCAGCAGCTCTACGTTATCTTCAGCTTTGCCGGCAGAAATACTGAACATCTTATCCCCTGTACTGAACCCGATACGCTCTTCAAGTTCTGTTTCAGTAACCAGACTGTTGCCCTCAAAAGTAATTTCTTTCACATCACTTACACTTGAAAACACATACCACAGCAGCGTTGTCAGCAGCAATACGAGGAAAACCACAATACCGATGTACATATGTATTCGTTTAAATTCGAATTTTTCTTTTTGTTTACGGTTTTTTTTATCTTTCTTTTTGTCTGTGCCCGCTGCAGTTTTTTTACCGCCGCGTTTTTTACTTTTGGAAGCTCTGCCTTTTCTCTTTTCTTTACTGATTTTTTCAGCAGGTGACTTCTCTTCAAAATCTTTGTAATGTTCAATTTTTAATGCAAGCTCATCGTGCGGTGTTGTTTTTTTAGAAGGCTCTTTGTTGTCAGCAGTTTTCTTGTTTACAGCCGCCTCTGTTGCTTTTTTAGAATTCCTGCTGTCAGTTTTTTTCACATTACTGCTGTCAGCTTTCTTTTCAGGTTCAGCTGCATTTTTTTTACTTTCTTTCTTTTCGTACCCGTTTTTTTTATCTTCAGGTGTTTTTGCAGTATAGCCGACATACTCAGTATCCTGACGTTTCTTCTTTAGTTTTTCTTTAATGTCATTGATATTTTCATCATCGTTATTCATCGGCTATACCTCCTGTTCTGTTAGCTGAGCTTTGCGAAGCCTTCTTTAAAATGGTCTCCGCGTCGCTCATAGTCTTTATACTGATCCCAGCTTGCACATGCTGGGGAAAATAATACTGTATCACCAGGTTCTGCGTGTTGCTGCGACAATTCAATCCCTGTATATGGATTATCCGTCGTTTCGGCCGGAATGTTCAGCTTCTTTGCCAATGCTTCGAACTTCGATGCTGTCTCTCCGAATGTCACAATGCGCTTCACATGTCCTGCATACTGCATCAGTTCGTCCAATGACTGTCCGCGGTCAAGCCCGCCTGCAAGCCAGATAACCGGCGTATCGAAACTCTTCAGTGCAAATGATGTTGCAAGATTGTTTGTCGCTTTCGAATCATTGTAATATATAACATCATCGACTGAACCAAGTCGTTCAAGTCTGTGGGATATACCGCTGAATGTAGTCAGTGTGCGTTTTATCGCTTCATTGTCCACACCGTGTGCTTTAGCTGTAAGCAGCGTTGCAAGTATGTTCTCGATATTATGATCGCCTTTCAGCACTACATCTTTAATCGGCATAATTACTTCACCATGCACGATAAAGTTTCCGTCCTCTGTATAAGCATCAGCTTCTGCATCCGCATCAAAATAATGAATGCGGCATTTAATATCAAGACCGTCCAGCATATGCGCCTGTTTTTTATTAAAAATCAGCAGGTCCTGTTCTGTCATGTTTTTAAATATTTCGAGTTTCGCATGACGGTACGCTTCAACTGAGCCGTGATAATCCAGATGCGCTTCATAAATATTAGTAATGACCGCAATGTTCGGTCTGAATTCTCTTATACCCATCAGCTGAAAAGAAGACAATTCCATCAGCAGTGTATCGTCAGCTGATGCTTCCATTGCTGCATCCGTCGCCGGATAGCCGATGTTGCCGCAAAGAATAGGACTGCCGCCGTTATGCTCCAGCATCTCACCGAGAAGATGTGTACATGTCGTTTTACCGTTCGTACCTGTCAGCGCATAAATCGGTGCTTCAGTCAGGTGATGTGCAATTTCCACTTCTGTAATAATCGGAATTTCCCGCTCTTCTGCTTCTTTTAAAAATGGAATACTGTAAGGGATACCCGGGTTTTTAACAATTAAATCAGCACGGTTTAACAGATTGGACGGATGGTGCCCGTCGACTATTTCGACACCCCACGCCTTGTATTTCTGTTCCGCTTCCTCATCGGAAAACACTTCATTCGTTGTCAGTGTAACGTTCGCACCTAAACTGACAAGTGCATTCACCGCGCTTTTACCGCTTCGTCCATACCCGAGTACGATGACATTTTTATTCTCGTATCCGCTGAATGGCTTCATCCTACATCACTCCTAATATTATACCGAGTATGCCGGCTAACAGACCGACAGACCAGAAGACGATAACTATTTTCCATTCATTCCAGCCCGACAGTTCGAAGTGGTGATGAATCGGTGTCATCTTAAAGATTCTTTTACCTGTCGTTTTATACGATGCAACCTGCATCATAACGCTCGCTGTTTCAATAACAAAAACGATACCGATAACGAGCAGCAGCAGACTGCTGTTTAACAGAATTGAAACCGTTGCAATAATACCGCCGAGTGCAAGCGAACCTGTGTCACCCATAAACAGCCTGGCCGGGTATTTATTATAAATTAAAAATCCTATCAGTGAACCGATTAAAATAAACAGGAACAGCGCTACTTCCTTTTCGCCTGTAATCAGACTGATTACGAGAAACGAACCGAAAGCAATAATCGAAGTACCTGTGGACAGTCCGTCAAGACCATCAGTTAAGTTCACTGCATTTGAAAATCCGACGAGCCAGAATACAATCCACACGACAAAAAATATGCCGAGCGGGAGAAACAGCTCTGTTCCCGGAATCTGAATGCCGGCATCGATAGAAGGAATCCAGTTCATCATTATAATAAAGATAATGACTGCAACCGCAATCTGTGCAAGAAACTTCTGTTTTGAAGACAGTCCTGCGTTATCTTTTTTAACAACGATAATATAATCATCGATAAAACCGATCAGTCCAAAACCGACTGTTACAATAATCAGTACGAGCAGTTTGTAAATATCATCTGCGAACACGAGCCCGATGACAGACAGAACAATTGTCACTGAAATAAATGACAATCCGCCCATCGTCGGTGTGCCCGTTTTAATTAAATGACTCTCCGGTCCTTCTTTCCGGATTGTCTGCCCAAATTTCATGCGCTTTAATAAAGGTATTAAAATCGGTATCAGTATTGCAGTCAGCACGAGTGCGGCTGCTAAAAATATATAGTTCATGGCTCCTCCTAATCGTTCGGGTCATTTGACGATAAAGTGATTTCCACAGCAGTTTCTTCTGTTACCGCTGTGCCCGCATTTTGAGACTGGCTATCCACATACCCTTCACCTTCGACTGTTATATTAATTCCTGTAAAGTCAGCCAGCATCAGTGCTTCTCTCTTCGAAAGGCCTTTAAAATCAGGCAGTGTCGGATCTCCGTCTGTCTTCACAAACAGTGAATCGTACGGCAGCAATGTATCATCCTGCGGGAAGTGATCGGTAATCTCTTTACCGTTCCCGACTATTTTTACATCAATTGTATCATTTAATTCCTTAGTTAAGGCGTCAATTTCCCGGCCTCTGTAATCTCCGATTTCAACAACATTCTGGTCGCCTGAAACATCTGCTTCAGAAACTTCCAGATATTTCAGCGTACGTTCCATCAGAGGGTTGAATCCGCGGGCAACACCGTTGTCCCATGTTTCACTCTTATTTTTGCTGGCAAGCTTAATACCGTAATAGACAATCACTTCAGGATCATCTTTCGGTGCATAGCCGAGGAATGAAGTGAAGAACTGGTAGTCCCCGTCCATATATCCGCCTGTTTCCGGATCGTATATCTGAGCGGTACCGGATTTTCCGGTCACTTCATATTCGTCGGATTTGTACTGCGGATTGTGGTCGAGCGAACCGTCGATCAGCGTATTCATTTCAGCAACAGTTTTTTCTGCCGCTTCTTTCGATATAACCTGTCTGACCGTTTCTTCCTTGCCGTCGTACACGACTTCACCTGAATCATCTGTAATTTCATCAACGACGTAAGGTTTCTTCATTTCACCTTCATTCAGCAGTGCTGTCATTCCTTGAATCAGCTGAATCGGTGTAACAGTCGACGTTTGTCCGAATGATGTTGTTTTTTGCTGAAGCTCGTTATCCCATGCCAGCTGGCCTGTTACTTCTGTCGGGAATTCAGAACCTGTCGTCTGCCCGAAACCGAAGTCTTTATAATACTCGAGCATTTTATCAGCACCGACTTTATCCTGCAGAAGCATCATCAGTACGTTTGAAGAATACTGCATACCTTCATTGTAGGTAATGTCTCCCCAGCCTTCTGTTTCCCAGTCGTAAATCGTTGTGCCCATAACATTCATTGAACCTGATGTATAGACAGTATCCGGGTCATAGACACCTTCTTCAATAGCAGCTGCCAGGCCGAATACTTTAAATGTGGAGCCCGGTTCAAATGAATATTCGTACAGCATATTCAGCCAGCTGTTTCCAAAACCTTCACGGGTTTCCGGGTTAAATGACGGGCGCTGTCCGCTTGCAAGAATTTCCCCGGTGTCTGCATCCGCAACTACCGCAATTAATTCTTCCGGTTCAAAGTGTTCATCCATATCATTTAATGTATCTTCCAGATAAAGCTGAATATTCGGGTCGATTGTCAGCTTGACATCGTGACCGTTTACCGGCGGCTTAACATTGTCCGAGTTCGGTATGATATACCCCCACACATCCTGTGAGTAATTCACACTGCCAGGTTCGCCTTTAAGCAGATCGTTATAAATACGTTCAAATCCCAGCTGGCCGTCAAGTCTTCCAAGTTCATCATTTAATTCCGCAAAGCCGATTAAATGGGAAGCAAACTGGCCATTCGGATAAAACCGTCTTGTTTCCGGTTCAAAGACTATACCAGTCGCTTCTGATTCTTCGAGAAACTTCTTATCATTATATGAAATATTCCGGCCGGCCTGCCCGAGTTCCATCTGGAACTGGCCTTTTTTAATATTTCCTTCAATTTTTTTCTGTATTTCCGCTTTATCCATATCGATAACTTCCGAAAGCAGTGCCGCAGTCTCTTCAGGGTTGCTGACATGGTTCGGATAGTTTTCATCGGTAATGATGGCAATGCGGTATGCTTCCATGTCCGCAGCGAGGATGTTCCCTTCACGGTCAACAATTTCTCCGCGTTCCGGCTCGTTTATTGCGCTGACAGCATACTTATCCTGTCCTCTCGCAACTAAATCCTCGTCACCTATCGTCTGAAATATCATCAATTTTGTAAACTGACCGATAATCAAAAGAAAAAGCACTCCTATACCGAAATATATCAGGAGTGCGCCGAATGTTACCTTGCTATTTTTAAGACTGATCTTCCGTCTAATCTTCGCCATACTTTTCTACAACCTTTACATTGCTATTGTTCAAATCCAAGCCCAGTTCCTGAGCTTTTTCATATATGCGATCGTAAGAAGCAAGGTAAGTGACCTCAGTATTCAACTCACTGATTTCACCGTCTTTTACTGCAATTGTCTGTTCTAAAGATGTCTTTTCATTCTGATAGTTGTATGCTTCCATTTTTAAAGATAGCACATATATGGAAACTGCCGCAATCAGAACAGCAAGTGTTATGTATACTGCCATTTCCATGCGTTTAATGCCGACAATTTTCTCTTTTTTTCGGATTTTCGGCTGACTGTCAGGTTCTCTGTATACTTTTTTCGCGGGATTCACTTCAGTATATCTTTCTACTACCATGTCAACACTTCCTATACTTGTTTCTCGGCAATTCGAAGCTTCGCACTGCGCGCGCGCGGGTTCGCCTCTAAATCGTCGCCTTCGGCGATAATCGGTTTACGGTTCACCCTTTTTAATACCGGTTCATATCCTTCAGGGATAATCGGCATATTTTTTGGCAGCTCCGGCCCTTTTTCGTACTCAACAAACATCTGTTTGCAAATTCTGTCTTCCAGCGAGTGGAATGTAATAACTGATACACGTCCGTCTTTGTTCAGAAGATCAATCGCCTGTTCCAGTGAACGTTCGAATACTCCAAGCTCGTCATTAACTGCGATACGGAGTGCCTGAAAAATACGTTTAGCAGGGTGGCCGCCTGTTCTTCTGAACTTCTGGGGAATTTGTGATTTAATAATTTCCGCCAGTTCTGTCGTTGTTTCAATCGGTTCAACTGCTCTTAAACGTTCGATTTCTCTCGCAATCTTTTTCGAGAATTTTTCTTCACCGTATCTGAAAAAAATGCTGACTAAAGCTTCATATGGATATTCATTAACAATCTCGTAAGCATCAAGTGACTGTGTCTGATCCATTCTCATGTCGAGTCTCGCTGTCTTCGAATGGCTGAAACCGCGTTCTGTAACATCGAGCTGCGGACTTGAGACGCCGAGGTCGTAAAGAATACCGTCGACACCTGTTACACCCAGCTCGTTAAGTGCTGAAGTTATATTTTCAAAATTTGTATGAATTAAAGTTATATTGCTGTTATCTTTAAATTTTTCACGGGCATTATTTATCGCTGTCATATCCTGATCAAATGCATAGACATGACCTGTTTCAAGCTGTGACAATAAATATGAAGTATGTCCGCCTCCGCCGAGTGTTGCATCGACGTATATGCCGTCGGGTTTAATATTTAAACCATCGACTGTTTCTTTTAGTAAAACTGAAGTATGGTTGAACATCCTGTCACATCCTAAAGGTCAAAATCAATTAAATCTTCTGCTATATCTTCAAAGTTATCTTCAGATTCTGTATAAAAATTTTCCCACGCTGCCGAATCCCAAATTTCAATTCTGCTTGAGACTCCTATTACCGTACAATCTTTTAATAAGCCGGCGTATTCACGCAGATTCTGCGGGATGTTAATACGTCCCTGCTTATCGATTTCCACGGCAGTTGCACCTGAGAAAAATAATCTCGTAAATTTACGCGCATCTTTTTTTGTCAGCGGCAGTGCTTTAAGTTTTTCTTCAATCCGGCTCCATTCATCCGCTGTATATGCAAATAAACAGCGGTCGAGCCCGCGCGTAATAACGAATTGTTCATCGAGCAATTCCCTGAATTTACTCGGCACAATTATGCGGCCTTTCGTATCCAGATTATGTTTGTACTCACCCATGAACATATTCTCACCCCGCTATATATATTAATTTACCACATCTCCCCACTTTCCTCCACAAATTATAAAAAAGATTGGCAATTATTTCAGCAAATAAAAAAAGCGATTTCTTCAAATGAAGAAATCGCATGGTATCCAGCAATTATTAACTTTTTATGACCGTTAATTTATCAGTATAGCTGAGTGGAGAATAATCCCAATTACCAGCCTTATACTGCCATGGATGGTAGAGTCTTTCCTGGAGTCCTCCGTTCGGCATCAGTTTTTCACTCAATTCATCCAGATTGTTCAGCTCTGTTCTTAAACTGCGTTTTACATCGACAGAATAACGCTTCTTTAAATAATCCAGTTCAGTCATATGACGCTTTTTATTACCGTCAATTATACCGCTCTTAAAATGTTCGTCAGCATGATTATAAAGCGGCGTGAATGCATCTTCCAGCGTCGCTTTCACACGGTCGATTTCATTAATAATGTCGTCGTTCGTGTGTGTTTGGATAAGTTTCTCTTTACGCTCCCGGATCTGTTCAATAATAGTATTATCAAGCGTCAGCCCATATTTCCCGAGCAGTTTTTGGATTCTGTCATCCATATGCATGAATTCCATCCGCTTCATCACTATCGGCATCGGTCTATTCATGATGCTGAAAACTTTGTGGAGTTCGCCCCAGTACGAAATTTCTGCACCGCCGCCTAAAAATACAGCCGTATTAAACAGCATTTCCTGCATCAGCGGGCGCGTTACAACATTATTTGAAAACTCTATCGGCGTCTGTTCGATACGTTTAAGTATGTCTTCAGCACTTAAGTTTTCACCGCCGAGCATGTAGCCGTCATTTGTTTCAGTAATCAGCTCACGCGTTGACGTTGCATTGCCAAACAGGTGTACATTAGTATCTGTCTGTATAACGGGCGCTTTATTTACAGCACTTAAAAACTCTTTCTGTCCTCTTTTAAATGCTTCATCAATTTCTTTATGGTTTTTAAACATGTTCCGCATAATCGGCACTTCAAGTTCACGGACTGTTTCAAGGTGCGAGTTGAATATAATCAGACCGTCATCTTTAAATGTGTCGTGGACAAGACTGTGGAACAGCTCTGTCCACGAAGTACATCGTTCAATAGTATCAGAGACTTTCTTTTTTAACCCGGCGCTGTAATCAGAATCACCGATATATTGTAAAACTTTATCCAGCGTTTCGGTCATTGCTTTTTTATCGTAATTATAAAATCCGATACTCATCGGCACTGTCAGATTCGGTTTGTAGTTCACCTTTACACGCCTGCGGTGATATGTATCATAAAGATGTGTGTGGTTCACTTCTTCAAAATCGTGATCCTCACCCGCAATCCAGAATACGGGAACTGCATCATAATCGTGATTATCCTTAAATTCTTTAGTCACGACTAAAATTGACACTATTTTATGAATGATATAGGAAGGACTCATAAAGAGGCCCGCCTGCTGGCCGGCTATAACGACTTTATGACCTTTTTTCAGCAGCTCAATATTGCGCTCTTGTACTTCAGTGAGCCCGTACTGCGCCATGTCCGCTTCGATTATATTGCCGAGTTCTGCAGTATGCTCATGCACAGGACGCTGCAGCACTTCTTTAACGCCTGCTTCATCGTAAGACAAACCACCGTAGAATTGTTTATTATCAGTTGTATTATGTATGTTCCCAGAAAAATCAATAGTCTCAAAATGCATAAATCTTTCTCCTCAATTAATCGTTATTCAAAGTATAAAAGTTATTTAACTATAAAACAATTGAACGGCTTAGTAATTATGAATATACTGTATAAAAAGGAGCGTGCCAAATGTCAAAAGTAAAAAATTTAGCTATTAACTACAAAACAGCAGAAGAATTTAAAAAATTCCGTGAGTACGGTTCCCAGGAACTGCACATGATTGATGAACTCGAAGCCAATGTAATCGATGCAAATATCGATTCACCATTTTACGGTATTTACCAGGGCGATGACCTGGCAGCACGCATGTGTCTGTACCGCCGCGAAGATACAGACCATCCGATTGACAACGACACAGCTGATTATTTAGTTATATGGAAACTTGAAGTGCTGGAAAAATATCAGGGCAGAGGATTCGGCAGTGAACTGATTGAATACGCCAAATCATTCAACATCCCGATTAAAGCCATCAGCCGCTTCCAGAACTCCCGCAACTTTTTTGAAAAACATGATTTCGATGCCCACGAATATGATATCGAACGCGATTTAGCAGACGAATCACTAATGTGGTATCCAAAATAAAACTTATACTTAAGATGAATGTCCGGAACGATCTGAATCGTTCCGGTTTTTAGTTTGTGATGGTTGTATTGTTCTATGAAAGTCATGCATCGTGTTTCCAGACTCGGCGAAGTTATAAAATAGATGTTCATAGAAATCCTAAATGCTGCGGAA
>DAIPYL010000001.1:74436-103866 GCA_036782755.1 Jeotgalicoccus sp. | reverse complement strand
CATAGGAATCCGCAGCGTTTGGAAGTTCTATGAGCACCTTTCATAGAGATCCAACCACCCCACAATCAAAAAAACAGCCGCACCACCCTACCCAGGGTAATACGGCTGTCTCAAATTCAAAAATTAGTTTGAGTTTCTTGCAATCATAATAAAGCGTAACAGCTCTGCCACGGCTACTGCTGTTGCGGCAACGTATGTCATTGCTGCAGCGTTCAGTACTTTTTTGGCGTGGCGGTATTCTTTACTGTTCACAATGTTTAATTCTTCGATCTGGTTCATCGCGCGTCTCGATGCGTCAAATTCCACCGGCAGTGTTACTAACTGGAATAATACGGCGAATGCCATTAGTCCGATACCTGACCATAAGAGAATTTCACCAAGTCCGCCGCCTGCAGCGCTTTGTGCTGCTGTCAGTATAATACCTGCAATGATCAGGAAGTACGAGAAGTTGCTTCCTAATTGTGCGAGCGGGAACAATGCTGATCTGAAGTTTAAGAACTTATAGCCGGTTGCATGCTGAATCGCATGGCCGACTTCGTGTGCGGCTACTGCTGTGCCTGCAACGCTCGGGTTGTCGAAGTTGCCGGGGGATAGTACGATTTTTTTGTTTTTCGGATCGTAGTAGTCTGTAAGGACGCCCTGACCGCGTTCAACTGTAACATCGTAAATTCCATTTTCCCGAAGGATATCTTCTGCAACCTGCTGGCCTGTGAGACCGCTTGTCGAGCGTACTTTTGAATACTTGTTAAACGTAGATTTTACGTTCATCTGTGCAAGCATTGGTACAACCATTAAAATTACAAAATAGATTATAAGATACAAGTTAGTCCCTCCGTTTGGTTCATAGTACTATTTTACTAAACTGTTTTTACTCAAGTCAATTATTATGTCTGCCCGCGAGTTTATAAAGCAGCACGAGCACAATAACTGTCAGCCAGAACGCGAGATAGCCGATTTCTGCTGCATATGGATGAAGGTTGCCGTATTTCGGATACTGCATGTAGACGTAATCGATAAAATCATTATGAAACAGCCAGATTGCTGTGACATAAAAATGCCACGGCTTAATTTCGATATAAGGCAGGAACATAAATGCCATCAGCGCCATCGCTGCATGTGATGCAATGAGCATTAAACCGATCCATGAGACAAAGCCCATGTCGATAAAGTTCCAGATGTTCATAATAACTGCCCAGACACCGTATTTTATCAGTGTCGTAAATGCGAGAGCATCGATCAGACCAAATTTTTTATTGAACAATATTAACAGAATCAGTATGCATAAAAACAGCGTTGCTGTCGGACTGTCCGGCACGAAGGGATAAAAATACCACGGCGTAATGGACAGCTGGCCGCCGTACCATATGTAGCCGTATATCGTACCGCCGAAGTTGCAGACGAGCAGAAAGACCAGGAATATTCGATTAAACATCAATTTATATAAGTTGTATATCATCATTTCACCTATAAGAAGACCCTTCTGTTTCCAGAAGGGTCATTATTATTATTCTGCTGATTCTTCAGTGTTAGCTGCTTCATCTTTTGAAGTCAGTTCTAAGCCTGCAACATATTCAGAAATTGCTGTAATCTCTTCGTCTGTCAGCTGGCCTTCGAATGCCGGCATGTTCTCTGTACCGTTTCTAACGAATGCTTCAACCATTTCCGGAGCAAGTTCCGGCTCGATTAAGTTCGGGCCTGACCCTCCGGCAAGCTCACCGCCGTGACAGCTCGTACAGTTTGTACGAATCAGGTCATTAAAGACAGGATCTTCCGCATCTAAGTTGGAGAAGACAATCTGACCTTGCTGACCTTGCTGTTCCCAGTCGTGGTATGCTACTGATTCCCAAGTTGTGTAGAAAATAATACCAACCGCAATCAGCATCATTCCTGTAGCTACAGGACGTTTTTTCCAGTGACGATCTTTCTTGCCGTCAAGCCAAGGTGCAAGTAATAAAGCACCGAAAGCAATACCAGGAATAATCATGGCACCGACAATGTTGAACGGACCTGAAGCGTATGTGTATTTAAGAATCTGATAAAGGAAAAGGAAATACCAGTCAGGTAATGGAATATAACCTGTATCAGTTGGGTCTGCCATACGTTCCAGCGGCGCTGGATGCGCAACCGTCAAGCATAGGAAACCTATTAAGAATACTGCTCCTACCAGCCACTCTTTGAGCAGGTAATCCGGAAAGAACTCCTCTGTACGACCAGGGAATTCTGAATAGTCACGATTTAATTTTGGTTTGTCATACTTTTGAATTCGTGAGTCACCGACAAAAGTGAGACCTTTACCGCGTTTCATATAGTTACCCTCCCCTTATAGTGGTCCTGAAATACCTTGTCTACGTATTAAAATAAAGTGTATTGCCATTAATACAAACAGTGCTGCAGGCAGGAAGAATACGTGGATGGCAAAGAACCTTGTAAGTGTCTGAGCACCAATAATTGTCGAATCACCTGCGAGAAGTGTCTTAATCCATTCACCGACGAATGGTACACTTTCTGCGATATCCAAGCCTACTTTAGTAGCGAATAATGCTTTCATGTCCCATGGCAGTAAGTAACCAGTGAATGCAAGACCAAGCATAACTGCAAATAACAGTACACCTACGACCCAGTTTAATTCACGAGGTGACTTATATGCACCAGTAAAGAATACTCTGAGAGTATGTAAGAACATCATAACTACTACTAAACTCGCACCCCAGTGGTGCATACCTCTGACAATAACACCTGCTGCTACATCCTGCTGCAGGAAGTATACAGAGTTCCAGGCATTAATAATGTCCGGTACGTAATACATTGTTAAAAACATTCCAGATAAAATCTGAATCACTGTAATAAAGAACGTCAGTCCTCCAAAACAGTAGACGAAAGCTGAGAAGTGATAGGCAGGGTTAACATGCTCTGGCACTTCGTGATCGGCTACGTCTCTCCAGATCGGAGTGATGTCAATTCTGTCATCAATCCAATCATAAATACGATTTAGCATTTAATTCCCTCCTATACCAATTCATTCTCGTGTATAGCACCAATTGTCAGGTAGCCGTCTGATTCTCCGACTTCGAACATATCAAGCGGTCCACGAGGCGGTGTTCCTGGTACGTTTGCACCGTTCTTTTCGTAAAGTCCGTTGTGACATGGACAGAAGAATCTATCCGGGTTAGCGGCATCAGTTGCCCACGAAACCGTACAGCCTAAGTGTTTACACACTGGTGACAATGCAATAATTTCATTGCCTTCGCGATACACCCAAGCGAAATCCGTTACTTCACTCACATACCAACCATCTTTTTGTTCGAATGTGAAATCTACACTGACTGGTTCTTCTGTGATGGCATCAATCTTTACACTTGTAGTAATCATGTCACCTGCAGACGATTCCTGGAAAAGTGGATCGATAGCAAATCTTCCCATTGGCAGAATCATACCTGCCGCCATGAACGACCCGACACCCATTAAAGAGTAGTTCATAAACTGGCGTCTTGTTACTTTTTGCGACATTTTTGTTTCCCCTCCTCAAACGCACATACTTTTACATATAATATAACTAGGACATTTCAATTTTAGCTCATTAAAACTAGGCGGTCAATATGGTTTTCAAATAATTGACACATGTTATAAACAGAATTGTGTAATTCTACTTTTAATTATTGATTCCACACACCGATGATTTGTTTAATGACACTTTTCACTTCATCATTGATAATTGAAATTTTCATTTCATTGTCCATATCACTGATCGGAATACTGTTCATTTTAATATTGTGTACACCTTCTGTTTCGAGTCCTTCAAAAGACAGGCTCACAACATTTTTAAAACCGTACTCTGTCAGCTGATCCCTGTATGCTTCGAGTGATGAGCTGTCACCGCCGACAGCAGTCAGTGACGGTGTAATCATCAAGCGTCCTTTCAGCTGCTTTTCAAGCTGGATTGTTACCAGCTGAATCAGTTCCAGGTTGTTTGCATGATGCAGCAGATTGCTGTCGAAATCCACATTTACAAACGGCACAATCGCCGTATCCACAAATTCAATTTCATCTTTTAACACACGTAAGTCGCGATTATTATAAAGCACAAATACTAACCTCTTTTATCATTTAATTTTTGGAGTTCATCTGTCAGTTCAAAAAAGCGTTCCTTATCTTTTGACACGAGCGCTTCATCGATTAAACTTTCGAGTTCTTTAATATCTTCCAATAGAATTTCATCATTTTTCACAAGTTCTTCCGTCTTTGCCTGATTGTAGCGCAGATCGTTTTTCGAGAAGATAAATTCGACGTACAGCTCATCGGTTTTATTCAGATTGAGTTCGTGAAAAATCGTCTCGCCGTTTGCTGTTACCGTGCCGTCTTTTTCAAACATCAGAGTCGGACGGTTCGTATTTCTTTCTGCAATGCGGAGTTTTCGGTCAAGACTTGTATTTGTAAATGAAATATTATGCGTTATCAGAGGATGGGATTTTATAAAATTTAAAATCCACACTGCTGTATGGTCTTTGAATTCATAATTATATAAACAATAATTTATAAAATCTTTTTTAAAGCTCGTCTTCCTCACCTGCTATCCGCTCGTAATCCAGCTGCCATTCCGGATTATCGGGTTCTAGTTTCATTAATTTTTCAAGCACTTCTTTTTTCTTCGGGTGGCCGATTTCAATCAGGTAGTAGTAGAAATCAGCGTAAAACTCAGAAGAATCTCCGATGAGTGCTTCAGCATCTTCATAATACTTCAGCGCCTTTTCATCGTTTTCATTTTCTGCTTCGATTTTTGCAAGAAGATAAATGGACTCCCCGCTCAGCGCGTTAAGGTCCAGATGTTTCACGTACTCGTCAACCGTACCTGTCTCGCCTGTCTTCAGAATACTTTCAAACAGCATAAGATATGCATCGTCGTAATCTTCGTCAAGCTCTGTTGCGCGGCGGAAGTTTTCGATTGCCTCTTCCGGTTTGTTCTGTCTGAAATACAGACGTCCGATATGAAAGTAAATTAGCGCGTTTTTATCGTTTTCGCGCAGATAGCGAAGCAGCGTTTCAAGTGCTTCATCGAGATTATGTTCAGTTTCATAGATGTTCATTAAAAGAATATAGGCGTTGATAAAGTACGGTTCATTGTCGATTACCTTATCGAGCAGTGTTTTCGCACGGTCGAATTCTTTTAAGTTGTACTCGAGCAGCGCTTCTTTATAAAAGTCTTCATTTCCGTATGCTTCGTCCGGCACGTTGTCGAAGTATGCGCGGGCGTCATCGAAGTTTAATAGATTTAAGTTAATATCCGCAAGACGCATGCTGAGATAAATGCCGTTAACTTCTTCCAGACCTTCGTTCAGCACTGTTTCGTAAAAGCGGATCGCTTCTTCGAGATCGCCCGTTGCATAATAGAGTTCGGCAATCGCAAAGTCGATAATAATATCATCGGTCATTGTTTTCGCTTCGAACAAGAGTCTGACTGCCACGTCATTTAAGTTCATCTGCTGGAATATTTCCGATTTCAGCATCAGCACTGTCGGTGTTTCCGGACTGTTGTTGATCAGTGTCAGCGCATCGTCGAGACGTGCTTCGCTAATGTAAGAGTCCACGAGATAGCTGATGACATAGTCGTCATGGTCAACGTTGTCGTTTAAATGTAAAAACACCTGTCTTGCCTGATAGTCGAGTCCTGCCTGCTGCAGTGCATCACCGAGAAGGAATAGAGCTTCCAGTGATTCGTCTGAATGGAACTGCTCGAGACTGTTCAGTATATAATTTAAATCTTCTTCCGGATAAGACCCCTGACGGAGCTTATCGATTATACGGAGTATTTCTTCCTGCATATTACCGGTCCTTTCTTAAACCCTCAAGATCGCTTATGAATGAAGGAAACGATACGTCTATTGCGCTGTCGTCATCAATTTCAATATTAGTGTTTACTGCAAGAGCCATAACAATCAGCATCATAATAATGCGGTGGTCGTGATAGCCTTTAAACAGTTCGTCTTCCTTAACTGTACCGTAACCCGGCGTTACTTTAAAGCCGTCTTTATACTCTTCAAATGAAACGCCGAATTTTTCGAGTTCCGAGATGACTGCTGTAATGCGGTCGGTTTCTTTAAATCTTAATTCTTCTGCTCCGCGCACTGTACTTTCGCCGTTCGCAAATGCTGCCAGCACTGCAAGAATCGGAATTTCATCAATCAGGCGCGGAATAATATCACCGTCGATATGAAACGGTTTTAGATCAGGTGTGTACTGAACTCTGATATCGCCGAACTTCTCACCAGTTGAATCGTGTTCCGTAATCTTAATATTGCCGCCCATCTGCTGCACCACGTCGATAACTCCTGCTCGTGTTTCGTTCAGCGAAACATTTTCAATTATAATATCTGCATCTTTCGTAATCAATGCCAGTACGATTAAAAATGCTGCTGATGAAATATCTCCCGGCACTGTAACGTCAGCCGCAGTAAGATTTCTGCCGCCGTTTAATTTTACAGTTGTACCTGAAACTGTAATATCCGCACCGAACTGACCCATCATAATTTCAGAATGGTTGCGCGACTGGTGCGTTTCATGAACGACAGTTTCGCCTTCTGTAAATAATGCGGCAAACAGTATCGCACTTTTCACCTGAGCCGACGCAATCGGCATATCGTATTCAAGCGGTTTGATTACTGCCGGACGAATATTGACCGGAGGATACTTTTCATCTTTAAGAGTAATGTCTGCACCCATTTGTGACAGCGGTATAACGACGCGGTCCATCGGGCGTTTTGCGATTGCCGCATCACCTTCAACCGATGCGGTAATATTTTTGAGGCCTGCTAAGAGTCCGGTAATTAACCGTGTTGTTGTGCCGCTGTTGCCTGTATATAAAGTTTCCGCAGGAGACTTCAGATTTTCATGTCCTTTTGAGACGACTGTAAAGTCCGTTCCGTCTCTCGTAATCTCTGCACCCAGCTGACGCATGTTTTCAAGCGTTCTGAGCGTGTCCGCGCTGATCAGCGGACGGTTGATGCGTGTTGTCCCTTTACTCAGTGCACCGAGCATCAGAGCGCGGTGTGTAATCGACTTATCTCCGGGCACGCGTGTCGTGCCTTTGAATGTTCCGTTAAGTAACTGCTTCATATGCGCTCCTTTAATGCTGCCAGTATTTTTTTGAGATTTTCAATTTTGATATCCATGACCTCAGGTGTATTTTGATCTTTAAACACAATATAGCTTATATAATCATTGCGGTGATTCTTTTTATCTTTCATCATCAGCTGCATCATTTCATCAATATCCATCTCTTTAAGAAGATTTACCGGATAGCCGTGACGCCGCATATAATCGATATGATTACCGATATTAAAATCAGTGCCGTTCAGTTCGTTTGAAATATACAGTGCTGCGATAATACCGAGCATAACCGCCTGGCCGTGAGGTATTTTATATTTGTACTCTACAGCATGAGCAAGTGTATGTCCGAGATTTAAAAACTTGCGGCTGCCCGATTCATGTTCGTCTTCAATCACAATTTTCATCTTCGTTTCAATACCTTTGATGATAAACGGCGTAAGTCCGGTAACATCGATGCTGTCCGCAGTTATATTCACGAGTTCTTCGGAAAGTTCCGGACTGTTCAGCATCGCATGTTTATACACTTCTCCGAAACCGCTGAGCACTTCGGCACGGGGCAGTGAATCCAGAAACTCAAGATCGTAAATCACTGCTTTCGGACGGTAAAATGCACCGATCAGATTTTTGCCGTGTTCCGAGTTAATCGCAGTTTTCCCGCCGATAGCGGAATCGTGTGCGAGCAGTGTCGTCGGCACATGAATATAATCCACACCGCGGAGAACGATGCTTGCGATAAAACCGCCGGCATCGCCTGTCGCCCCGCCGCCGATTACGACAAGAAGCGAGTTCCGCTTAATGCCGGCTGCGAGCAGTTCTTCCATAGTGTGCATTAAAGGAGAAACGTATTTAAACGATTCTCCTTCTGTGACGACCAGCGGTGATTTTATAAATGATAATTTAGTATCTTTGTATATATCATATACATTCTCATCGATAATATAATATACAGATTCGTATTGTTCGGTATAAGTATTTAACCGGTTCTCCAAAATATTGCGGGCGACGTGAATTTTATAATTATTATCTTTATAGGCCGTCGAAATATCCATATTAATACTCGCTTAAACGTTTGTTGTAAAGTTCGAGTGAAGCTTTCAGATCGCCGAAGTCATCGCCCGGAAACTTATCTAAAATAGCTTCTGCCACTTCGATTGCCACCATGTGTTCTGCGACAATTGATGCTGCAGGCACTGCACAAGGGTCACTGCGCTCGATTGTTGCAGTAAATGCTTCCTTCGTTTCGATGTCGACACTCATTAACGGTTTGTATAAAGTCGGTATCGGCTTCATGACTCCGCGGACAACAATCGGCATTCCTGTTGTCATACCGCCTTCAAAGCCGCCGAGGTTGTTCGAGCTGCGGTAGAATCCGTCTTCTGAGTCGAATTTAATTTCATCCTGCACCGAAGAACCCGGTGTTTCAGCCATTTTAAAGCCCATGCCGAACTCAACACCTTTAAACGCGTTGATGCTGACGATGCTGCGCGCAATTTTAGCGTCGAGCTTGCGGTCGTAATGAACGTGCGAGCCTAAGCCGACAGGCGGGTTTTCAACGATAACTTCAACGACACCGCCGAGTGTATCGCCTGCTTTCTTCGCTGCATCAATTGCTGCTTCAGCTTCCCTGGTTGCTTCATCTGAAATCATACGGACGCTTGAGTCATTTGATTTTCCGCTTAACTCAGCGTAATCGTATGCACCGTCATCAGTAACCTGTCCGATTTTAGTTACACGTGATGTAATATTTATATCAAGAGCATGCAGTAATTCTTTACAGAGTGCGCCTACAGCGACACGTGCAGTTGTTTCGCGTGCAGAAGAACGCTCGAGAATATTGCGGAGATCACGGTGATTATACTTCATGCCGCCCACGAGATCTGCGTGTCCCGGCCGGGGCTTTGTAATAATACGTTTCATTTCTGCTTCTTCTTCTTTTGTAATCGGTTCGGCTCCCATAATCTTGACCCAGTGTTTAAAGTCATCGTTATTGACTTCCATCATGATCGGGCTGCCGAGCGTCTTCCCGTGGCGGACGCCTGAACCGAATTCGAAAGTATCTTTCTCAATCTGCATGCGGCGTCCGCGGCCGTAACCGCCCTGACGTTTAAATAGCTCTTCCTGCATACGTTCTTTATTAATTGGAAGATTGGAAGGGAATCCTTCCACAATAGCGTTTACTTTTGGGCCGTGCGATTCTCCTGAAGTTAAAAATCTCATTGTAAGCACCTCTATCTGAATTATTTGTTTATATAATTATATGAAAAAAAGACTGAGTAATGTTATTACCCAGCCTGTTTTTTAAATTCTTAGTAAATCCAAGCGCTATTAGACAGGTTGTAATCTAATACTTCAGACTCGTCAAAGAATAAGTTAATTTCTCTTTCAGCACTTTCAGGTGAATCTGAACCGTGGATGATGTTTTTACCGACAGTTAAGCCGAAATCGCCGCGGATAGTTCCCGGAGCAGCTTCCTGCGGGTTAGTAGAACCTACAACAAGACGTGCAGTTTTAATTACGTTTTCACCTTCAAGAACCATTGCAAAAACCGGTCCTGATGTGATGAATTCAACAAGCTCGCCGAAGAAAGGTCTTTCGCTGTGTTCACCGTAATGAGTTTTAGCAAGATCTTCAGAAACCTGCATTAATTTAGCACCAACAACTTTGAATCCTTTGTTTTCTAATCTTTCAACGATAGGTCCGATAAGATTTCTTTGGACACCGTCCGGTTTAATCATAAGAAATGTTTTTTCCATTATAATAGCTCCTTAAATGTGTTTTCGAATATTATTTTAGCATTTAATACAGTGTCTGTACAAACTAATTCCGTCTGTTTTTCAACATACCTGCAATTTCCATTAAATATTGTCTGACAGGGTCATCAATATTAACGATCTCAGCCTCGGCTTTCTCTATGTGCTCCGTGCTGACTTCCAGTGCCCGGTCCACTGCACCGCTCTCTAATATACGATCGATGAGTGCTTCCGGATTTTCTTTCGTAACGGAATACTCTTTAAGCATTGCTTTAAATTCCGGATCGCTGTCACGAAGGAGCAGCACCGGCAAAGTATAATGACCGTTTTTAATATCGGCAAAGTTCGGTTTACCGAGCGTTTTCGTACTGCCTGTAAAATCGAGACAGTCATCGATAATCTGGAAACTCATGCCGATATGGTATCCGTATGCGCTCAGTTTTTGAATCGTTTTGTTATCAAGTTTCGCAGCATGGCCGCCAAGTTCGATACTCAGCACGATTAAAAGTGCGGTCTTTCGGTAAATTTTTCTGAAATAATCATCCAGCGTCTGATGCGCATCAAACTGCGTATCGAACTGAATGAGCTCACCCTGCACGATTTCTCTGATTCCTGCAGCATAAGTTTCATGAAACACCGGGTTATCAATTTTACTGATTACCTGCAGTGCTGATGACAGCAAATAGTTGCCTGTGTTGACCGCCTGGAAATAACCGTGTTCGTAAAACACGGTCGGTTTGCCGCGGCGGAGCGCGCTGTCATCGATAATATCGTCGTGGACAAGTGTTGCCATGTGCAGCAGTTCGAGACTCGCGCCCGTTCTCAGCACCTCTTCATAGTGCGTCTCGTCCCCGAGCTTTCCTGCGAGTATAGTAAACATGGGACGAAGTTTCTTTCCCCCGGAGTTAAACAGCTCAAAACTCTTATCGTTAACTATCGTGCCATTCGGTTTAAGTTCCTTTTTAACGATTTTCTTAACACGGGATAACTCCCCTGCCATAAATTTCTTTAAAGATTTCACATTGCAGCCTCTAGCGGTTTATATCCGATATGAGTAGCTGCAGTACCAAATGTATGAGGGATTACTTTGATATTTATATATCCGTTTGTGTGCATCATTGATTTTAACTCAGCCTTCGATAAAAAGCTGCTCGTAGATTCATACAGCCATGTATATTCCTGGCCGCTGCCGGCAATTTTCTGGCCTAAAAACGGCATAATTTTACCGAAGTAAATATTAAAACCGAAATTAATCAGGCTGTTCTCAGGGTTCGAAGTTTCAAGAATTACGAGCTGGCCGCCCGGCTTAAGCACGCGGTAGAACTCTTCGATCGCCTTGTTGTAATCAGGCAGATTGCGGAGACCGAAACCGATTGTAATGATATCAAATGAATCATTATCGTAAGGCAATTCTGTTGCATCGCCCTGTACGAGTGTAATGTTATTGATACCGGCTGTTTTCTCAGCTGCGACCTTCAGCATGTTCTCACTGAAATCGAGACCTGTAATGTCTGCTTCTGAGTGTGCGGCAAGCTGGATTGTCCAGTCGCCTGTACCGCAGCATAAATCGAGTATCTGGTGTCCGGGTTTAACGAAAATTTCCTTGTTTGTCCGGTTGCGCCATATCGTATGCTGATTGAAGCTTATGATGTCATTCATGTGATCATAATCATCCGAAATTGAATTAAAGATTGTCTGAATTCTGTTTTCTGTTTGCATTAGCCTTCACCTTTTGTATTTATTATGTATGCCAGCTCCGAACGGTTCATGTTTTGAATAAAACAGCAGAGTACGTTATCGAGGTCAGACGTTACATACCCATTATCTATTAAATACAAAAGCGGTGCAAATAGCAGGTACTTTAGTTCGCTGTCGGAAACTTCAAGCGCATGCTCGTACTGTCTGGATTTTTTGGAAGACAGTTCTTTCGAAATTTCGACCATATCGTGAACGACCTGCATTTCACCGTGATTTGCGAGTGCTGAATAGAATTCGCTGAAATATGCATCTCCTGTCAGTACATGGCTTTCACGGCTTTCGGCAGGCGGTACAGTGTCGAGCTGGTTTAAAGCATATGTAAATAAAAGAACTGCGTCTGCGACGTATCTTTTATGAATTATATTTTTGCTGTCTGAAAAAAATTCAGTAATTTCATTTTGCTCGAGCTTATTAATCAATTCGGCAAGTCCTGAATCGTTATAAGCTTCAACGGCTGAGTATTTCATAAATATCACCTTATAAATGAATAGACCTAACGTTTCAATGTTAGGCCTAGTTTAGATAAATTATTTAACTGCGTCTTTAAGTGCTTTACCAGCTTTAAATGCAGGTACTTTAGATGCTGGGATTTCGATTTCTTCACCAGACTGCGGGTTACGGCCTTTTCTTGCAGCACGGTCACGTACTTCAAAGTTACCGAATCCAATTAACTGTACTTTTTCACCTTTTTGAAGTGAACCTTGGATTGATTCAAAAACTGCGTCTACTGCAGCTCCTGCTTCTTTTTTTGTAAGGTCAGCTTTGTCGCTGACAGCGTTGATT
Organism: Jeotgalicoccus sp.; assembly: GCA_036782755.1. Lineage (GTDB taxonomy): Bacteria > Bacillota > Bacilli > Staphylococcales > Salinicoccaceae > Jeotgalicoccus. The sequence goes on along the minus strand of DAIPYL010000001.1, from coordinate 91,474 downwards.
AAATCTGTCTTATTCATCTGATAGACCTCCTATAATCTGTATAATGATTTTATCATTATGTTTTGACTTTACCATACGGCCGTAGGGACTGCAACGGATTTAACCGTTTTTTCCTGTAAAAATTCAGCTGGAATTAACTTTTGTGCACACTCGTCATGAATATTGCTTCGTTATTTTCATCAACTGTCATCTCAGGTGCATATATCGGCACAATTGGTGTAAATTCATACAATACTTTGCGGATGTCCTCGCCTGTCTCAAATTCAAGGCCTTCATTTTCAATCATTAAATTCAGATCATCTCTGTAATCGATAACGAATTCCTGACCGCCGCTGTAATACACGTTCAGTTCACGGCCCGAATAAGGACTCGTTACTGTCGGATTGTCAGCGAGGTTATAATGGTCAAGATCCAGCTGATAAACGTTTGGACCGACCTGTTCACCGAGTTCCACATGCTCGCCCATACCGTTAAGGCGGAGATGGAGCGAACGGAGCTCTTCGATAATTGCAAGGTCTGCAATTTTTACAACCGGTTCGTCTTCTGCATCGAGTATAACGTACTGGAACGTTCCGCCGTTCTCGTAAGCTGTAACCGGAATCTCACTTAAGTATTCGGGTACAACGCGCGTGAACTCCACCGGATATTTTAAATATTCCGCGGCATTTTCAGTTGTTTTAATCGGCAGTATACCGCCCTCTGACTCCTGGAAGTTGTCGACTGCATTCTGGACGTTCTGAATATCAGTCTCCGGAGGAATATTGCTTCCTGCACGCTGATCATCAGGATACATACATCCTGTTAAGACAAGAAGCGCCAACATGAAAGTTAAAAGAAAACCGGATTTACGCATGTGTGGATCCCCCGATGACTAAAATCATCAGCAGAAATGCGAGTATTAACAGGACCCATGCAATTAAAGAAATAATGACGCTGACGAAACGAATAGTAATAACAAACCTTGCCAGATAAATTAATACTGCTGCAAGTGCCATAAATCCGATAGAAACGAATGACACCCACATTAAGTCCATTCTTGAAATATCAAACATACATTTCCCTCTTACTGTTTACTATTTTTTATTTGACTCTCGAGCAATTGTTTCAAGCCTTCTGATTCAGAAGTTTTTTCACGCTTCATCAGCGCGTTGAAAGCTTCATCTTCACTGATGCCGTTAAATAAGTAACCGTATAATACTTTCGTAATCGGCATATCGACATCGTACTGTTTTGCGAGTTCATAAGTTGCTCTCGTCGTATTGACACCTTCAACGACCATGCCCATCTTTTCTGTCGCTTCTTCCAGTGACATTCCGCCTGCAAGCATCTGGCCGCAGCGGTAGTTTCTCGAGTGCTGGCTCGTCGCTGTAACAATCAAATCGCCCATTCCTGTTAATCCGAGGAATGTCAGAGGGTTCGCACCGAGTTTTGTACCCAAACGTGCAATTTCGTGCAGGCCGCGTGTAATGACGGCGGCTTTCGGATTATCACCGAAACCGTAGCCCGACAAAGCACCGACAGCAAGTGCGACGATATTTTTCAGCGCACCGCCGATTTCAACCCCGACCATATCATTATTGACGTACACTCTGAAGTAGTCCGTCATAAATGCATCCTGAATTACTTTGGCACCTTCTTCACGGATAGATGCTGTGGATACCGTTGTCGGCTGTTTCAGTGCAACTTCTTCTGCATGGCTTGGTCCGCTGAGCACGCCGATGTCTGTTACACGGTCTTCATCGAATACTTCTTCAAGCACCTGTGAGACGCGTTTGTATGTGTCCAGTTCAAGTCCTTTTGCAACGTGTACAACGAGGACCTTCTTATCTAATGTTTTTAACAGGCCGTTCAGTTCAGTCGCAACAGGACGCATTGCATTAACGGGTACCGCAAGCACGAGAAGTTCGGCATGTGCTGCTGCTTCTTCAAGCGAGGCAGTCGCCTTAATACCTTCCGACAATTCGATATTTTTTAAATAACGGGCGTTTGTGTGTGATTCGTTTATTTCCAGGACAGTATCTTGATTTCTCCCGTACATCATCACCCGATTGTCATTATCATTTAAGACCATCGAGAGGCTTGTACCAAAACTGCCTGTTCCAATGACTGAGATGTTCATATTGATACCCTACTTTCTAATTTCTTTTGCGGGTGATGATATGGATCGGTGTACCTGTAAAATCAAATGCTTTACGCAGCTGATTCTCGATATACCTTCTGTAACTGAAATGCATCAGTTCCACATCGTTCACGAACAGAACAAATGTCGGCGGTCCGACACTGACCTGTGTACCGTAATAGATGCTTAAACGGCGGCCTGTGGAGTCTGTCGGTGTCGGATTCATACTGACGCTGTCTACGAGCACTTCGTTCAGTGTGCTCGACTTCACGCGCATATGACTCGATGCATACGCCTCTTGAATAAGCGGGAATAAAGTTTTAAGACGGACTTTGGTTATTGCCGAGACGAAAGTGATCGGAGCGTAGTCCAGATACTGGAAGTTCGAACGGATTTCCAGTTCGAATTTACGCATTGTCTTTTCATCTTTTTCGACTGCATCCCATTTGTTGACGACGATAATAATCGCACGTCCGGCCTCATGGGCAAGTCCTGCAATTCTTTTATCCTGTTCACGTATGCCTTCTTCACCGTTTAACACGACGAGAACAACATCGGAACGTTCAATTGCGCGTGTCGCACGGAGCACTGAGTATTTCTCGGTTGCTTCGTATACTTTACCGCGCTTTCTCATACCTGCAGTATCGATTAATGTGAATGGCTGATCTTCGTAAGTATATGCCGTATCGACCGCGTCGCGTGTCGTACCGGCTATATCGGAAACGATAACACGTTCCTCGCCGAGAATTGCGTTTACCAGGCTGGATTTACCAACATTCGGACGTCCGATTAAAGATACTTTAACCGATGGATCTTCTTCAACTTCTGTTTCCAGTGATTTAAAGTGCTGGACAACTTCATCCAGCGCATCTCCGAGTCCGAGACCGTGTGAACCTGAAACCGGCCACGGCTCTCCGAGACCAAGCTGGTAGAACTCGTATATTTCACTGCGCATTTCATAGTTATCAATTTTGTTTACTGCAAGAACGACGGGCTTCTTCGATTTCTGCAAAATACGCGCAACGAATAAATCGTCGCTCGTTACACCGTCTCTGCCGTTCACAATCATTAAAATAACATCTGCTTCAAGAATCGCAATTTCAGCCTGCATTTTAATCTGCTGCTGAAACGGTTCATCTTTAATTTCAATACCGCCGGTATCGATTAAATTAAAAGTGTAATTTAACCAGTCACCTTCGGCGTACAATCTGTCTCTTGTAACACCTGGAGAATCTTCGACAATTGCCTTTCTTTCTCCGATAATTCTGTTAAAAAGCGTGGACTTGCCGACGTTCGGCCGCCCTACTACTGCTACTGTTGGTTTATACATTGTTACCCTCCCTGTATGCACATTTATTTTAACACAAATAAAATAAAGAGCGATAGTATCATCGCTCTTTATTTATGAGTGAGTCTAATATTATAAATCTAAATTTTTGAAACGATCGCCGAACACGTCACCTAAAGTTGGTGCATCGTCGTTATTGTCGTCTGTGTAAACTTGTGTATTTTCTTCGCGCTTAGCCTGTTTCGGCCTAGCCGGAGCTGATTCTAAAGCTTTAATTGATAATGAGATTTTCTCGTTGTCTGAATCCAGACCGATGATTTTCACTTCAATTTCCTGTTCTTCTTTCAGAACATCTCCCGGTACGTTAACGTGTTCGTGTGCAATTTCAGAAATGTGCACAAGACCTTCAACACCAGGTTCAACTTCAACAAATGCACCGAAGTCAACAAGACGTTTAACAGTACCTGTTAAAACATCGCCTGTGCTGTGCGCATCGATAAATTTATTGAACGGAGATTCGCCTGCCTGTTTAACAGATAAGCTGATACGTTCCTGTTCAGGATTTACATCCAGAACTTTAACCTGAACTTTCTGGCCGATTTCAACAGCATCTTCGACGCTGTTGACGCGGCTGTAGCTTAACTCTGAAATATGAGCAAGTCCGTCTACGCTGCCGATGTTGATAAAAGCACCGAAAGTGGTTGTGCGGACAACTTCACCCTCGATGATGCTGCCGATTTCCAGGTTTTCAAGCTCTGCCCGGCGTTCTATCGACTTCTCACCTTCGACGATACGCTTGCGGTTAAGAATTACTCTGTTTTTCTCCTGATCGATATCTTCGACTTTAACTTCCAGAGTCTGACCGTTGAATTGCTCAAGGTCTTCAATATATTCATCAGAAAGAAGTGATGCAGGAATAAATCCTCTCACGCCGACGTCTAATACAAGACCGGCTTTAACTGCTTCTACAACAGTACCTTCAAGCGTTGCATCAGCATCTTTTTTCTGTTTTAAATCTTCGTATGCTTTTTGTTCGTCGAGCTTGCGGATTGAAATGATAATGTTTTTAGCATCATCTTCCACTTTGATAACTGTTGCAGTGATCTTATCGTCAAGTGCAATAATATCGTTCGGATGCTCGATACGTTTGTTTGTAAGCTGACTGATTGGAATTATGCCTTCGTAGTCAGAATCATCTACTTGAACTTTTACAAACTTGTCTTCGATGTTAAAAATCTTACCTGTTACCGTGTCTCCAACTGCAAACGGACTGTTTTCAGCCGTCTCAGTTTCGTTCTGTACTTCTTCGCTGTTGTCAGGTGCATCGTTTACCTGTGTTTCTTCAATGTTTGATTCTTCGTTCTTAATGTCTTCTGTCGCCATGTGCTTGCCTCCAATTACTATACAATGTATATATTTAACTTCTTACAATTCGAACCTTTTGTCAAGTGATTATTCTGAAAATAGTAAATTGTTTAGGTTTTCCTCCAATTTACGTGTCAGATCTTTGCGTGTGTTCCCTTCGGCAAGAAATTCTTTCGTGTTAATCGGCTTGCCATATATTATTGTAACACCCTTTTTACGATTATACTCACCTTTAATAATAACAGGTACAATCGGTGCTTCGGATTTCGAAGCGATAAAGCTCGCACCTTCCTGCAGATTCTGCAGTTTTCTGACGTCGCCTTTGTTGCGGCTTCCTTCCGGGAAAATTAACAGGCAGCGGTCTTCCTTTAATGCGTTAATAGAAGTTTTCAGCGCTGATCTGTCGCTTTTACCGCGCGATACGGGAATAGCATTCAGGCTCGGGAATACTTTGCCGATAACCGGCAGCTCGAATAATTCTTTTTTTGCAAAGAATGACAGCTGGCGCTTGAGTCCGATACCGATAAGCGGCGGATCAAAATCCGACACGTGGTTCGAACAAAGCATAACCGGACCGGTTGACGGTACTCTGTCTGCACCGACAAATGTCATTTTAAATCTCAATTTGTAATATACTTTTAGTAAAAACTTCGCAGCTTCATACATCATTTACTGTACCTCCAGTTTGTCTTCCACCAGCTGAATGATTTTTGCTTCGGCTTCTTCAATCGATAAATGGCTCGTATCGAGGAGCACTGCATCTTCAGCCTTTACAAGCGGTGAAATTTTTCTCGTGCTGTCAATCTCATCGCGGCGGATAATTTCCGCTGTCAGAGTTTCCAGATCAATATTGTTGCCGCGGGCAGTCTCTTCTATGAGTCTGCGCTCGGCTCTGACTTTCGGCGATGCCTGCATAAAAATTTTAACTTCTGCATCAGGCAGCACTGTTGTGCCGATATCTCTGCCGTCCATTACAACACTGCTCGTTCTGCTGATTTCGCGCTGCATGTCGACGAGGTAGGTTCTGACTTCGCCGATTGCTGCAATGCGGCTGACGTTGTTCGTTACTTCCGGTGAACGAATTTCTTTAGAGACATCTTTATCGTTTAAGTATACTTCGTCGCTGGTGCCGAATGTAATGTGGATATGATTGCTGATATCCTGAATGATTTCATCACCGTGCTCAAGTACGTACAGTGTAACTGCACGGTACATTGCACCGGTATCAATATATAAATACTCCAGTTTTTTTGCGACGCGTTTTGCAATTGTACTTTTGCCGGCAGCAGCCGGCCCGTCAATTGCGATGCTGATATGTGACATTTAATGGCCTACTTTCATTTACGGTATTATAAGTTCCTGTCCGACAGATAAGCTGTCAGGTGTGACGCCGTTCGCTTCCATGATGCGCTGAACATTTTCTGCGCTGCCCTCACCGTAATACTGAATCGCAATACGGTAAAGGTTATCCTGGGGAGTTACGACGTGAGATGCATTTGCATTTTGTGTTTCGGAAGAATTTGAATCTGTGTCTGTTTCAGTACTGTCTTCAGCAGTTTCTGTTTCCGGTATTGATTCGGTTGCTGATTCTTTCGCTGCTGAATCAGACGCATCTTCTTTTTCAGCTTCTTCTGCAGAACTTTCTGCTTCAGTATCCTCTTCTTCGCCAGAATCATCTTCCTTGCTGCGGATTGCAGCAAGTGCGGCATCTTCAAGTTCGAGAAGTTCTTCCTGTGAATAATTTGTTTCGATATTTTTTGAGCTTAAATCTTCATTGCGGTTTGCTGCCAGGCGTCTTTCGTGCTCGGATTTTTGGGCTTCGAGCTCCTCGTTAAATCCAGCAGCAGTTTCTGAATCATCTTCATCACCGCTCTTTTCTTCACCGTTATCGTCTGTTTCTTCCGAAGTGTTCTCGCTGGCCACCTGAATTTCATCGTTCAGCGACGGCCAGAAGTTGGAAAATATTAAAAATGCTAATAAGACTGTAATCGGTATTAAAATCAGTACGGCAAAGACCCATGGAAGCATGCGATTCTTTTTGTTCCCGTCGTTTTTTCCGGGCTTCTTAATTGCACTCTTCGCAGCACCGATGCTGCCGAGTTTTTCTTTCGATATCTTAATTTCATTCTTAATGCGTTTCTGATATGAGGCCAAAGTTCCTGCAAATAACGCTTTGCCTTTTGCTGCATTCTCAGCGCTGAAATATCCTTTCAGCTTATCAGCGATGTTATTTTCTTTCTGCTGCTGTTTTTTCGGCGGCACTTTTTTATCCGGCTGTTTATTCTCGCCGGCCTCTTTGGATTTATGACGTGCACTGCGGCTAAGCGTTTCTCTTTGCTGCTTATCTGACTTTTTGTTACCTGCACTTGTTTTACTGGATTTCTCATCCTGTGCACGCTTATGCTTAATATCTTTATAAAAATCATCTTTCATAGCGCATTCTCCTAGTAACTTGATTCTTGGCTTAATTATATATTGTTTGTATGGACATTTAAAGAGTAATCATACTTCCGGCGTATTGTTGACGAATTCAAAGTTTGTTCATTGATAATTTTTCGATTTTCTCTTAATATTAGTTATGAACTAATCGTAAACGTTAAGAGGTGAAATATATGAGCGCAAAACAGTACACAATAGTAGACCAAGATACTTGTATCGCATGCGGCGCGTGTGGTGCAGCAGCACCAGATATATATGATTACGATGACGACGGCATTGCTTACGTCATTTTAGATGATAACAAGGGCGTTACAGCGGTGCCTGATGACCTGCTAGAAGATATGGAAGACGCATTCGACGGCTGTCCAACAGACTCGATTAAAGTTGAGGATGCACCATTCGACGGCGATCCATTAAAATATGAATAAAATTTAATCAGATAAAAGGATGAGACCGGCGGTCTCGTCCTTTTTTGTTTGTGCTGTTGCTGTCTGTTGTGAACCGGGCCTAAAAAGCTGCTCTGTTTAATTGAAGTACGACGGCGAACTGGTGTCGTACTTTAACGTGCCCAGGAATACGACGGCGAACCGTCGTCGTCCCCCAGGCACAAATAATCAGCAAATCCCATGTCAATCAAAAAATACTTACCTGAACCAAAAAGCCACCCGGCACCTGCATCAGTACCGGATGACTCTTCAATTATTGTCTGTTCATCAGAACAGGGATTGCTTTTTTATAAATCACGTAACAGACAATACTCAAAATAATACCTTTAACGATATTGAACGGAATAATTCCCGCTGTGATTACCGTACGCAGGTTATTGATAACGTCTGTCTGATCGACAATCATGCCGTATGCCGGAAGCAGTACGAAGTAGTTCAGTATTGCCAGCGCCAGCGTCAGAACGATTGTCCCCGCAACGAATCCCGCAATCAGGCTTTTAACTGTTTTACGTTTGTAATAGAAAAAGTATACAGGCAGCAGGAATGAAAATGCTGCAAGCAGGTTTGCAATCGGTCCGATTGGTTCGCTTGCCATTAATATGCTGTACAGCACGATTTTCATAATAATGATTAACGATCCGCCGATACCTCCGAAGAGTATAAATCCGATAAACGCCGGGATGTCTGATAAATCGAGCATTAAGAACGGCGGCAGGAACGGCAGCGGAAATTGTATCAGCATCAGAATGAATGCCAGTGCACTTAATATACTGATGTAAATTATTTTTCTCAGACGGGTCCTGTCCAAATGGCTCATTCCTTTCTATTCTTTAGGTAGTTTGATTGTAAATGTCGTACCTTCACCGAAGATGCTGTCTGCTGCAATCGTTCCGCCGTGTTTGGCGATAATGTTGCTGACGATATACAGTCCGAGACCGGTTCCATGTTTTCCTCTTGTCCGCGCTTCGTCGACTTTATAGAAACGCTCGAATATATGTTTAATATTCTCGCGTTTTATGCCGGTTCCGGTATCGCTGATTTTAATTTCCACACAGCCATCGTCATCTTCTGCAATATTTATTGTAATCACATCCCCCGCTTTTGTATAGCGGATTGCATTATCGATTAAGTTCGTGAAGACCTGATTCAGTTTATCGTAATCAAACGGGAATTCAACTGCTTCTTCGCCGCCGACAACGTTCAGTTCAATTCCGTTGTCTTTCAGCTTGTAATCGAAACGCTGATAAAGTTCGCCGAGCAGCGCCGTAAAGTTCTGCGGCTTAATGTCGTAAAGAACATCGTCCGAGTCCATGCGTGCAATGATCAACAGCTCACTCACGAGCTTGTTCATACGGTCGGATTCGTCTTTAATAATCGACACCATTTCCTTCACTTCTTCAGGTTCTGTGACGATATCATCGAGCAGTGCTTCAGAGTACCCGCTCAGCATAACCATCGGTGTTTTAAGTTCATGCGACACGCTTGAAATAAAGTCTGTACGCATCTTCTCTGTGTTGTATTCATCGGTAATATCGCGAATCAGCACGGTCACTCCGTTCTGTTCTTCGAGCGATTTAACCGGCGACATCGCAAGCTGCAGATGCAGATCATCGATATCGAGACGTTCGAGGTGATTATCATCTGACTCCGAAACATCCTTAATCAGACGTTTAAAGTACTCAAATTCCTCGCCGTACTGCTGGAACAGCTCGTAGTAGCTCCGTCCGCGATCGTTCGAATAAACAGGCTCTGCGTCGGTATTAAAGTACATAATACCGTTCGACAGAGATGAGAATACTGTTTCACGCAGGTTTTTCTCGTGTGTCAGTTCTGTAATCGTACTTTTAATGTTGTCGTTCATCTTGTTAAACGCCAGCGTCAGCTCCCCGATTTCATCGCGCGATGTCACTTTCAGCTGGTTGTATTTACCGCCTGCCGTTGAGAACGATGAGTTCTTCAGTGCGATCAGCGGTTTTGTAATTCTCGATATTAAAAAGAATGCAAAGAACGTTGTAATCAGGAACAGAACCGCCGCTGTAAGAATTAAAATAATTAAAACTGTCAGAAATGACTGGTTCAGCGCATCGAGATCATTGTATTTAATAATCGCTGTGTCCGATTCGAAGTACTCGCTTAAATCGGATACTTTGACCATAAATTCCCGGTCGTTAATATCGTTTACGATAAACGTGCTGCTCGCAAGATTCGAAGTCGTAATCTCACTGTATATCTCCTCGGCGATCTGGCTGCTTCCCGCGATAAACTGCCCGTCCGAGTAGATGATTAAGTTTTCTTCAGCTGCAAGATATGAGTCATTTAAATCAAGCGTATGGTTGCTGAGCACCACATTTTCAATCCGCGTGAGTTCTTCTTCGAGATTGTCTTCTGTGCTGCTGAGTGCATAGTTTCTGAAATAAAAGCTCAAAATGATCGATAATATAATTAAAACTGTAGTCACTATCATTAAGATAGTAAACCACAGTTTAGTTACAACGCTGGAGAAAAAACTCATTTATCATTAACCTCAAATTTATAGCCGATACCCCAGACAGTATGAATCATCTGGCTAGCTTCCGGAGATACTTTGTTCAGTTTCTCGCGGAGTCGCTTAACGTGTGTATCGACTGTTCTTAAATCGCCGTAGAAGTCATAGTTCCAAACTTCCTTCAGCAGTTCTTCGCGGTTAAATACTTTATCGGGACTCTTCGCTAAGAATAATAACAGTTCATATTCTTTCGGTGTCAGATTAACCTTTTTGTCATCGGCTAAAACACGGTGAGCGTCGTTGTCGATAACGAGATGTTCATAGACAATCATATCTTTCGCTGATGAATCTTTTTCGATAAATGCCGTTTCAGAAGAACGGCGTAAGATTGCTTTCACCCTGAGCACCACTTCGCGGGGTGAAAACGGCTTAACGATATAATCGTCAGCGCCGACTTCAAGCCCCTCAACGCGGTCTGCTTCTTCGCCTTTCGCTGTCAGCATAATAACGGGTGTTGATTTTTCTTTGCGCAGTTCTTTCGCGACTTCAATCCCGTCCATTTCAGGCATCATCAGATCGAGCAGAATACAGTGGAAATCTTCCTGTAAAGCAAGCTCCAGTGCTTCCTTGCCGTCTCCGGCTTCAGTAATTTCATACCCTTCTCTCGTCAGGTACAAGTTGAGCAATTTACGAATACGTTCTTCATCATCGACTAAAAGTATTTTTTCTGCCATAATTACCCTCTTTTCATATTATGCGTACGAATGCAGGCCGGCTACAATTAAGTTAATCGCAACGAGGTTAAACAGTATCAGTATAAACCCGCCAACGGCTAACCATGCAGACTTCTCGCCTTCATAACCGCGGTTTAAGCGGAGGTGAAGGAAAATCGTATAGAACATAAATGTAATGAACGCCCACGTCTCTTTCGGATCCCAGCCCCAGAATCTGCTCCATGCAATCTGAGCCCATATTGCAGCGAAGAAAATGCCTCCAAGTGCAAACAGCGGGAAACCGATAATAACAGAACGGTAGCCGATTTCATCCATCAGTGCAAGATCGGCCTTTTTAGTTAACGGTTTAGCCAGTGCGTACAGACGTTTTCTAATAATCAGACGAATGATTCCGTACGTAATTAAACCGATAATAATTGACCAGACTACTGTATTTAAAGTATGTGCTTTAATGACCGGCGGTAAATCAATTCCAAGGTGGAAATGATCTGCAGGCTCATATTCATTATTGCCAACGTGCTCAACCGGTATAGCTTCGTTATAGTTCACGAGGCTTGGAAGATGGTATTCAGCAATAACCTGCTGGCCCTGCTGATCCGTATAGTAGAACTCATCGTTGTAACCGATAATGTTCTGCATAAATATTGTTGTGACCATATACATCACGACGGTAAGAATACCGATCATGATTGCTTCCAGCCAGCGTGCACGCCATGAATTTTCATCTGCAGGAATAGCTTTTAATAAGTAGATAAGTCCTGCGACTGCACTCATTGACAGTATACCATAAGACAATGTCACAGTAATAACATGAATAGCCAGCCAGTTGCTCTGCAGTGCCGGTATCAGCGGCTGAACGTCTGTTGAGAACAGGCTGCCGTATCCTAAAAGAAGCAGTGAAATCGGAATAGCTACCAGTCCGAATACTTTCGTTCTGAAATAGTGATACGTAATTAAGAAACCGCCGATCAGCATAATCGAGAACATCGCGATAAATTCATACATGTTTGAAACCGGTGCGTGGCCGGTAGCCATCCAGCGCAGAATAAAGTATGCGAGCTCCAGGACGAATGCGATAACTATCATCCAGATTGCTATTTTTTCATATTTGTGTGATTTAGATTTAGATTTGATACTTATGCCGAGCGGTAAAAGTGATACCAGAAGCATAAGGAAAGCAATAAATATAAGTGTGTTACTCAGTGATAAAAATGTTGCATCCATAAATTACACTATCCTTTCAGCTTGTCATTTTCCTCTTTTGCCTGTTTATCGAATACTTCGTGAAGATTGTGGGACTTAAGTACTGCGTCCATTTCCTTCTTCATACCGAAGTAGTTTTTATTTGTGTGAGCAGCCAGATTCATCGTTCCGTCTTCTGCATTAATCCAGATTCTGCGGTGGTTAATGTACGAACCGATAAACAGTCCGATAAGGAAAATTACAAATCCTGTTGCAATAATCGGCATTGCCAGGTCTTTTTTCAATGTCAGTACACTCGCCATATGCTCTTCAGCTTCGACGAATTTAATGCTGTATTCGTTATCCGGTGTAATATCCGTTGAGTTCATAATCTGCAGGAGACTGAGTTCGTTCTTATCTCCCGCGGCAACTTCAAAGACGAATGCCGGGTTTGTCGGTACCGGTGTTTCGGAAACCAGTGTACCGTTCTCATCGATTTCCAGGAAGTCCGGTGAATAAGCTTTCATGTTAATCGTGATGTCTTCGGTGATCTGATAACTGTCAGCCGGATCATCGAGACTGACTTTGAAGTTTTCACCGAGAACGTTGCCTTCTGAATCTTCAAGTCTGAACGTCATCGATTTCATCTGCGAGTTGTCGTAGCTTGACTGGTACAATTCGTAATCATCAAAGCGGTACGGGTGATTTACGCGGATGCTGTAATTTTCTATTTCTTCAAGTTCCGGTGAAGAACCGACGATATCAGCTGTTTTGTTTTCAAACATCGTAATATCCGTCTGGAAGTTGCTGATTGTCATCGCCTGATTATTTTGCAGCGACTGGTCAAATACTGTGCCGGCTTCTTCATCGTATGTATCGAGTGTGAAACCGTCGTTACGCATATAATACTTGCCTTCGGTTGTCGGAATGCTGACTGTTTCGCCTTCCTGCGCATATATAATTTCATCAATATACACACCCGGGAAGAATCTCAGCATGCTGCCGATAAGAAGAATGATTAACCCTGTATGGTTAATGTAAGGGCCCCATCTCGACAGGCGTCCCTTCTCAAACAGATAATGATTGCCGTCAGTTTTCAGTTTGTATTTCTTCTCTTCAAATGACTTCGCAAGTTCAGGTGCTTTGTCAGCTGAATCGTATTCAGTGAACAGACGCTGGCGTTTAAAGAATGAAGCGTGTTTTTTAACGCGCTGGTTCTTTAACGATTTGTATAACGGCACTCCTCTGTCGATACTTGCTGCAACGAGAGACAGTGCCAGCAGTCCCATTAACAGTACGAACCACCATGAAGAATAAAGCTGCGTAAAGCCGAGCTCATAATACAGCCTTCCGAATGTACCGTAATGTTCTGTGTAGTGCTGCAGCGGATCTGCTCCGATAGGAATGAAGTATTCCTGCGGGAGAATCGTCCCGAGTGCGGCAGATATCGCAATCAGCGCAATGATGCCTACGCCGACTTTAATGGAAGTGAAGAAGTTCCAGATCTTATCAAAGATACTCTGTGAGCGGACTTTTGAACGCACAGCACTTCCATCGTAGCGCATGAGGTCTTTAATTTTTTTCTTGTCGTAATCTTCATTAATCATTTTACCGCATGACTGGCACAGCTGGGTGCCGGGCGGGTTAACATGACCGCAGTGATTACATTTTATTTCTTTTTGTTCCATTTTAGGCCATCCTATTCCAGAGATTCATCTATAAATGCGTAGATATCCTCTTTAGTCAGTTGATACTCCTGTTTTTTAACGACGATACCATCTTTGTTAATAGCAATTGTCGTCGGCAGCGGTCCAATATTGTAAGCTTTCGTTACACTGCGCTTCGGATCCAGTGCGATCGGATAATCGAGATCTTCTGATAATCCTGAAATAAACTGTTCAATCTGCTGATTGTTTTCAGAGACGTTTACAGCAATAATTTCGTAATCTTCATGACCTTCGTTATACACCTGATTCATTTCCGGCATTTCTTCGCGGCACGGTTTACACCAAGTGCCCCAGAAGTTAATAATGACACCTTTGTCATCTATTATTTGAGACAGCTGAATTTGTTCGCCGTCCAGTGTTTCCAGTTTGAAATCAACTGCATCGTCTCCGACATTAACTGTTTGAGAGCCATCCCTCAAATTTAAATATAATGTTATGCCGAGCAAAGCAGCAATTGTAATAATTGTACCTGTACGAATAATTTTTCTAGTTCCTTTTTTCAACGTCAGGCCCCTTTCCAAATTGATATAAACCGCAATAAAATGCGTACGTAGCAATAATTATAACACTACACATTTTGTTGCGGTTTGACAGTATTATGACATTTAATTACTTACTTCTTACTGTTGGCAATAAGCTTCTTCACTTCGTGCGGTTTAAGGAAACGGTATTCGCCTTCTTTTAACCCGTCCAGTGTCAGGAAATCAAAGCGGATACGCGTCAGTTTTGTAACGTTTAAACCGAAATGTTCAAACATTCTTCTGACCTGGCGGTTGCGTCCTTCGTGAATTGTTATTTCAAGAATCATGTCCTTGCCGCCTTTGTCTCGGATTACTTTTAAGTCACACGGTGCAGTTTTGCCGTCATCGAGTCTGATGCCGCGGCGCATTTCGTCCTGCTGGTGACGGAGGAGGATACCATCTGTTTTAACTCTGTACGTTTTCTTCATTTCAAATTTCGGGTGTGTCATCAGCTGAGTGAATTCACCGTCGTTTGTTACAAGAAGAAGACCTGACGTATCGTAATCCAGACGTCCTACCGGGTAAAGACGAGCATCGATGTCGTGGAACACGTCGATTACTGTATCGCGTTTTTTATCATCTTCTGCTGCTGAGATTTCGCCTGATGGCTTATAGTATAAAATGTGCACGGGTTCTTCTTTTGTTAACTGGACACCGTCGACTGTGACACGGTCTTTGTCAGATACCTGCATGCCAAGTTCTGTAACGAGTTTGTCGTTAACATAGACGCGGCCCTCTTCGATTAATTTGTCCGCTTTACGTCGTGAAGTAATTCCTGCATCGGCAATTTTTTTATTTAAACGTGTAGTATTCATTAATTTTGCTCCTTTAAGCTATTGAAGAACAAGTCGATTTCTTCCTGTTCCGCTATCATATCATCTGCCGGTAAGTCATCTAAAGATTCCAGACCGAATATTTCCAAAAAGCTCTGCGTCGTTTCAAAATGCGCTGCACGTTCTTCAGTAATGGTTTTCTTTTTCACTAATCCTTTATTAATCAGTGTTGAAATTGGACCGTCTGAGACGATGCCGCGCACGCTTTCTATGCCGTTTCTTGAAATCGGCTGATTGTAAGCAATTATCGCAAGCACTTCGAGCGCCGCCTGTGATAATTTTTTCGCCGGCCGGTCAGCCAGCACCCTCTTGATGTATTTCTCCATGTTCTCCGTCGTCTTTAAGAAATACATATCACCGTGACGGGTAATTGTTAAATGTTCTTTGTCGTATTTTTCAACTTCTATTTCCAGCTGCATTTTAGTAATCGGCACGTGCATCATGAGTGCCTCTTCACTTAAACCGAGGTCGCCGGCAATATATAATAAACCTTCGATAATGTTTATTTTATCCATACTTAAGCCAACCTTTCGAGCTCAAAATCATCTTCATCGATGCGTGTAATCTGATAGAGATTCTGACTGATATAATCTAATATAGTGATAAACACCTGCACTACTTTCGTTCGGGGTTCATCGAATGTGAGCAGCTCGGTCATTTTTAAAGACTTTGTATTTTTAAACTTTGACGCGATAAATTCCACTGCCTCTTCTTTCGTATAAACTTCACGCGGGACGACGACGTATGACTCTTCAGTGAGAGATACGCGGGATTTCACCTTGTTGTAAGCCTCTAGCAGATCATGGAGACTCAGCTCAAGTGTTTCGGTATCATCCTCGTCATCTTCGAATAAGTGCGGCGCTTTGACGAATTGAAGTCTGGATTCCTCTTTCAGTTTATTCAATTCTTCAGCATATAATTTATAATTTTGATATTCTATCAGTTGGGACATCAATTGATCACGGGGATCTTCGTAATCCTCATCGGCCATCGGCGGTTCAGGCAGCAGCATGTGACTTTTAATTTTCACAAGCTCGCTCGCCATAACGAGATAGTCGCTCGCAACGTTGAGTTCAAGTTCTTTCATCTGATTGATATATTCCATATACTGCTCAGTGAGCATTTTCATTGGAATGTCGTAAATATCAATTTCAAGTTCTTTAATCAAATGAAGGAGCAGATCGAGCGGTCCTTCAAAAACATCTAATTTAACTTTATAAGCAGTCATTACAAAACCTCAATTTTAGGAGTGATACGTATCGATAAAGAAATACTTTTACAATTCTTTAACGAATTAATTATAAAGCAAGATTACTTCGAATGCCATGAAATCATGGAAGAAGCATGGAAAGACAAGGAAAACTTTACGAAAGAAGACCCTGAAGTGTTTTTTGTGCTGATTGTAACCGGTGAATACCATTACCGGCGTGATAACGTTACCGGTGCCGCGACATCGTACAAGCGCGCGCTGAAGCTTTATGAAAAACATCAGTACGACGTTACGAAGTTCGGATTTAGGGATGAATTAGTTGAAATGCTTCGCGACCGATTTAATACGCTGGCTGAAATACCATTTAAACCGATGCAGTATCCTGTTGATACTTGGGTGTACGAGTCTTTATATGAGATGCATAAAGATGATTATGACTCGTACAGTGCATTTACTTTGGAAAACATGGAGCGCTTTGAAAAAGATGAAAGTCTTATCCACCGCCACCGCCTGCGCGACCGCGAAGACGTGATTGAAGCACGGCTCGAGGCGCTGAGCCGGAAGCTCGAAGAGCGGAAGGGATAACATGACGGCTTCATTGAGACGAATACGCATATTTGTCTCAATGTTAATTGTTCGTTGAGATATTTAAGTATATTTGCCTCAATGCCGCATGTTCATTGAGACGT
>DAIPYL010000001.1:67525-74336 GCA_036782755.1 Jeotgalicoccus sp. | reverse complement strand
TCATTGAGACGTAAACCGGTAATCATCCCAATGAGCATTTTTCATGCGGTCGAATATGAATAATCAACCTGATGAACTGCCTTCATGCGGTCGAATATGAATTATCAGCCGCATGAGCCGGTTTCATCAACCCGATAACAGATTATCAACCGCCTGAGCCGTTAACCGGCTCTTTTTTATGCTCGCTCATCCCAAAACACAAAAAAAACGGCTCAAACACCTAAAATAAAGGTGTTTAAACCGTCTATCCTGCTCACTTATTTACTTTACACTAAAAACATCCAGTAAAAGAATCCCCAGATAATGCTCATCACGAGTATTCCAATAAAGATAAAGTATTTTGCTTTTTTCATTTATTTAATTTCCTTTAGGAAGCTCGTTCCATGTGTTTCGTAGTCCACGCCGAAGTTTTCAGCGATTGTTGCAGCGATGTTGCTGAATGTCGCACACTGATCGATTTCACCAAACCGGAGTTCTCTGCCTGTTGTAATTAGTAACGGCACATATTCTCTCGTGTGGTCTGTCCCTGTGTATGTAGGGTCGTTTCCGTGGTCTGCAGTGATGATTAAAAGATCGTCTTCTGTCAGTTTCCCGATTAGTTCAGGCAGTCTGTCATCGAATGCTTTTAATGCATTGCTGTAGCCGACCGGGTCGCGGCGGTGGCCGTACTCAGCATCGAAGTCCACAAGGTTAAGGAATGACAGTCCGTTAAAGTCACGGTCCATTACCTGAAGCAGCTTGTCGACACCGTCGTCGTTGTTTTTCGTGCGGACAGCGTCTGTAATTCCGCTTCCCGTAAAGATATCGTTAATCTTACCGATTGCGATAACATCTTTGTTATCGTCTTTCAGTGCGTTCAGGACGGTTCTGCCAAATGGCTCAAGTGCATAGTCGTGACGGTTTTCCGTACGCTTGAATTCACCTTTTTTAGAGCCGACAAACGGACGTGCAATAACACGGCCGACTAAAAATTCAGGATCTTTCGTCATTTCGCGTACTTTTTCACAGATGTCGTAAATTTCTTCAAGTGGAATGACTTCTTCATTCGCCGCAATCTGAAGTACAGGATCGTTTGATGTATAGATGATTAAGTCCCCTGTTTCCATCTGGTGTTCACCGAATTCTTCGATGATGTCAGTACCGCTCGCCGGTTTATTTCCGACAATGCCGCGTCCTGTTGCTTCCGTAATTTTATTCAGCAGCTCGTCAGAGAATCCGTCCGGATATACTTTGAACGCCGTGTCGATGTTCAGGCCGGCAATTTCCCAGTGTCCTGTCATCGTATCTTTACCTTTCGATACTTCCTGCATCTTCGTGTAGAATCCTGTTGTGCTGTCTTCCTCATCAACACCCGGAAGTTTATCGATGTTGCCGAGACCTAATTTTGAAAGGTTTGGCAATGTGTTAGGATGAGCTTCTAATGTATGTTTTAAAGTATGCGTGCCAACGTCTCCGAATTCCGCAGCATCTGGTGCTTCACCGATACCGACTGAATCAAGAACGATTAAATGAATTTTTTTGTACATAATAAATTTACCTACTTTCTTGGATGGAACTGCTTATACATTTCTCTGATTTTTGTCGCAGAGATTTGGGTGTACACCTGTGTAGTTGAAATATCGGAATGACCGAGCATTTCCTGCACAGCACGGAGATCCGCGCCGTTTTCGATTAAATGCGTTGCAAATGAATGTCTGAACGTATGCGGCGTAATGTTTTTATTGATGCCGCTGATCAGCACATACTTTTTAATCGTCTTCCATAATCCCTGACGGGTGAATCCTTTACCTCTGTTCGTAAGGAACAGTATATCAGTATTTTCGTGCTTTAATAACGTTAAACGCTGATTTTTTATATAATTATTTAATTTATCCGCCACATATTCGGTCGTCGGCACAATTCTTTCCTTGTCACCCTTGCCGTATACATGAATAAAACCCATTTCCAGATTCAGATCGCTGAGCTTTAAATTAATCAGCTCACTCACTCTTAGCCCGCTGGCATAAAGGAGTTCCATAATCGCATTGTCGCGTATGCCCTGTGCGGTTGAGTCCGGAGAATGCAGCAGCGTTTCCATTTCTTCAACGGTCAGGACCACCGGCAGCTCCCGCTCTTCTTTAGGCGTGTTCAGTCTGAGTGCAGGATTCGTATCGATAACCTGCTCCAGCTGCAAAAACTGATGAAAGTTTCTGAGTGTCGACTGCACACGTCTGATCGTTTTATTGCTCTTGCCGTTTTCTGATAAAAACTGTAAAAATGTTACGAGGATTTCTGTCGTAATATGCTCGACACCCGTAACATTTTCATCAGTTAAATATTGACTGTATTGTTTTAAATCCTGTTTGTATGATGATATTGATGCATCACTTAAACCACGCTCGATTTTTAAATACGTTAAGTATTCATCGATATAACGGTTAAGCATCTGTGTTTCCTTCTTTCCCTTTGCACAATTTGCAAATACCGTGGAATGTTAAACGGTGATCGATAATGTCGAAATCAAAATCGCGTGTGACGATTTTCTCAACATCCGTCAGTAAATCTTCTTCAACTTCTTCCACCGAACCGCAATGTATGCAAATTAAATGATGATGAAAGTGCTGTGCACCTTCTTTTCTGAGGTCATATCTTGAAACACCGTCGCCAAAATTCACCTTGTCGAGTACATTCAGTTCATTTAAAAGCTCAAGTGTACGGTATACTGTTGCCAGTCCGATTTCCGGATACTTATCTTTAACTTTCATAAAAACATCTTCAGCACTCAAATGAGAGCTTTCATTTTCAAGCAATACTCTCACAGTGACTTCCCGCTGTGGAGTTAGTTTATACCGAGCATCGTGTAATGCTTCTTTTATTCGCTCAATTCTTTTTTCCACAACTGCACCTTCCAACTTTCGTAATCTTATTGATAACAATTATACATAAGAAAGTACATTTTTCAAAGTTATTTGTAATGATTATAAATAACCGTTCGACAGAAGCACATGGTGTACCGCAACCAGTGTTTTACCGTCTCTGAACTCGCCCTTATGCATTCTTTCTTGTAATTCCGTCAGCGGAATTTTTACAATATCGAGAAATTCATCTTCTTCTAATTGAGAATCACTAAATGAAACGTCTGATGCTTCATACAGATGAATCAATTCATTTGAGAATCCGGGTGATACGTAAAATTCGTAGAGCTTTTTAATGCTGTCCGACTCTCCGCCGATTTCTTCTTTTAATTCTTTCTTCACTGTTTCATCGGGATGTTCATCAATTTCAATTTTTCCTGCAGGTACTTCCAGCAGTACTTCTTCAGTTGAGATTCTGAACTGTTTGACAAAATACATAAATTCACTGTCCACCGCGATTACAGCGACAGCACCTTTATGGTATACGACTTCCCTGTATGCTTCTTTGCCGTTCGGAAGTTCGACGGTCAGTTTTTTAACGTCGATAATTTTACCATCGTATATATCTTCACTGGACCGTGTATTTTCGATTAAATGTTCGTTGGAAATAGTCATCACCGCTTTTCAATAGTTATTCTAAATATATCATATTATATTGTAAAAATAACGATTTGAAAAATAATTACAGGTGATATAATAATGTGTGTCAGAAAGAATGGAGGATTCCAATGAAAACTTTTTCCAAATGGCTTGCTGCCCTCTTCACTTCAGCAGCTGTGCTCTTTATATCGCTCGGCTACTTCGCCTCGAGCCAGATTATGTTTTTCAAGCTGCGCGACGTGGAAATTATTAAACGCCGCGAAACACGTGCCAAGCGCATGAATATGGAGGAATACGATAAACTTCCAAAAGACATCGTGAACGTGCCGTCAAGATTCGGCTACGATATCAGTGCTTCATTCATTTACCCGAATACTACGAATAAATGGATGGTCATCTGTCACGGTGTGTCGGAAAACAAACTCAGCTCAACAAAGTACGTTAACCTGTTTAAGGATATGGGCTTCAACTGTGTTGTTTATGACGCACGCCGTCACGGCAATTCAGGCGGTGTGGATTCAACTTACGGTTTCTATGAAAAATTCGACCTTGAAACAGTCATTGAATACCTGCTTGAAAACTACGGTGATGATATCGAATTCGGAGTTCACGGTGAATCAATGGGTGCGGCAACGACACTGCTTTATGCAGGAGAACTGTCGAACAAAGCAAAGTTCTATATTTCAGATGCTTCATTTGCGAAGTTCAGAGATCAGCTTGCACACATCTATTCTTCGTACTCGCGTGTCGCATCACCGGCAGTCCTCTTGTTTACTTACGTATTTTTAAAAGTGCGCAGTAAATTCAGCCTGTACCATGTATCACCGATTAAAGTGGTCGATAAAATTGAGCAGCCTGTCTTGTTTATTCATTCAAAACGCGATTCATTTATTCCGTATGAATCGTCACAAGAACTCTATAACAAGAAAAAAGGACCGAAAGAACAGTGGTATCCGGAACGCGGCAATCATGTAGAAAGCTACAATCGCAATCCGAAAATGTACCGTCAGACGGTCGCAGATTTTATTTCACGTTACGCGGGATGGGAAGTTCGAAATAGTCATAAGCAATAACTGCCCGCCCTTCCAGCGAAGCGCTGATTTCTTTAATATTCTCATCCGTATAGCGGCTGCTTATATGAACGATTAACAGCTGCTTATAGTTCACATCTTTAAATACATCGAGCACATGGTTAATTTCCGAATGGAAATAATCATGTGCTTTTTCTTTTTCATTATTTAAAAATGTCGCTTCGTGCACGAGCAGGTCTGAATCTCTGATTGAATCCAGGTACTCTTCACTGCTGTTTAAGCGCGTATCACCGTGTACTGTAATTTTACGGCCCTCAATTGTTTCGCCGATGAAGTCTGACGTTTCGTAAGTTTTACCGTCATGAGTAAACGTTTCACTCGCTTTAATTTCACCGTAAACCGGTCCCGGTTTTAACCCGAGTTCGCGAAGTTTATCAGTCTGGAGTTCACCGATCTGATTATCTTCTTTAAAAATATAAGCGTAAGACTGAATACCATGAGATAATGGAATTACATGAACGTTAAAATTATTCAGACGGATATTCATACCGGGCTCAACTTCGATAATGTCCAGCGGATAATTCAGCGTACTTTCCGAGATTCGGAACGTCGTTTCAATCCACTCGGCGAGACCTTTCGGACCGTAGATTTTAAGCGGTATACCTTCTCCGCCCTGGAACGCTCTCGACGATAAAAATCCGGGGAGGCCGAAAATATGATCGCCGTGAAGATGCGTAATAAATATGTTTTTTATTTTAGATGGTTTAATATGAGTATGAAGGATGCGGTGCTGCAGAGCTTCACCGGCATCGATTAAAATATATTCATTATATTCAAGCACGCAGTCAATGACAAAACTCTGCGTATTTCTATCTTTAGACGGGAGCCCGGCACCCGAGCCCAAAACAGTAAATTTCATTTCGACACCTCGCTAATTAATTGCTTTATTATATCATATAATCAGTTGTGTTTTTCAGCCGCGGGTGGAATAATAAATAAGAGTACAATAAGTATAGGTGATTACATGGAAACAATCAGATTTGTAGAAAGATTCATCGTATATATTGAAGACCACCTCAGAGAAAAAATAGACTTCGGTGAGGTTTTGGAAAATATGGGCGTGGAACAGAAATCATTTATGACGATATTTACATCGCTCGTCGGAATGACACCGGCCCAGTATCAGGAAAAACGCTGTATGACGGAAATTGCGTATGAAGTATATCAGGGGCATCGCAGACTTGTCGATATTACTAAATATTACGGTTACCGCGACGTGGATAAGTTTAAGAAAATCTATACGCGCACATTCGGTATTCCCGTGCACGAAACAGAACGCAATATTAAAAAAATCGATCTGCTGGACTACATTTCATTTGAAGTTGTGCCGACGAAGAAACCGAAATACCCGTCGTACCGCACGTTTGTGGAAAGCTTCCGTTTAATCGGTATTGCACAGTATTTTGATATCAATTCATACCACTCCGACTACAAGTATAAGTTTTTGAAAATACTTGAACGCGACGGACTGATCGATGAAATTCTGCGCTACAACGACGGCTTTGTTAAAGGAATATTTGTACAGGAACGCGTGGTTGACGGTGAAATGGAAATATTCGTCGGAACAGCAAGCTATCAGCACACGCCGTTTGACGAAACATTTACAGAATCGATGAACTACGAAATATTCGAGACATCAGGCGCACCCGATGTCGAAATCGATAAAGTATACGAATATATATTCCGCAGATGGCACTTCAGAGAAGATGTCAACATGACATGCGACTTCTCACTCGAATTAATTAAACACACTTATTCATTTGAAGACCTGGGAACCAAAATACAGGTGTGGCAGGCGCTGGATGATTAAGATTATAAGAACCCGCTGAAAATCCTTGTGATTTTCAGCGGGTTTTTGTGTTGTGCGGCACTTCGATGAGACGAATAGAGTTATTTGTCTCAATGAGGCACTCACGATGAGACGATTAAGATTGATTGACCCAATGTCGATTGTTCGATGAGATGAAAGCTGCTGTTTGTCCCGATGAGCGAGTCTTATGCGGCTAATACTCTGATTGCGACCGCATGACAATCAAACATCCGGTTGATTGTATGTATTCAGCCGGATATGGAGTGCACATCCGGTTTAATAATGATTTTCAACCGAACGTGAGCTCTTCATCGGGTTAATTATTAATATTAATCAGTTAGAAGTTCTATGAGTGAAGTTCATAGATTTCCTGACGGTTTTGGATTCCTATGAGTGGCGTTCATAGAACTTCCAGC
>DAIPYL010000001.1:48655-67425 GCA_036782755.1 Jeotgalicoccus sp. | reverse complement strand
ATAGATTTCCTGACGGTTTTGGATTCCTATGAGTGGCGTTCATAGAACTTCCAGCGGTTCCGGATTCCTATGAGCATTCTTCATAGAGCTTCTAACGATTTTGGATTCCTATGAGCATTCTTCATAGAACTCCTAAGGATTTCGTCTCTCTATGAGTGTCCTTCATAGAGCTTCCAACCATCAAAATCAACACAAAAAAACCGGGACTCAAGTCCCGGTTCAATCAATAAATCAATCTATTATTTACTCTCATTTGCATAATGAACTTTAACAATTTCAACAATCAGCTCGGTTATCTTGTACAGCTCTTCAAGCGGCATACGTTCGCTTGTCGTGTGGATGTATTCATATCCTACACCTAAAATTGCTGTCGGTACGCCCTGTCCGTGGAAAATGTTGCCGTCGCTTCCGCCGCCGAGGCTGATGATGTCAGTTTCTCTGCCGATATTTTTAATTGCTGCAGCCGCTGTTGTAATTACAGGGTCTTCTTTTGGTGCATGCAGTGACGGATACATAACGTCTACCTGCACGTCAGCGCTGCCGCCAAGTTCTGCTGCTGTTTCTTCGAATGCTGTTTTAATTTTATCGGATTCAGCATGCAGTTTTTCATCTGATAAACTGCGCACTTCTGCTAAAATTTCCACCTTGTCTGCAACGATGTTCGTCGCCTGACCGCCTTTAATCGTGCCGATGTTTGATGTTGTTTCTTCATCGATGCGGCCAAGGTTCATTTTGCTGATCGCTTTTGCAGCTAAATTAATTGCACTGATGCCTTTTTCAGGTTCAATTCCAGCGTGTGCTTTTTTACCGAAAATCGTCGCTTTAATTTTAGTCTGTGTCGGAGCGCGGTTAACGATTGTGCCAACTTGGCCGGTACCGTCTACCGCGTAGCCGAATTTACTCTTAATGTTTTTAATATCAAGTGCTTTTGCTCCGATTAAGCCGGTTTCCTCGCCGACTGTAATAATTACTTCCACGTCGCCGTGCGGAATGTTTTCTTCTTTAAGCACGCGCACTGCTTCGATAATTGCAGAGATTCCCGCTTTATCGTCAGCACCTAAAATTGTCGTGCCGTCGCTGTAGACGTAACCGTCTTCGATATGCGGCTTAACACCGATTCCCGGAGTTACTGTATCCATATGAACCATAAATGCCACCGGTGAAATATTTTCTTCGCCTTTCAGCGTAAAGATTAAGTTACCTGCACCGTAGCCTGTTACTTCCTGTGTGTCATCTTCGAAACCGGCAAGTTCCAGCTCATTTAAAAGGTTTAGCAGGTAGTCCGCAACTTTGCGTTCCTGTCCCGATACTGAGTCGATTTGCACGATTTCCAAAAATTGTTCTGTCAGACGTTCTTTATTCATAAAAATATGCCTCCAGCAGTTGATATATTGTTTTGTATTCATGTATAGTTAATTATAACAATAAATTCTTAAAGGTGATGGGCAAATGGGCAATAAAAAAGTTCAGAGATTAATTATATGGTTTATGGTTATTCTCATCGTAGTTTCCGGCCTCTTAATGGGCGTCAGCTACTTAACTTCATTCTAATTAAATATCAGTATAAAAACACCCTCTTTTGGCGTTTGCCATTTGAGGGTGTTTTCTTTTTTTATGCTTCTTTGCCGTGTTCTTCAAACCACGCTTGAAGTCCTGTAATAACGCTCATAATTTCATGGCCTTCAATTTGGTGACGTTCGATCATGTCGACGATTTTACCGTCTTTGAAAAACGCGAATGATGGAGATGATGGTAAATAATCAGGTGCTTTGTCGCGCATCTGTTCAGTTGCTTCTTTGTCCTGACCGGCAAATACAGTAAGTACCTGGTCCGGAAGCTTGTCGTAGTTTAACGAATGAATTGCTGCAGGGCGTGCAATACCGCCGGCACACCCGCACACAGAGTTAACCATAACAAGCGCAGTTCCCTCTTTGTTTAAGTGTGATTCAACATCGTCAGGTGTGAGCATTTCTGTATAGCCTGCTTCAGTTAATTCGTTACGTGCATTCTGAACTAAATCCTGCATGTATAAGTTAAAATCTAATTCCATATTGAAAATCTCCTTTATACGACTCATTAAAAGTCATGTCAGTACTGTTTATTTTAGCGAGCGCATGACTGTTTGTAAAGTTAATAAACTGAATCAGCATCCGGATTAAGATTTTCAATTTTTTCTTTTACTGCTTTCAGGAACTCTCCTGCAACTAATCCGTCGAGTACACGGTGGTCGATTGACAGACACAGATTCACCATATGGCGTGCTGCGAGCATATCTCCGATAAACACCGGTTTTTTAACGATTGATTCAACCTGCAGAATTGCCACCTGCGGCTGGTTTATAATGCCCATCGACTGAACCGATCCGAATGCACCTGTATTATTTACAGTAAACGTGCCGCCGGCCATATCGTCGCCTGTTAATTTATTGGAGCGCGCTTTGTTTGCAAGCGTGCTGATTGATTTTGCAATACCCGTTAATGAGCGTTCATCGGCATTTTTAATGACCGGTACGAACAGCTTATCTTCATTCGCCACAGCGATTGATAAGTTGATGTCATCGTGGACAGTAATCGTGTCACCGTCCCATGAACTGTTTAAGATTGGATAATCTTTAAGCACTTCAGATACAGCTTTAACGAAGAAACTGAAAAATGTTAAGTTGTACCCTTCCTGCTCTTTAAAGCGTGCTTTGTGCTTGTTGCGCAGGTTGACCATGTTCGTCGCGTCAACTTCCATCATCAGCCATGCATGAGGAACTTCAGTCGAAGACTGAACCATGCGTCTCGCAATTTCCTTGCGCACGCCTGATACTTTAATCGTTTCGCCGCTCTGCACTGAAGATGCTGCTGCAGACTTCTGTACCGGAGCTTCTTTCTTATGCTCAGGTGCGCTTTCTGTCACCTTCTCTGCCGGCTGTTCAACAGGTCCGTCAGCAAGATATTTCCCGACATCTTTTTTAGTAATACGGCCGTTAAAGCCTGTACCTGAAAGTTCATCAATATTAATATTGTGCTCACCGATTAAGCGCATCACTACAGGTGATAATCTGCGGTCGCCCGACTGTTTTTTAACAGCAGGTTTTTCCTGTTTCACAGGTTTTTCTGCAGGTTCGCTTTCAGCTGATTCCTCTTTTGCTTCAGGTTCCGGTGCAGCATCGCCGTCGATTTCAATTTTGTAAATTGGAGCGCCGACGTCTACTGTTTCGCCTTCTTCAACAAGAATCTCCGTGATGATACCGTCGTGTACTGACGGCACTTCGGCAGTTACTTTCGCTGTGTTGACTTCACAGACCGGATCGTATTCGCTGACGTGATCGCCAACTTTGACCAGCCAGTTTTCTATTGTTCCTTCGGTAACACTTTCACCGAGTTTTGGCATTGTAATTTCCGTCATGTTTGTCACCTCTTAATACTCACTGAGTTCGAGCATTTTATTGTAAATTTTTTCAGGGTTCATCATAAAGTAATCTTCCATCGGCGGTGCATACGGCATCGACGGCACATCGGGTCCTGCAAGACGCATAATCGGCGCATCCAGGTCGTACAGACAGTTTTCACCGATAATTGCAGATACTTCACTAATCAGACTGCCTTCAAGGTTATCTTCAGTTACAAGAAGTACTTTCCCTGTTTTGGATGCTGCTTTAATAATGGCTTCCTTATCCAGCGGATAAAGTGTGCGCAGATCAAGAATTTCCGCCTCATAGCCGTCGTTTGCAAGCTGTTCTGCAGCCTGGATTGCATAGTTGACGCACAGTCCGTAAGTAATAACAGTAATATCATCGCCTTCGCGTTTTACGTCAGCTTTACCCAGTGGAATCGTATAGTCGCCTTCAGGTACTTCGCCTTTTAACAGACGGTATGCTTTCTTATGTTCAAAGAACAATACAGGGTCGTTATCTTTAATCGCTGCCATTAATAATCCTTTGGCATCTGCCGGTGTTGAAGGCACGACAACTTTAAGTCCGGGTGTCGACACGAAAATCGATTCTATCGACTGTGAGTGGTAAAGCGCACCGTGGATTCCTCCGCCGAACGGCGCACGGATAACCATTGGCGCATTCCAGTCGTTATCTGAACGGTAACGGACCTTAGCCGCTTCGTTTAAGATTTGATTTACTGCAGGCAGAATGTATTCAGCGAACTGAATTTCCGCAACAGGCCGTTTACCCATCATTGCAGCACCGACACTCGTACCGACAATATTACTTTCGGCAAGCGGTGTATCGAGTACGCGCATTTCCCCGAACTTCTCCTGAAGTCCTTCTGTTACTTTAAAGACACCGCCTTTTTTACCAACGTCTTCACCTAAGACAAATACATCATCATCTTGTTCCATAGCGACAAAGAGTGCGTCGCGGATTGCATCGAGATAAGACAATTTAGCCATTGTTTACCTCCTCATAAACGTGTTTTAAAGTATGTTCCGGTTCTGCATACGGTGCAGATTCAGCGGCTTTCGTCGCTTTGTTTACAGTATCTTTAATTTCAGCTTCGATTTCTTCAAGCCATGCTTCATCGATAACTTTCTCATCGAGCAGATACAATTTGAATGATTCCAGGCAGTCCATATCTTTATTTTTAGCCAGTTCATCGGCTTCACGGTATTTATCATCGTCGTCTGACGAGTGCGGTGTTAAAC
Source organism: Jeotgalicoccus sp. (assembly GCA_036782755.1). GTDB lineage: Bacteria > Bacillota > Bacilli > Staphylococcales > Salinicoccaceae > Jeotgalicoccus. The sequence goes on along the minus strand of DAIPYL010000001.1, from coordinate 62,784 downwards.
GGATGGACATGGCTTCGATTAATGAAGCGCCTTCGCCGTTAATTGCACGCTCTCTTGCTTTCTGCATGACTTTGTATACAGCAATCGGATCATTGCCGTCCACCTGTTCGCCGTGCATACCGTAACCTATTGCGCGGTCTGATAATTTATCAGCAGCATACTGCAGATGTGCAGGGACACTGATTGCATATTTATTGTTTTCAATCAGACAGATAAACGGCAGCTTGTGCACGCCGGCAAAGTTTAAGCCTTCGTGGAAGTCACCTTGTGACGTTGAACCTTCACCAAGTGTTGCCAGTGAAACGCGTTTTTCTCCGTCCATCTTAAATGCATAGCTCGCACCGACAGCGTGTGGAATCTGTGTTGTAACAGCAGAGCCCTGTGTCATAATGTTGCTCGCTTTTTTACTGAAGTGACCCGGCATCTGACGTCCGCCGCTCTGCACATCTGACCCACGTGCGAAAGCCGACAGCATCGTCTCCTCCGGCGTCATGCCGAAATGAGTCACGAGTGCTAAGTCTCTGTAGTAAGGATTAATAATATCGACTTCTTTATCGAGTGCAAATGCAGCACCGACCTGAGTCGCTTCCTGCCCCTGGCATGAAATGACAAACGGCAGTTTACCTGCGCGGTTTAATAACCACATACGCTCGTCAAGACGGCGCGAGATAAGCATTGTTTTGTACATTTCCTGTAAATCTGTTTCTGTTAAATCTGTTTCTTTATATGATAACAAGAATTTCACCTTCCTAAACGTGAATTGCGATACCTTCGGCATCGAGTCCAATTTCTTTAATAATTTCCCCGACTGACGGATGAGCGAATACCGCGCTCGACAGCTCAAGTGCCGATGCATCCATAAACTTCGCAAGCGACAGCTGGTTGATCAGCTCCGTCGCATTGGCGCCGACAATCGACGCGCCGAGAATATCTCCTGACGGTGAGACATTTAATTTAATAAAGCCTTCCCCGCCATCTTCGATTACTGCTTTTGCGATTGCAGAAAGCGGTAATTTATGTGTTTTAAACTCTGTATTCTGTGCTTTTAACTGCTCAGTGGTATGACCAATGGAAGCAAGCTCCGGTGATGTATACACGCATCTCGGCACATTGCTGTAATTCAGAGTAAGCGGGTTATTGTCAGTAATGTGTTCTGCTGCAATTAATCCCTCTTCTATCGCCACGTGTGCAAGCTGCGGTGATGAAGTGACATCGCCGATTGCGTATATGTGCGATTCTTTCGTCTGCTGGAATTCGTTAACTTCGACAACACCATTATCAACTTTAACTTTCGTGTTCTGCAGGCCGAGTTCATCCGTGTTTGCTTTACGTCCGATTGCAACGACTGCTTTATCGAATACAGCTTCTTCATCGCCGATTGTTAACGACACGCTGTCTTCTTTAATAACGGTGCCTTCACTTGAAAGTTTAACACCTGTGCTGATTGTTACGCCACTTTCAGTAAGTGATTTTTTAACAGCCTGTGCCACGTCTTTGTCTTCCGTCGGCAGAATTTGTTCTGCAGCTTCAATAATCGTGACATCTGCACCAAATGCATTAAGCACTGTTGCGAATTCTACACCGATTACTCCGCCGCCGACAATAGCAATTTTTTCCGGGACGTCTTCCATATGCATTAAATCGTCACTCGATAAAATTACTTTGCCGTCAAATGGCATAAATGGAAGTTCTGCAGGTTTTGAACCCGCAGCGATAACGACGAAATCATTCACGAGTATTTCGCTCTCTTTTTCCTCATCTTCATAACTGACGCTGACAGCACCAGCCAATGGCGAGAATAATGACGGTCCGAGCACAGTTGCTGTACCTTCATATACATCCACTTTATTTTTATCGAGCAGATATTTAATACCGTTCTGCATTTTATTAACAATCTCATCTTTACGTGCGATGATATTTGCAATTTCAAATGACGGCTTCTCTGGTGTAATACCGTACAGATCTGCATTCTTCATCGTGTTGATGACATCTGCACTCTTTAAAAAGCTTTTCGTCGGAATACATCCTTTATTTAAGCATGTTCCGCCAAGGCTGCTTTTCTCTACGACTGCGACCTGATGGCCGAGCTGGCTGAGTTTAATAGCAGTAACATAACCGCCTGTACCTCCGCCGATAACGACTGTATCGTAATTTTTAGTCATGTGAAACCTCCGCTTTGTATGTCTTAAGCAAACTTCTGTCTTGTTCTATCGTATATGCACCGTAAGCCAGTGCTTCCATTTCAAGCTCGCCCGGGTAAATCGTAATCGGTGCAAGGAATGAAATATAAGGTTTAATTAAGTCCATTACATATTCGCTGAAGCTGACTCCGCCGGTAAAGATAATCTGGTCGATCTGACCGTGAAGGACAGCAGCTTTCGCTCCGATTTCCTTGCCGATCTGGAACGCCATCGCTTCCAGCACTTCCGCGCTGTGTGTGTCGCCATTATTTATATCAGCAGTAATATCACGGACATCTTCAGTGTTTAAATGAGACAGCAGACCGCCCTGTTTTGAAATCAGTTTATTAATTTCCTCATGTGATAAATTATGCTGTTCAATATACTTCAGCAAACCGCTGACCGGCAGACTTCCTGCGCGTGTCGGACTCATCGGCCCGTCGCCGTTCAGGCCGTTATTTACGTCGATTACGCGTCCGAGATGGTGTGCACCGACTGTAATGCCGCCGCCCATATGAATGACGATTAAATTTAAATCTTCATAGTTTCTGCCGATGTTGGCTGCATATTTTCTAGCCACCGCTTTTTGGTTCAGTGCGTGAAAGATGGATGTGCGCCTGACGCCTTTAATGCCTGTATACTGCGCCTGAACACACAGTTCATCAACAACAACCGGATCTGTAATGACAGCTTCGATATTGTAGTTCGCTGAGAACTCCGCTGCGAGAATGCCGCTTAAGTTTGAAGCATGGTCACCGTATTTACCCGAAGTTAAATCATTAAGCATACCTTCGTTAACTAAATACGTGCCGCCTTCAACCGGCTGCAGCAGTCCGCCGCGTGCTGCGACGATACTGATTTCTTCAGGTGCAACTTCGCACTCTTTCAGAAATTGAATGATTGTTTCATAGCGTACTGGCTTCTGCTCGTTAATCCCCCGGCTGATTAGCCCCTTGTCATGGGAGTAGGTCTTAACTATATGGCAATTTAAATCCCGGAAGAGCGCAACTTTAGTCGTTGTACTCCCGAGATTTAATACAAGTATAAACTTTTTCATTATTATTTTCTTCCGGAAAGGATGTTTTTATCAGTTTGAGTGTATACGCTCTTCACGTTCTGGATTGCTTTAATACGCGATTCCGCCATGCGGTCTGCAGCGTGCTGCGGTGAAATGTTTTCATCTTTTGCAATCGTGAAGATTTTGTCGAGCTGATTGTATACTTCCTTAACTTTCGCAGTTGCACGTTCTCTGTTGTAACCTTCAAGCTCATCAGCTACGTTAATTACGCCGCCTGAGTTAACTACGTAGTCCGGTGCGTACACGATGCCCGCATCCTGCAGCATCTGACCGTGTTTTTCAATGTCCAGCAGCTGGTTGTTTGCACTTCCGCAAATCGCTTTAACTTTAAGCTTTGGAATCGTGTCGTCGTTTAAAATTCCGCCGAGTGCACATGGTGCAAAGATATCTGCATCAACGCTGTAAATCTCATCAAGACCGACAGCTTCTGCACCGAAATCATCAACTGCACGCTGTACTGCTGCGTCGTTAATATCAGTCACGATTAATTTCGCGCCTGCTTCGTGCAGGTGTTTACACAAGCTGTATGCTACGTTGCCGACACCCTGCACAGATACTGTTTTACCTGTTAAGTCATCACTGCCGAAAGCTTCTTTCGCTGTACGCTGTGTTGCTGCAAATAAACCAAGTGCTGTAAATGGACTTGGGTTGCCGCTTGAACCGTATGCTTCGCTGACGCCGCATACATAATCAGTTTCCTGATAAATGAAGTCCATGTCTTCAACAGTTGTGCCGACATCTTCTGCTGCGATGTAGCGTCCGCCGAGGTTGTTAATATAACGTCCGAGTGAACGGAAGAAAGCTTCTGATTTGTCTTTTGAAGCGTCGCCGATAACGACTGCTTTACCGCCGCCGAGGTTAAGTCCTGCAGCTGCGTTTTTGTATGTCATTCCTTTAGCGAGACGGAGCACATCTGTGATTGCTTCTTCTTCATGCTCGTAATTCCAGAATCTGATTCCGCCGAGGGCCGGTCCAAGTGTTGTATCGTGGATACAAATAATTGCTTTAAGTCCGCTTGCTTTATCCTGGCAGAAAACCAGCTGTTCGTAATCGCCCTGTTCCATTTCAGTAAAAATCATATTAAACATCCTCCTGGTTGTGTTCCATCATTTTAATTGCTAATTTAATTGAATTATACTTCTCTTCTTTTGAATCTGCACGTGAAGTCAGTATGAAAGGAACTTTAAGTCCTGTAATCATACCTGCCACATGAGCGCCGGCAGTTGTAACCAATGCTTTATACAGTATGTTGCCTGCATCGATGTGCGGCATAATAAGTATATCGGCATCGCCTGCCACGGCTGAATCGTAACCTTTAATTTCTGCAGCTGATTTGCTCATTGCAAGATCGTACTGCATCGGCCCGTCGATTATTGCATTTTTAAAATTATGAGCCGTCACTATTGTATCATTTGTGACGGTAGAAGCTATTTTTTCATTCACTTTTTCGACTGCGGACAGGAGGGCAATTTTCGGTTTTGCTATGCCGAGCCTGCCTGCTGCGGTAATTGTGTTCTCTATTATTTTAATTTTAGTTTCTGTATCCGGATCGATATTCATCGCTGCATCGCTGATAATTACCGGTTTATGGTAATTCGGCAAACTGAACAGTGCAACATGTGACAGCAGTTCCTGATCCAGCAGTTTCAATTTTTTGTTTAATACTGCTTTTAAAATAACGCCAGTTGAGATCAGACCTTTCATCAGTACATCTGCCCCGCCGTCTGAAGTAAACCGGCCGGCTTTCTGTGCTGCGTCCTGATCATCCGTGCTGTGGTGAATGGTTACATTATGTAATGCATAATCATAGTTCAATTTTTTAAACATCTCTGTTAATGTCTGTTCATCATCAAAAAGATGCCATGTTATATTGAGTTCCTGTGCAGACTCAATGACCAGTTCAAGCAGATCTTCCGAGGCCGCTTTGACGAGTGCAATTGATGCCCGGGTGCTGGAATTAATTTTTAGTGTTTCATCAAAATTCATGAATTCGCCTCCTCAGGATTATTATACAATATTTCGGATAATTACATTTGCCGGACCCCTTCTGAAAGCCCTTACAAAAAGCATACAATTATTTTTAGTAAAAGAAAAGCGTATTAAAAATGTTTAAGTATTGAGAATATTTCAACGTGTTATTTCATAGATGTTTCATAAATTATAAATTTTACTTTCTTCACTTTGATGTATAATATATTTAGAAATGATTACAGGAGAATTACTATGCTGAAAATAATCGCTTTAATAATACTGGTCATTCCCGGAATTATTGCGGGGGTTGGCATCAAACTGATGCGCGACAGTATATTCGGTATCGTTATCGATCCGTTTACGTACACTGCCCTGCAGTTTTTCGCAGGTCTTATTATGACCGCACTTGGAATCTGGTTTATCGGAGGCTATCTGCTCTACCGCGAACGTAAAAATAAACGTGCTCAGGAACGTTTCATGAAACAAACAAAAAAATCCGGTGAAGATTAATCTTCACTGGATTTTAGCAATTCTGCAGCATTGAGACGTGCGGCTTCAGTAATTTTCGAACCGCTGATCATGCGTGCAATTTCTTCAATTTTATCTTCGTACTGAAGATAGGCTGCGGTCGAATGTGTACGCTCGCCTTTAGTGTTTTTCTCAACATGAAGAAGATGATCTGCAGTTGCTGCCGCCTGCGGCAGATGCGAAATTGCAAGTACCTGGCGCTGCTTGGATAACAGTTTCATCTTTTCTACCATGCGTGCAGCAACCTGCCCGCTTACCCCTGTATCAATTTCATCAAAAATAATCATCGAATCGCTGTCGAATTCAGAGAATATAGTTCTGAGTGCCAGACTGACACGCGACACTTCCCCGCCCGATGCAATTTTATTCAGCGGTTTTAACGGTTCGCCTTTGTTGGTTGCAATTAAAAACTCAACGTCGGTAAATCCGAGCGTATTAAAGTGTGATTCTTTTAAACTGATTTCAAACTGCACGTTCGGCATTTCGAGCTCGCTCAGTTCACGGCGAAGTTTGCTCTCAAGAAAATGCTTGCGCTCACCGCGGTACTTATGAAGTTTCATTGCGGACTGCTCCATTTTCTCATAGAGTTCTTTCTGCTCTTCTTCAAGTCTCGTAAATGACTGCGAAATATTTTCAAGGTCATCGATATCTTCCTGCAGCTCCGCTTGAAATTCAATCAGACCTGAATAGGTTTTCGTAAATTTGCGTTTCAGCTGGTTAAACTGATTTAAGCGCGATTGAACAGCATTCAGACGTTCGGCATCGTAATCGATTGAAGTCAGATCATTCGACACGTGTGAATTCAGCTCTGTTAAAAGATAATATGCATCCATCAGTGTATCTTTATAAGATGTATAAGACTCGTCGAATTTAGTCACGGTGTCCAGTGACTGATTAATATTATAAAGCATGCCCTGCGGCGGATATTCGCTGACGAGCAGCGCTTTAATCTGGCTGAGTGCACCGTGAATATTTTCGTAGTTGGATAAAAACTCAAGCTCCTGTTCAAGCTCTTCCTCTTCATCCTCTTTCAGTTCGAGTGCCGACAGTTCGGCATGCTGCATTTTTAACAGCTCAAGCTGTGTCAGGCGGTTGCGGTCCTTGTATTCGAGTTCTTCGATACGCTGTTTAACCGACTGATATGCTTCATAATGTTTCTGGTATTCTGTAAAAATACTTTCTTTGCCAAGACCGATATAGCGGTCGAGGTATTCTATCTGTTCGCTTTTTTGCAGTACTTCAGCTTGTGATGACTGCGAGTGAATAGATAATACAAGTGACATAATCTGTTTTAAATTATTCAGTGTGACCATCTGATTATTAATTTTAATCAGACTTTTACTGCTGGCCATCACTTCGCGTCTTACGATATATAATTCGTCTTCTTCAATACCGAGTGAATTCAGCATACTGCTGAGTTTATCATTGACGGGAAAATCAAAGACGCCTTCAATGACAGCGCCGCTGCTTCCGTAACGAATATCGTCAGCAGATGCGCGGCGTCCTTCCAAATAACTGATGGCTTCTATAATTTTAGATTTACCGGCACCTGATTCACCGGTAAACACGGTCATTCCCCTGGAAAAATCCAGTTCGATATTTTCAAGTACGGCAAAATTCTGCACACTTAATCTGAGCAGCACATTAAACACCCCAGTTAAATAAGATTAAAAATACGATCTTTAATTAATTGCTGTGATTCTTCGTCACGGCAGATTAACAGACATGTATCGTCTCCGCAAATTGTACCGACAACTTCTTCCCATTCAAGCTGGTCAATAATCGCACCGATTGACTGCGCGTTACCCGGCAGTGTTTTTAAGACGAGCAGATTGCCTGTGAAGTCCAGTTTCACAAAACTGTCCATCAGATAGCGTCCGAGTTTTTCAAGCGGATGGTACTGTCTGTCCTTCGGCATGCTGTAAACGTATTCCCCGCCTGGTGATGGAACTTTAATCAGCTGCAGTTCTTTTATGTCTCTTGAAACTGTAGCCTGAGTCACATTAAACTTGTGCTCGATAAGTTTATCTACAAGCTCTTCCTGTGTCTCAATGCGGTTATTCGTAATGATTTCCCTGATTTTAATTTGTCTGATTGATTTATTAGACATTAAAATCCCCCCTTTATAAATGAATTATTGAATATTTATTCATCATACTATCATAAGGCGCTCAAATTGCATAGCAAAAACAAAGACATCAGCCGTATACGACGGTTTTGATGTCTTTGTCTGTTATTGCATATTCAATTTCACTGCCGGTCAGGAAGAATAAATATTCTATGTTTCCTTTGGTCCCGGTAATGGGAGAACGTTCGATTGCAGCAAGATTAAAGCCGAGGGATTCGCATTCTTTCAGCACGCGCTGAATAACATGGTAATGCGTATCGGGATTCGTAATAATGCCGCTGTCTTCACGTTCCTCGAGATAACTTTCAAACTGCGGCTTAATTAAAGCTGCAATTTCTATTTTTTTGCCGAACAGCGATTTTATATGGCGGAGAATCGGCACGATCGATGTAAATGATACATCGATTGAGATGACATCCGGCAGCGGATCGAAATTTTCGATAACTGTGTCTTTAAAATTCGTCTGTTCCATTACACATACGCGTTCATCGATGCGGAGCTGATAAGCGAGCTGGTTCGTACCGACATCAACAGCATAGACGTATTTTGCACCGTGCTGCAGTGCGCAGTCGGTAAAACCGCCGGTTGAAGAACCGATATCGAGCATCACTCTGTTGTTTACATCAAGGCCGAATGAATCGATAGCATGTTTTAATTTTAAACCGCCTCTCGAGACAAACTGCTTCACGTTTTTAAATCTGACATTCGCTTTGTCCGGTGCGATTTTATCAGAAGCTTTATAGACAGGTTCATTATTGTTCAGTACTTTCCCTGCCATAATTAATTTCTTTATATCGTCTATTGAACCGACATTGAAATGTTCAAAAATATATTCATCGATTCGGATTTTTTTCATGAGTTTCCCCTGTCAGCTGTTTCGTACGGTCGGCAATGTTTTCTGCTGTAATACCGATATCGCGGAGCAGCAGATCGACATCACCGTGTTCGATATATTCGTTATCGATGCCGAGGCGCTGAATTTTATTCGTGTACAGCTGATCATTCATATAAGTTGAAATCATGCTGCCGAGACCGCCTGTAAGCATTGCTTCTTCAATGACAAATACAGGGATATCACTTTCACCGAGAGTATTAAGCATATCGTTATCAAGCGGCTTAATAAAGCGTGCGTTAATGACTTTTACTTCAATTCCCTCTTTACTCAGGTTATCTGCTGCTTCCATAACAGTCTGAAGCGTCGGGCCGTATGAAACTAACGCCGCATCCTCACCTTCACGGAGGACTTCCCAGCTGCCGACTTCCAGCGGCGCACGATTTTCGTTCATATCGATGCCGTACACGTTGCCGCGCGGATAGCGGATAGCCATCGGGCCTGGTGTTGCAAATGATAAGTCTATCATCATTTCAGCTTCCTTTTCATCTCTCGGCATCATTAAAGTAATGTTCGGCAGCGGTGCAATAAAGCTGATGTCGAATACACCCTGGTGAGTTTCACCGTCTGCACCGACAAGACCGCTCCGGTCAATACCTAATAATACATCGAGATTCTGTCTGTCCACGTCATGCAGCAGCTGGTCGTAACCGCGCTGTAAGAACGTCGAATAGATTGCAAGATACGGTTTCATACCTGCAGCTGCCATACCGGCTGCCATTGTGACGGCATGCTGTTCAGCAATACCCGTGTCAAAGAAACGTTCAGGCAGTTCGTTTTGGAATTTAGTCAGTTTGCTGCCGACAGGCATTGCCGGTGTCATAGCAACAATAGACTTATCTTTATGAGCGCGGTCGAGCACAGTGTTCGACATGAATGCACTCCATGATTCGGTTTTCTTTGTGCCGAGCACTTCGCCGGTATCGATTTTGTACGGCCCAAGACCATGCCAGATACCAAGTTTATCGTGTTCTGCAGGATGATAGCCTTTACCTTTTTTAGTAATCACGTGAATAATGACAGGTCCGTCATATTCTTTGGAAGTTTTAATCGCAGCACCGAGATCTTCGAAATTATGACCGTCGACCGGGCCGATATATTTAATGCCGAGCTCTTCAAAGAAGATGCCGTCGACAAACATATATTTCGTGCTGTCTTTAAAACGGTCAGCAAGGTCGCGAAGCGTTGTGCCGACCTGGGGCAGACGCTCGATAAACCCTTCGGCACCGTGTTTAAATTTGTTGTACTGAGTGTTTGTTCTCATACGTCCGAGCATGTTGTGAAGCGCCCCGACGTTCGGTGCGATACTCATTTCGTTATCGTTTAAAATAATCGTCATATTCGTCTTATCGCTGCCGATATGGTTCAGTGCTTCAAGCGCCATCCCGCCGGTTAATGCGCCGTCACCGATAATCGGAACAACGTGATTTTTTTCACCTTTTATATCGCGCGCTTTTGCAAAGCCCATCGCTGCTGACAGCGACGTTGATGAATGGCCCGCTTCCCACACATCGTGTTCACTTTCGCGCATTTTTGGAAATCCGCATAAACCTTTATATTGTCTGAGGGTTGCGAAATCCGCACTTCTGCCCGTTAAAATTTTGTGAATATATGCCTGATGCCCTACATCGAAAATCAGTTTATCCGACGGTGAATCAAAGTACTTATGAAGTGCGATTGTCAATTCAACAACACCTAAGTTTGCTCCGATGTGGCCGCCTGTTACTGCACATGACTCGATAAGGAATTCTCTAATGTCACTTGCTAGCTGTACGAGCTCTTGTTCATTTAAGTTTTTCACAAATGACGGCTCGTCAATACTATATATATTCATATAGCAACCACCTTTAATTTTACTAATAATAATTATAACACTTTAATGTTCGGAGCAAAAAGAAAAATGATAATTCATACTGGCATATGAATTATCATTGATCTCTTTCAGCAAACATCTGAACGATTTTACGTAATCCCGCTGTCGATATTAATTCATCCAGGCTGTCCAATATGCTGTTTGCCTGACTTACTTTTTCGGCCAGTGCATCTTTCGCATTAGCCAGTCCAAGTTCGCTGACATAAGTGACTTTGCCTTTTTTAACATCACTGCCTGTATTTTTACCTGTCAGTTCAGGATTGCCTTCAAGGTCTAAAATATCATCTTTAATCTGGAACAGCACACCGATTACTTCGCTGAATCTTTCAAGGCCTTCAGTGACATTAGGCGCTGCCTCTGCAATAATGCATGCTGCTGTTACCGGAGCCTTAATCAGTGCGCCGGTTTTATAAGCATGAATTGATTCCAGTTCTTCCAGTGATGTCGCGCGCTTCTCTGCTTCTATATCAAGCATCTGTCCGCTGATCATACCCGATTGTCCGCTTGCTGCGGAAATTGTTTCAACGAGTTTAATTCTGACGTCTGCAGATAAATTTTTATCTTTGGCAATCACATTAAAACTCTCATTGAGCAGATTATCCCCTGCAAGAATCGCAGCCGCTTCACCAAAGACGATATGATTTGTCGGCTTGCCGCGTCTTAAATCATCATTATCCATGGCAGGCAGATCGTCGTGAATCAGTGAATACGTATGGATCATCTCTATCGCAGATGCTGCACTGATACCTTTTGACATATCTTCCTTAAGCGCTTCGAGCGCAGTGAATAAGAGCAGTGGACGCAGTCCTTTGCCGCCGGCTTCAATAGAATATCTGCTTGCATTGTAAATCGTTTCAGAAAGCTGATGCGTTTTAAGGTGCCGAAGGATATGAGATTTTACTTTATCGATGTACGATTTGTTATTCTCCATCGCTGTCAGTGTCCTTGTTAAGCTCTTCAACTTTTAACTCTGCGTTTTTCAGTATATTGTCGCACTCCTGGGAAAGCTTGATACCTTCCTGATAAAGTTCCAGCGACTTCTCAAGAGACACTTCCTCTTCATCAAGCGACTTCACGATTGTTTCCAATCTCGTCATTTTCATTTCAAAAGTCTGATCATTTTTAGTCATCTGTATTCACCTCTGTCACTTTCGCACTGACTGTGCCCCGATTGAATGATGTTTCAATCACATCGCCAACTTTTAAGTTTTTTGCTTCTGTGACTATTTTATTATTAAACGTCGTATAAGAATAGCCTCTTTTTAAAATTTGCACCGGACTGACTGATTCCAGCACGTTAATATTGCCGGCAAGACGTTCTGCCTTGTGGCCGAGCACTGCTTTCATGCGGCGTTTCAGTTCGTCTTCTGTTCTCAGGAGATTCTGTTTGGAATCTCTGATATGCGGCGCCGGACTATTATATGACAATGATGCCATATTTTTATCGAGCAGATGACGGTGAGCCAGGAGCGATGACGACATGAAGTTGTCGAGAGTCATCGTTAAATCCCGCAGCTTTTCAGTCTGCTCTGTATATAATAAATTCGGATTTTTAAACTTGTAGTAGTTCGATAAACTGTCCAGGTGCTTTTTGGAGCGGTCGATCTTCAACAATATCAGACTGTCAAACTGTCTGTGCAGTTCACCGAGCCGGAGATTTAAATCCCTGATATTCGGTACTGCCTGTTCCGCAGCAGCCGTCGGCGTCGGTGCACGTAAATCACTGACGTAATCAACGAGTGTAATATCCGTTTCATGACCGACACCTGTAATCGTCGGTGTATTCATATTAAATACCTGGAGAGCGACTTCAAGTTCGTTAAACGTCCAGAGATCCTCAATAGAACCGCCGCCGCGTGCAAGAATAACAGTATCCGCACCCAGCCTGTCCGCACGGCTTAAGTTCGTCAGCACACTTTCCTGACTGCGTCCGCCCTGTACGTATGTATTTAATAAAGTCACCTTAACGAGCGGATATCTCCGCGTTAAAGTGGTAATCATATCTTTAATTGCTGCACTCGTACTCGATGAGACGATGGCGATATGTTCCGGGAACGCCGGAATCGGTTTTTTATGCTCCGGATTCAGGTAGCCTTTTTTCTTCAGCAGTTCTTTATTCTGTTCAAGTTTTAAAAACAGCTGGCCAATACCGTCAATCTGCATTTCTTTAACGTAAATCTGGTATTGTCCGCGGGCTTCATACAGAGTAATATTGCCTGCCAAAAGCACATTCTGCCCTTCTTCGGGTTTGAAATTGAGCTTTTCAGCATCGTATCTGAACATGACCGCACTGATGACAGATCTGTCATCTTTTATAGAAAAATAAATGTGGCCGTTCGAATGATGTTTCACATTCGACAGCTCACCTTTGAGAAAGACCCGTTGCAGGTACGGGTCTTTTTCAAATTTATATTTAATATATTTTGTTAAGGACTGAACTGATAAATACTTTGTACTATCCATTTTTACCTAACCTTCATTCTGCACGGCAAAGTTCTTCAGTACCCCGTTTACGAAACGGTGGCTGTCTTTGTCACCGTAATTTTTTGCGAGCTTGATCGCTTCATCAATAACAACCTTTACAGGTGCGCCATGACTCTGCAATTCACTTACCGCGAGGCGTAATATATTTCTTTCTACTTTTGATATACGTTCAATCGTATATCCTGTTAAGTAACGGCTGATTTCATCATTTACTTTTTCCTGATTGTGAACGTAGTAATCGACTACCGATTTAACAAATGTTTCAGTCTGATACACTTCGTAAAAACGTGCATCCTTCAGCTCAACGACGTTTTTATCTGTCTGGAATAACAGCTGAAATGCTTTCTTGCGTTGTTCATGTCTTTTCATGCTTACACCTAAACCTATCTATTAACTTATTTAATAATATTGACGATGTGCACGTTAGTTTCGTTAACTGTGACTTCGAGCATATCATTTACAGCTTGTTTAACATTTTCCTGAATACGCTCAGCTACGCTGTGAACGTTCCGGTCAGTTGATAATACGACGTAAATCGCAATGTGAATCTGATCATCTTTAGTTTCGACTTTAACACCGCGACCGCGGAATTTCTTCCCAATCTTTTCGATATTACCACTGGCAAAATTATTTTGCAATGAGTGAACGCCTTTAGTTTCTTCCACCGCAATACTTGCGATTACTTCAATGACTTCACTGGAAATTTCGATTCTGCCCAAATTTGTATTATGATTTTGTAAAATCATACAATCACCTCACTATTTTATTATATCACGTGATGCAGGTAATATTAAATGGTTTGCTGAATGGATTGATAAACAATACAGCCCGCCGGGAAATGTGAAAATAGCTGCTTTTTATTACTTTAAATATATGTCTATATGCGGATTTAGTCAATTAGATATGGAATAGGGATAGAAGGCGGTATTTGGGCACTTTGCTCCGCAATGAGCGCGTTTCATTCCCGAGTAAACGGACTTGCTCCGCAATGAGCG
>DAIPYL010000001.1:19137-48555 GCA_036782755.1 Jeotgalicoccus sp. | reverse complement strand
GTAAACGGACTTGCTCCGCAATGAGCGCGTTTCATTCCCGAGTAAACGGACTTGCTCCAAGATAAAAAATGACCGGCTTTTAAGAGCCGGTCAATAAATCTGCTATTCCAGATTATCAACTGCGTATTGCGCTTGCTCCGGCGTGAATTTTTCACCATAGTCGGACACGAGCTGGTCATAAATTGCTGAATGAGACATATCCATGAGATCTTGATAATTCTTTGCTGACTTCAGTGCATTTTCATTCCAGTCAAATTCGATATTATCAATTGCATATTGTGCAGCTTCTTCCGGGAATGCTTCCCCATATTCAGACACAAGCTGATCATAGATTCCGGCTTTAGACATACTCATTATTTCAGCATAGTTGTATGCGCTGTTTAAAGCGGATTCCCATTCTCTTGGAACATCGCCTGATTCAGTATCGGTCGATGCAATTGCTTGCTCTGCTTCAGGTTCAACTTCTTCTTCCCTTTGTTCAGTTTCTGCAAGTTCAATCTCTTCAACTTTCGATTCCGCTTCTTCCAGACCAGTTTCTAAACTTGCTATCTCCTCATCTTTATCGGAAATCTTACTCTCCAAATCTGCTACCTGTTCAGTAAGCTGTTTATTTTTCTCTTCCAACTCTGTTACATCATTGTTATCTTGTTCTTCAGAACCTTGTTGTTCCAGTTCGCTCACCTTTTGTTCAAGCTCTTCGACTTGCTGATTAAGCTGCTCATTTTCTTCTTCTACAGCTGTAACATCGACGTCGTTTGCAGCATTATCTTCACTTTCTGCTGCCGCTCCGCATGCACCAAGTAATAATACAGACGATAAACTACCAATTACCAGTATTTTCTTCAATAAACTTATCTCCCTTAAATTCAATATATTTACATTAATTATAGTGAATATGAATGAGAAAAGCCATTTTATTTTAGAGTTTTCAGTTAATTATATGCTGAAGCTGGTATAACCTTTTCAATTAACGGGAATAAACGTTTTAAATGGAGGATGAGCGGCGCTCATCCTCAACAGGACATCCTCGCTTAAGTTTGAAAATCCTCATCCTCTGCCAATATATCCCGCCAGCCTCGCAACATGCTTTTCGAGTATCCGCTCAAACTGATCCGTTTCGACCACACCGTCTGCATCCTGGTAAGGAATACCAACGAGATCATCTTTATCACTATCTTCGGTCGATGTATGTTTATCTTCAAAGTAGTAATAATTACCGTTATCGTTTGTCTGCACCAGCATATCCGGCAGCTGAAGTTTACCGCCGACTTTAATCCTGTATGCTGCCGGCACATCGGGAGAGACTCTTCTCTTCTGCAGCTGATATGAAATTACCGCACTGCCTTTATATAAAACTGCAACTTCATCCCCTGCTTTGTATATTTCCGTATGCCTGACTTTTGCCGTGTCATCATATTTTTCCCGGACAGCTTCAATAACGGGGCTGAAGTGATCTGGTATATCACCGATATCTTTTTCAATTTCTTCCACAAAGTTGTCATCTGCATGTTCTTCAGCTTGTTTCTTATCATTACTCTGCACATTTTTCAGCTCATCGTTAAACACTTCAAGGAAATTATTCATTGTTCTAATTCCTCCTCAATTAAGTTTAATAATCTTTACCCTAATTTCAAAAGAATAAAAACCGTCTCTCTATTCCATAAAGGAATAAAAAGACGGTCCAGAGTTTTACTTCATAATATCCTGTTCAGCCAGAAAATTAGTGTTGTAGTCATTATTTAAGAATGCATCGTTTAACAATATGTTCTGGTGGAAAGGAATTGTCGTATCGATTCCGCTGATTTGGAATTCATCCAATGCGCGTTTTGCTGTCTGTATTGCTTCTTCACGGTTTTTACCGTGGACAATCAATTTCGCAATCATCGAATCGTAATACGGCGGAATGACGTAGCCTGCATATGATGCAGTGTCCATTCTTACTCCGAATCCGCCCGGCTGAAGGAATTCTGTAATCTTCCCTGCAGACGGCATAAAGTTTTTATACGGGTTTTCAGCGTTTATTCTAAATTCAAATGCATGGCCTTCGAATTTAATGTCTTCCTGTTTATAAGGAATTTCTTCATGCATTGCCACTTGTATTTGTGATTTCACAAGGTCAACGCCCGTAATCATTTCTGTTACCGGGTGTTCAACCTGAATACGCGTGTTCATTTCCATGAAATAGTATTTATGGTCGTTAAGATCGTAAATGAATTCAATCGTGCCGGCACCGATATAATCGATGCTCTTCGCAGCACGGACTGCAGTTTCTCCCATTTCACGTCTCGTCTTTTCACTGATTACCGGACTCGGCGCTTCTTCTACAAGTTTCTGCATACGGCGCTGTACTGTACAGTCACGTTCTCCAAGGTGAACAACGTTGCCGTGATAATCTCCAAGCACCTGAATTTCAACATGGCGGAAGTTCTCAATATATTTTTCAATATAGAGACTCTTGTTGCCGAACGCACTTTCAGCTTCCTGCTCGGTTAATTTATAGTTTTGGGTCAGTTCTTCTTTAGTGCGTGCGACTCTGATCCCTTTACCGCCGCCGCCGTGGCTTGCTTTAATAATAATCGGATAGCCGATTTCCTCAGCAATTTCATAAGCATCGTCTAGTGATTTAACTACACCGTCGCTGCCCGGTACAGTCGGAACGTCCGCTTCGATCATCGTTTTCTTCGCCACGTCTTTAACGCCCATTAAAGAAATTGTTTCAGACATCGGCCCGATAAAGATCAGACTTGATGATTCACACATTTCTGCGAAATCACTGTTCTCAGCAAGGAACCCGTATCCAGGGTGAATTGCGTCACAGCCCGTAGATTGTGCAATCGTAATAATACCGATCATATCCAGATAGCTGTCTTTTGAAAGTTTTGGTCCGATGCAGTAAGATTCTGTCGCTAGTTTCCGGTGTAAACTATCCTTGTCTGCTTCAGAGTAAATACTGACAGTTTCGATGCCAAGTTCGTGACATGCACGGATGATACGTACCGCAATTTCTCCGCGGTTCGCAATTAAGACTTTTTTAATCATCGCAATCTGAATAATGGCTGATTGTATTCAACCATATCTCCGTCGTCTACAAGAATCTCTGTTACTTCACCGGATACATCTGCCTGAATTTCGTTAAATAATTTCATTGCTTCCAAAATACAAACAACGGATGTATTTGATACTTTGTCCCCTACTTTAACGTAAGCATCCGCTTCAGGTGACGGTGCTTTATAGAACGTGCCGACCATCGGTGCTCTGACAACGATACCTTCGTCTTCAGGCTGAACTTCCTGAGCTGGAGTCTGAGGCACCTGCGGTGCACTTTGTGTCTGTACTGTCTGAGGCACCTGGGTAACAGCCGGTGCTAAATCTCTTTTCAGTTTAATATCCACATCTTTGTCTTTATAAGAAATCTCAGTAAGCGATGCGCGCTCCATTTTTTCAATTAAAGAATCGACTTGTTCTAAATTCATTAGTTTTACTCTCCCATAAAATAATATGTCTACATTTTACATAGGTGGTCATACCAATTCAAGTATTAATTAAGAGCAGTAAAAAAATTACTGCTCTGTAACTGTAATTACGCTCGTGAAACGTAAGAACCTTCATCAGTGTTAACAACAAGCATGTCGCCCTGGTTAACAAATAAAGGAACCTGCAGCGTTACACCTGTTTCAAGTGTTGCTGATTTAGATGCACCACTTGCAGTGTCGCCTTTAATTCCAGGTTCTGTTTCAATAACTTCAAGCTCAACAGTTTTCGGAAGTTCTACTCCGAGTGTTTCGCTTCCGTACATCATAATTGTGACCGGCATGTTTTCTTTAAGGAATTTCAGTTCGTATTCAAGCTGGTCAGCTGGAATTTCAATCTGCTCGTAAGTGTTGTTGTCCATAAATACATAGCTGTTGCCGTCTGCATATAAGTACTGCATTTTCATATTGTCAATTTGAGCTCTGCCGACTTTCTCGCCTGCTCTGAAGGTTTTTTCCTGGATTGCGCCATTACGAAGGTTTTTTAATTTACTGCGTACAAATGCCGCACCTTTACCTGGTTTAACGTGCTGGAAGTCCATTACTCTCCAGATATTGCCATCTACTTCTACTGTAAGTCCAGTTTTAAAATCGTTTACTGAAATCATGTTTTTCCTCCTAGTAATCTGTCTCTCTTATACGATAAACAGTTTTTTACTGCTGTGTGTTAATTTTTTAAGACCCGTTTCAGTGACTATTGTATCATCCTCGATACGCACACCGCCGAGACCGTCCACATAAATACCGGGTTCAATCGTGACGCACATGCCGGGTTCTAAAGTCATTGTACTTTTTTGTGCGAGACCTGGCAATTCATGTACTTCAAGTCCGAAGCCGTGACCCAGTGAATGACCGAAGTTTTCACCGAAGCCGTGACCGCTGATTACATCACGCGCAATCGAATCTGCCTCGCTGCCTGTCATGCCTGCTTTAATCTCATCCAGAGATTTCAGCTGCGCTTCAAGCACAACGTTGTAGATTTCTTCCATTTCAGGAGAAACCGAACCGACGCCGAACGAGCGTGTAATGTCAGAAGCATAACCCTGGTAGTATGCACCGAAGTCCAATGTTACCATATCGCCTGATTCAATCACTTTTTCAGATGCTACACCGTGCGGCAGTGCGCCTCTGTGACCGCTTGCAACAATCGTATCAAAACTCGGCCCGCTCGCACCGAGTTTCGTCATGTGCGCTTCAAGCTCATTTTTAACTTCCAGTTCAGTCATGCCTGCTTTAACGTAAGTTAAAATGTATTCATAAGACTGATCTGCGATTTCACATGCTTTCAGAATTAAATCAAGCTCTTCATCTGTTTTGATTAAACGGATCTTTTCCACTTCGCCTGTTAAAGGTACCGTTTCAAAGTCTTCTTTAATCTTGCTGTATGTATTGTAGTTTACGTGTTCCCCTTCGAAACCAATACGTTTAATATTTTTTGATTTCATAAATGATGCGATGAAATCAAGCAGGCTTCCCTGCTGCAGTACAAATTCGAAATCCTCAGCCTGTTCAGCACCCTGTGCTTTATACCTGAAGTCGGATATTAAATATCTCGCCTCCGGTGTAATTACAAGTGCCCCGCTGGAGCCGGTAAAATTACTTAAATATCTTCTGTTATAACCGCTCATTACGAGTAATGCATCAAGGTTTTCTCTCTCAATTAACTGTTGTACTTTATCAAATTTAATCATTTCTCCGCCACCTCTCCTTAACCATTTTACATGAAACTAATATCTATTTCATTTTCTTTTTATATTTTAACGCTAACATGTTAAAATAGTCTAATGAAATATAGGAGAATGTGCGATGAAACTTAAACTATCTGCAATGATATTAGTATTACTTGCTGCGGGGTGCTCGGAGAGCTCGCCTGAAGAGTCACTTACCGAGCGGGAAGAGTACAAAAGCGAGCTTGAAGGATTGCTGCAGACTGAACAGGTCCGCAATCAGCAGCTGACTCTGCATTTGGAAAACCTCGAAACGCAAATCGTTAACTTCGAACGCGACCGCGACAATCCAAACGTTGAAAAGTACGTTGAGATTGTTACTGCATATGCAGGCGGCATTACAGACAATTTGAATAAAATGAACGAACACATCACCGCTTACCGCAATGGCGATCAGGTCAACAGCGGTGAAGTGGTTAAAACGCGAGATGCGATTACTGACACGGTTGAAACTTATGAAACTGCAGTCGGCGAGCTGGAGCTTACAGAAGTTCTGGAACGCGAACATTCCAACGTTGTTCTTGCCAATGAAGAAATTACTGAAGCTGTAAACCAGATTGCTGATGCACTGGCTGCAGACGACGACGCGCTCCTTAACGAAGCAATTGACAGGCTGCAGTCGGCGACAGAATACTTGTAGAGAGAATGAAGCATAATGACTAAACCGATTTACGGCGGTCAGGCAGTGCCTGAAGGCGTCATGTTCCAGTCGAAGACCCGTATGTCGACAGCCATCCGGCGGACAAACGGCGATATCGATTACTTTGAAATGCCGCGTCCCGAAAAACCGCTGCTCGCCAAACTTAAAAAAATACCGCTGCTCCGCGGCAATATCGCAATTCTTGAAGCCAGTGTCTACGGCATGAAGCATATGGATTTCGCAGCAGACCGCTACGACCGGGACCCGGCGGAAGATTATAAAATAGCACAGGAGAAAAATTCTCAAAATACAGCCAAAGTAGTGCTTTCCACTGTAATTATCGGTATACTTACCTTCTTCACAGGCAAATTTATACTGACATTAATACCGGTGTTTGCAGCAGAAGTGTTTTCCGGTATTATTACAGGGAAACTCGGCCAGGTCGCGCTTGAAACGCTGATTAAGTTAATTATACTGCTGGGATATATTTATATACTGTCGCTGACACCGATGGTGAAGCGGCTGTTTCAGTATCACGGAGCCGAACATAAAGTTATTAACTGCTTTGAACAGGATAAACCGCTGACGGTCGAAAATGTGCAGGCTGAATCAAGATTGCACTACCGCTGCGGAAGTTCGTTTATACTGTTTACTGTACTCGTCGGTTTTATCGTGTACATGTTCGTACCGGTTGACCCGCTTTATGCGAGAGTACTTAATAGAATTCTTCTGATACCTGTTGTTTTAGGTCTGTCATTTGAAGTGCTGCAGCTGACGAATAAGCTGAGAGAAGTCCCTGTGCTGAAGTTTCTGGGACTGCCGGGCTTATGGCTTCAGTATTTAACGACAAAACAGCCGCAAAACGACCAGGTAGAAGTGGCAATACATTCATTCAACCATCTTTTAGGGAGTGATAAAAAGTGAAAAGAGCTTTGGTAATTATCGTCTTAATCGTTGCAGCAATCGGGCTTTTAATGAATCTTGATCTCGTGCTCGGCATGATTGTGAACTCACTGATATTACTGCTGGTGCTTGCTGCGATTTTATACGGCATTTATTATTTCTTTATCTTAACTGAAGATCAGAGAAAATATAAAAAAGCACTGCGCAAGGCAAAACGTAAACACCGTAAAAAATAATAGATATATAACAAGGAGAGGTTTTAAGTGGAAAGCTGGATTATTGCATTAATAATTTTGGCAGTTGTCATCATCGCATTGGTGATAAATGCATTTTTAAGTATGAGAGGTGTCAACATGTTATCTGAAACGGAATTCAATCAGGACCTGCGTAAAGTGCAGCTGATTGATTTACGCGAGAAAGCACAATTCGAACACGGTCATATTCTTGGAGCAAGAAACATGCCAATCTCGACATTCCAAATGAAAAAAGGCGGAATCCGTAAAGATAAAGCCGTTTATTTATACGATCAAAATGGACGTACAGCACTCCGTGCAGCACGTATGCTGAAAAAAGACGGCCATAAAGACATCAACGTTCTGAAGCAGGGAATTGCTAAATGGACAGGCAAGATTAAATCAAAAAACCGTTAAACTTATAATGAGTGCACCTGACCGGAAATGGTCAGGTGCTTTTTTGTGCTGTCGATGAGACAAATACAGCTATTCGGCTCAATGTGGAGTCTTCATTGGTAAGAATAGCTCCCAGCTTCTCAATGAACATGTCACTATGAGACGATAAAGTATATACGACTCAATGTAGCGTTCACGATGAGATGATTATCCGTTTTCGTCTCAATGAGCTCGCCCCCATTCCCCTCCCTATAACAAAAAACCCTGCAGCATCAAATGCCGCAGGATTTAAAAATTAAATTTAATTAGTTTTTGTGGAATGGTGTTTTAACGAATTTAGCAGGTACTTCTTTGTTACGTACTTTAATCACAAACTCTTTATCAAGCTCGTAGAAGTCCGTATCTACCAATGCGAAACCGATTGATCGTTTAGTCGTTGGTGACTGCGTTCCGCTTGTTACGTATCCTACTTTATTTCCTTCGCTGTCGAATACTTCGTAGTCCGTACGCGCGATTCCTTTGCCTGTAATTTCAAATGCAGACAGACGGCGCGGAATACCATTTTCTTTTTGTTCTTTTAATACCGGCTGACCGATGAAGTCGCCTTTATCAACTTTAACCGCAAATCCGATGCGTGATTCAAGTGGTGAAATTTCAGGTGACAGGTCCTGGCCGTGAAGTGGAAGTCCTGCTTCAAGACGCAGTGTATCACGTGCTCCGAGACCGCACTCAACAGCACCGTTATCTACGAACAATTTCCACAGATGAAGTGTATCTTCCGGTTTGCAGTACAGTTCAAATCCGTCTTCTCCAGTGTAACCGCTTTGTGAAATAATAACGTCTTTGCCGTCAACTTTAGCACCTGTGACAAAGTTGAACATTTTCAGCTCGGAAAGATCAGTTTCTGTGAATTTCTGTACTAAAGCTCTGGCATTCGGTCCCTGCACTGCAAGCTGACCGTAATCTGCCGATACATTTTCTACAACAGCCTCGTATCCTTCGATTGCCTTAAGCCATTCGAAGTCTTCTTCAGTATTGCCTGCGTTCGGAATAAGCAGGTAGTCATTTTCAGCGAGCTTGTAAATGACAAGGTCGTCGATAACTCCGCCTTTTTCATTAGCGAGCGCAGTGTATTGAGCTTTTACATCTGTTAACTTGGAAACGTCGTTAGTCAGTGCATAGTTTAAGAATTCTTCAGCCTGAGCGCCTGTAACACGGATTTCACCCATGTGACTGACATCAAAAATACCGACATCTTCTCTTACTGCTGTGTGTTCTTCTTTGATGCTTGAGAATTGAACAGGCATTTCCCAGCCGCCAAAATCGACCAGTTTAGCACCGTTCTCATGATAGTACTCGTTTAAAGGTGTTCTTTTTAACTCACTCATTACAATTTCCTCCTCAAATAAATAAAACAGGACAGTGACTACTCGCTGTCCTGTTGAAATAATCTTCAGGATTACGTCGCAATACTGTCCTTTTGCCTGAGAGATTCACCGGAATCGGTTTGCTCCTTCGGCGACGCAATAGATGCGTTCTCTCCAGTATTATTCATCCGTAACTGTCTTTTGAATCCGTATACATTATACTCATAATTAATTTAAAATGGCAAGCTGATTACTCACAGCTAAAGTTTCGCACTATCCATATAGCCGATGATTTCAGCGGCTGTTTTTTCGACTGTCTGCGAGGTGCTGACTTCCCTGTCGGCAAGTGCAGAATATTTATCCAGTCTCGAATTGTAAAGCTCGCGGACTTTTTCAATGTCCTGATTTCCGAGCGGGCGGTTTTCATCCTGCTGAATCCGTTTGTATAAATCTTCAAACGGCGCGTTTAAGAAAAATACCGGTCTGCCGGACAGCCCGTTTAATACATCGTACGATTTACCGTAAGTCACTACCCCGCCGCCGGTCGCGATAATGACATCTTTTTCAAGCGTTTCTTTAAGTGCGCGGAATTCATATTCCCTGAATGCCGCTTCCCCTTCAGCTGCAAAAATCTCAGGAATCGTCTGTCCTGCGATTACAGGAATCACAGCATCGAGATCGATAACTTCTTTGTTCAATGTTTTACCAAGTTCGTGTGCAATTGTCGTTTTTCCGCAGCCCATAAAACCGATTAATATCATATGTCTGTTCACCTAATTTATTATTTGATATATTCTTGAAATATAGATTTCAATTAAATTCATGCGGATATCGAGTATCAGCTGAAACCTGTTAAAGTAATGATAGTATACCCCGATTAAATATATAAGTAAAAAGTATACCGACACACTGAAAAACCCGTCATTGCCTGAAGGTAAATGTTTCATTCGCTGCTCCTTTCAGTTTGAGAATAATCGTTTTATCTTTTTCTGTAATGATAAATTCCCCGATGTTATACATCAGAGTGACAAAGCCGTCCCCGTTAATACTTTTAATAATCCGGCCGTCAGCAAAACGGTATGAAACTTCTCCGCTGTCAGTCGTGAAATTAATCGAGCGTCCGATAATCTTTATCTCTTCAGCTGCTTTGTAAGTTTCTATTATATCCAGAGTGAATATATCGGTGTCGTAATAATCCTCATGGAGGGTAAGTGACTGAAACATCATCATGATGTTCGGCATTGCTGCCATAATTAAGCCGGCTGTCATTAAAGACAGCAGTATCTCCATATAGCTGAACCCGTCAGCCGCATATTTTTTTGAGACGTTCATCACATGGCATCCCCGTTCCGTCAAAGAATTTTTGAGCTGCCTGTATATAATCTTCAGCTGAGTCATACCGTGTGCTCATGATATACAGTTCACGATAGACGTTAAGCTGCTCCGTGCTTAACTCATCCGCTGATATAATATAAAAAATTCCCGGCAGCATTAATACAATTGCAGTAAATATAACGATAGCGAGCAGGCTGTCATACAGCAGAAATCCGTCATTGTTCAATTCGGAACCTCCCTTTTACAATCTGAAACACAAATTTGACCGTCTTGTCTTTGCATAAAAACTGCACAGTGCCGAAACCGCTCGTATCCCCGTTTGGTCTGTAAGAAAACTGACTCATGCCGTACTCCTTCAGCCGGCATACTTTCAGTTCGTAGTTTGATATTTGTTTACGCTCTTTATCCTGTACAGTAATTGACTGGTTATCGTAATCCATAAACACTGTATATGTTTTGCCTTTTGCCATTGCATGCATCTGGGCGCCCTGAAATACATAGCTGATTGTTTTGATTTCCTCACTGGTGTCGTTTTGCCGGTACACAGGTAAGTGCGGCACGGACAATGACAGAATAATGCTGACCAGCAGTAAAGTCAGCATCATCTCCATCATGGTAAAACCGCTACTGCCTCGTTGCTTCGCCATTAGTTATCGTAATTGAATCACCGTTTTGGCAGCTGACCTGTTCAGCTGTTAAGTAATCGGGTACAAGCTCCTGAATTGTTGCAGGCGTGCCGCCTTCATTCAGCGTATATGCCTCGATCTGGCTCTGGACCATACGCACCTGAGCCTCACAGCCTGTATCCTGGACATTGCGGCTCTGTGCCGCGATATTCGGAATAATAAGAATGATCAGCACTGATATAACGAGAAGCACCAGCAGCATTTCAATCAGTGTAAAACCTTCTTCATTGTTTTTAAATTTACGGTTAATTGTTTTTCTCATAATTAATTCCTCCTAGTTTAAATTACTCATCATATTGAAAATCGGTAAAACTATTACTAAATACAGGCACACAATTAACAGCCCGAGAATCAGAAATATGACAGGCTGTATTTTCTTCGTAAAGCTTTCAATTTTTATAATGATATTCTCAAGAGAATATTCGCTGTAAATAATCAGTTCGCGGCCGACGTTGCTGTTGTATTCTCCGTGATTGACGAATACGGCGAGGCGTCTGTCGAGCATGTCCAGTTCCTCGATGGCATCTCCGAGCGACGTGCCGTAAAGCAGCTCGGTTTCGATTATCTGTGCTGCGAGACTTAAGTAACGGTTAATCGTCTGTGTTTTGAACAGCAGTATAATTTCTTTTACTTCGAGACCATTATTTAAAAAGTAGCCGAATTCCCTTGAGAAGCGGTAAGTGACGTAATATTTAAAGTACGTTTTAACGACCGGAATTTTTAACAGCAGTTTTGCTGCCAATGCCGTGTTTTTAATATTTACGATTACGAGTATTGCCAGACCGCTGAGAAATACAGCAGCCGTGACGGCTAAAGCCGCATAAGGAAGATAATTAAGTATCAGTGTCAGTATGTGCACAAGCATTGTTTTATCCGCCTGCATGGCACTGTACAGCTCGTTAAACTGGGGAATTACTGTGTAGTTCAATAACACGAGCATAATGATAAAAATTGCAACCAGCACAAGCGGGTACTGGAGTGTTTTAATAAGTTTCTGCACCGTCTGCCGGCGCGTGGTTAAATATTCTCCGGACTGTTCCAGATTTGAAATGATCTCACCGTGAATTTCGGCAAATGATACCTGCATAATAATGGACTTTGAAAAGCCGAGATGTTTGAGCACGGCACTTAAGGATGCGCCGCTGTTAATCAGTTCGAGCAGTTTCTTTCTGTCCTGCTGCTTTATAACTTCATACTGTTCAGTCAGAAATATTAATGCCTGCTGCATCGTAAAACCGTTTCTTAAGAGCCCTCCGAGTTTCAGCAGGAAATGAGCATCGTATTTACCAAGCTTATTGGAAGGACCGATTGTAATGTTTATATTCTTCATCTGTCAGCGCTCCTTCCTGATACAGTTCAAGAAGCTTATCTTGAATCGTTGTGTAATTTACAGCATCACCGTTTAAATACGCCTGAATCATTGCTCTGTCCAGATATTCATACACGATAAACGAACCTCTGTCCGCATGAATCAGCCGCTGATTGACGATAAGCGAAATGCTCTCGGCCATCTCTTCTTTGTATAAGCCGTAATCTTTCAGCCGTGTCAGCGTGCTCAGCGCATTTTTGCTGTGGAAGGTGCTCAGCACCAGATGTCCGGACAAACTTGTTTTCAAAAGTTCTTCAGCGATAACTCTGTCCCTGATTTCACCGAACATAATAATATCGGGGTCACAGCGGAGCACTCCCCTGATCAGCGGCGCATAGCTCAGATTCGCCTTATCGTTAATTTCAACCTGCACGAGACCGTCGATATCGAATTCAACCGGGTCTTCGATACTGATAATCTGTCGTGACCCTTCCGCAACCGCATCCGCTGCGAGCCTGTACATAACGGTACTTTTTCCCGACCCTGTCGGACCGGTGAACAGAATCAGTCCCTGCGATAACTTCATATAGGACGACAGGAAATTATAATCTTCATCTTTATAAAAAAGACCTGCGGAAGATTTTCCTGCACTGGTGTTCAGCAGTCTGATGACTGTTATCTCTTTCATAATCGTGAGCGGAAGTGTACTGACGCGTATATTGCACAGCAGCTCATCGATATAAAAATCAGTTCTGCCGCTTTGCGGCACTTTGTGTTCGTTAATATCCAGTTCTGCAATGAACTTTAAATAGTTGATCAGCCGTTTCAGCATATCCGGTTCCAGTGTGCGCACATGCACCATCTTTCCGCGAACCCGTTTTTTAACCGAACCTCCGTTTTTTTCAAACGTAATATGAATATCACTTGCGCCGCTGTCATATGCATCTTTAATAATTGATTCAGCCAGCTCTTTCAAAAAAACACCTCCTACCCTATATATAGGCGAAAAGTGCGTTTTCCTTTTAAAAAACTCATGTTTATACAAAAATAGCAAAACTGGTTTACTTTTTACACAAACCTCCATAGTTTTGGAATTTAATTACAGCGAAATAAAGTGAATTGCTATTTACATTGCTCGGAATATTATCTATAATTGAAATTAATGATATGTGAAATTATTCAGGTGGGAGGATGTATCACATGGATAAAGTATTTAAAATGCTTGGATTCTGGACTGCAATTTTTGCAATTCTGTTCTATGTTGGAGACATGGTAACTATGTCACTATTCTTCGTAGCACAGACAGGTTTCTTTGTTTTACTAGGCTATATGAAATTAACTGAAAGAATGTACATGTATGTATTTGCTGCATATTTAATCTTTTTCTTCGTCGGCTTTACATATTACACGACATTCTTACTTGAACCATCATTTGGTAACGAAATCTAATTAAAGTAAAAAGCAGGCGCACTCCGGTGCACCTGCTTTTTGTTTGTCTGATGATGTACGAAATGTCTCAATGAGACGAATGAAGGTGTTTGTTTCATTGTCGCTTCTTCGATGGGATTTAAAAGTTCATCCATTCCAATGTGATCCACCCGACGAGACGATTAAAGTTGTTCGTCCCATTGAAGAGTCTTCAATAAGATGCATACGTATATTTGTCTCAATGAGATCAAACAGCAAAACAGCCCGTGCTTCTGATTATATTCAGAAGCACAGGCTGATTAATAATATTTACCTCACATACGGATTATTTTCTTTTTCATCACCGATTGTCGTCGGTACATTGTGTCCTGCATAAACAACCGTCTCAGGTGCAAGTTTATAAAGCTTCTCTCTGATTGAATGCATCAGTTCAGGTGTGCTGCCGCCGTACAGATCTGTACGGCCGACGCCTTTATTGAATAAAACATCGCCGGAAATAACGAAATCATCGAATTTATAGCTCAGTGACCCCGGTGAATGTCCCGGTGTATGAATTACATCGAATTTAAAGGCTCCTACGGTCGCCTGTCCTTCTTTTAAGGTGTTTGGTGTCACTGCTGAAGTAATCTCCTCAGTGAAGCGTATTGAACCGTTTTTAGAGATGTCTGTCAGCCAGTCGGTTTCGATATCCGACATGTATACTCGCGCTCCTGTAAAGGCCTGTACTTCATCCAGTGCGCCGAAATGATCGTAATGCGTATGTGTTAACAGTATTCCATCCACCGGCAGTCCGATGTCTTTCAGCTTGCCGATAATCGCTTTCGGTTCCGCTGACGGATCGAATACCAGCACGTGCTCACCGTTACTTACGATGTAGCAGTTTGTCTGCAGGGCCCCTAAAGGCATTCTTGTTATTTTCATTAATAATCACTCTCCAAAATGTTCTCGACAAAAGTATATATTAATTATACAATATTATTAAGTGATTGTTTAAAGAGAAAGATTAGGGGGTCAATATAATGCCTTTCTTCGATACAGGAGAATTATTTACTATTGGTGGATTAACTATCAGAATCGGTATTAACGCACTTGCGATTCTAATGGGCTTAGTAGCAGTATTTGGAGTGTTTGGACTTGTTAACTCAATGAAAGCTAAAAACCTTCTTGGTGCAGGCTTCAGTGCTTTAACAGTTCTGGTCTTCGGGCTCTGGACACTTGCAACAATATTCACATTCGGCTATCCGGATCTTGGTTAATTAAATTAATGAATAATAAATACTCCCTGCCGGATATCCGGCAGGGAGTATTTTAATGTTATAAATGATTTTTAGCAACTTCAAGCTGCTGTTTTACAGCCTCTGTTCCCGTTGAACCGTAGCTGATTCTTCTGTTGACGACCACTTTCGGTGACAGTATTTCATAAATATCTTCTTCGATGACACCGCTCGCAGCTTTAAACTCTGCAAGTTCCATATCTTTTAAATAGATACCGTTATTAATACATGTCAATACCAGTTTACCGACAACTTCATGCGAATCCCTGAACGGAATTCCTTTAGCTACTAAGTAGTCCGCCAGCTCTGTCGCATTTGAAAAATCTTCAGTTACTGCTTCTTCAAGCACTTCCTCGTTAATCGTCAGCGTATCGAGCATGCCGTTCATAATTTTAAGTGATCCTTTAATCGTCGTCAACGAATCAAACAGACCTTCTTTGTCTTCCTGCATATCTTTGTTGTAAGTCAGCGGCAGACCTTTTAAGAGCATCAGCATAGACATCAGATGTCCTGCTGTACGTCCGCTCTTGCCGCGGATTAATTCAGCCATATCCGGATTTTTCTTCTGAGGCATCATCGATGAGCCCGTCGTAAACGCATCGCTCAGCGTCACAAAGTTCGCCTCGTCAGTTGTCCAGAAAATCAGTTCTTCAGACAGTCTTGATAAGTGCACCATCGTCAGGGAAATATTCGATAATGTTTCCACGATGTAGTCTCTATCGCTGACTGCGTCCATACTGTTATGATAAATCCCTTCAAAGCCCAGCTCGTCTTTCGTCTGGAAACGATTGATGTTAAAAGTCGTACCGCTGATAGCCCCTGCTCCAAGCGGAGAGATATCAATACGCTTTAAAGAATCATTAAAACGTGATTTGTCGCGTTCCAGCATCCAGAAATAAGTCATTATATGATGTGAAAAAAGAATCGGCTGTGCACGCTGCAGATGAGTGTAACCCGGCATGATGACATCAATATGCTTCTCAGCAAGTTTAATAATTGTCTCCTGCAGCAGTTCTATACTGCTGAGCACTGCATTCACTTCTTTTTTAACGTATAAATGCATATCCGTAGCAACCTGATCGTTTCGGCTTCTTGCCGTATGAAGTTTGCCGCCTGCTGCACCGATTTTTTCAATCAGCTTCGCTTCAACATTCATATGAATATCTTCCTGAGATACGCTGAATGTTAATTTATCGTTGTTGTAATCATCGAGAATGCTGAGCAGCCCTTCTTTAATCTGACTGTTCTCATCTTCTGAAATGATATCCTGTGCTGCAAGCATATTGGCATGTGCAATACTGCCGTTAATATCTTCTTCAATCAAAACTTTATCAAAATGGATGGAAGCATTAAACTCTTCCACCCATGATATTGACTCTTCCTGGAACCTGCCGCCCCAAGCTTTTTTACTCATCCACAGCAACTCCCTGTTCAAGCATTGCTTTAACTTTAGTCGGAAGACCGAAGATTTCGATGAAGCCTACTGATGCTCCCTGATTGAATGCATCTTCTTTCGTGTAAGTTGCAAGTTTTTCATTGTACAGGCTGTTTTCTGACTTACGTCCTGTAACAGTTACGTTGCCTTTGTATAATTCAACACGCACATCACCGTTTACAGGCTGCTGCATATCTTTCAGTGTTGCTCTTAGCGTCTCAGATAAAGGAGTGAACCATAAGCCGTTATACACCTGTTCTGTATATTTCTGCTCAACGACCGGTTTGAAGTGAGCGATATCTTTAGTCAGTGTAATTGTTTCTAAATCATGTTTTGCAGTCAGGATAACTTTTGCAGCCGGTGTTTCGTAGATTTCTCGCGATTTAATACCGACAAGTCTGTTTTCAACATGGTCGATTCTGCCGATTCCGTGCTTTCCTGCTACTTTGTTTAAATGTAAAATTAACTCGTGAAGTTCAAATTTTTCACCGTTGACCGCAACCGGCAATCCTTTGTCGTAAGTGATTAATAATTCTTCAGCTTCGTCCGGTGCATTTTTAATATTTACAGTAAGATCATATGCATCTTCCGGAGGTGCTGCCCACGGATCTTCAAGAATTCCGCACTCGTTACTTCTGCCCCATAAGTTCTGGTCTACAGAGTACGGAGAATCAAGGTCGATTGGAATCGGAATGTTATGCTCTTTCGCATATTCGATTTCTTCCTCTCTTGACCATGTCCATTCACGTACAGGTGCAAGTACTTTAATAGTCGGATCAAGTGATTTGATAGCGACTTCGAAGCGAACCTGGTCGTTACCTTTGCCTGTACAGCCGTGTGCAACATAATCAGCGTTTGTTTCATGGGCGATTTCCACTAATTTTTTAGAAATTAACGGACGGCTCAGCGCAGATACGAGCGGATACTTTTCTTCATACATTGAGTTTCCGTAAATCGTATATGCAACGAATTCTTCTGCGAATTCTTTTTGCGTATTTATGATATGACATTCGCTGGCACCCATATCAAGCGCTTTGTCATGAATCTGTTCCAGGTCTTTGCCTTCACCGACATCTAAACATACCGCTACTACATCGAAGCCCTTATCGATAAACCATTGAATCGTTACGCTTGTGTCCAACCCGCCTGAATATGCTAATACTACCTTTTTCTGTGCCATATATTGTCACCTCATAAGTTTTTTAAATTAATTGATAATTTATATATTAGCATCATAAAGTTACATAATCAAGCATAATTATACATAAATATTAATTTACTTCACTGACAAGAATCTGCAGTTCTTTATCTTCGACCGGTTTATCGAGTCTGCTAATGGCTTCGTTCATGTTTTCGTAGTCCTGAGCTTTACGGAATTCGAGTATTTTTTCTTTCGCAGCGCGTTCATTAGCCGGGTTCATTTCATAGCTTTTATCAACGTAATGCTGCCCTTTTTCCTCATCGCCCGACTCTGTATACAGCTTGCCGAGAAGATAATATGTCATATCTGTGGCGATTTCTTTATTAATTGAGCTGTTTACGACTGCGAGTGCTTCGTCGTAATCACCTTTTTCATAATAGTACATTGCTTCATCATCCATCGGATGAATGGATGTCTGCTGATTCATGCCAAAGTGGCTGAACATCGTGAATAATACTAATACAGCCGCTGCAATCAGCGTGTATTTAAACTTCAGCCGGCGGAAATTGAATATAACTCCAAGCAGTGCACCGACAATCAATCCGCCGATATGCGCATAATGATTAATATTCGCAAGGAACATGGATAAGACTGAAACTGCTGCGAACACTGCGATTATTTGGATAATCAGTTTCACTTTGATTTGTCTTGTGATTAATAAATGCATAATAATTAGTCCGAGCAGTCCGTATACAGCTCCGCTCGCCCCAAGTGAAATACCTTCGGTAATAAATGCGAGTGAAAACAGGCTCGCGATGGTGCCTGCTGCAAGGTACGTTATAAGGAGATGCCACGGTGTGTATATTCCCTCAACGAACTTGCCTAAAATATACAATGCAAATATATTAAACAGGAAGTGGCTGATGCCGACATGCAGAAACGTGCTGGTTACAAGTCTGTAATATTCGCCTGATGATACTTCGTAGTGGCTCACCGCCAGCAGATTCGTCAACTCATACGTGTTAAACAGATGGACGAAGATTAAGTTAATTAACAGTACAATCGTATTTAATGTGACGAGCAGCAGTGTCATCGGGGTAAATTTAATCATGTATTTCTCAAACGGATGACGCGACATTAATCTGCGTTTGTAAAATGCATCATCTTTCGGCTTTTTATATTTCATATCAATTTTATAAAATGGATTGGGAATAATCTTTTCAAGGTTGCTGACCGTCCGGTGATTTACTCTCAGTGATTTCGATTTAAACTTGCGCGTAAATTTCTTTTCGGTTAAATGATAAAGGTTAACTACTTTAACCGGAAATCCCGCGATGCCGGAAAGATTATCCTGCGAACTGAAGATGTTGTCCGTAATTTCTTCGAGCTCGCTGTCGGTCAAATCGAGATCAATAAGACACATAAGTGTTTTTTTCTTACGGTCTTTCAGCCATATTATTTCTGTATCATTGTCATAATGAAGAAAATCATAATTTGTATATTTCGCAACTTCAAATGCTGCCTGCCATTTATTCTTCATGCTCTCTCACTTCTTTAACGTTGAATATTTCTTTATCGGTAATCAGAGCATCCACCGGCAGATCGTGGTCCATAACAATCGTCTCGCCGATCTGCTCACTGAAAATTAATGATGCAGTAGAGCCTTTGAATGTCGTCAGGAAACGGTCGTAAAATCCGCCGCCGTAGCCGATGCGGTAACCATCAGGGCTGAAGATCAGGCCCGGTACGATTAATAAATCAACATCGTTGTTCACCGGTGCATTTGGATTTGGTATCGGAATATTTTTTTCATCAAGTGTTACTTCATCTCTTGACGTCAGACGGTGGAATGTCATTGATTTGTCGTCGTAATGACATTGCGGCGAATACACTTCAATATCCATCTCAAGCAATTCATCGATCAGTTTCCACGTATCATATTCTATTTTCATCGGCAGTACGATACCGACACTTTTAAATCCGCGGCTCTGAATGTATTCCTTAGCATGGATTGTAATATTATCTGCTGCAGCATTTTTAGTATTTGTATCCATAGACTTTAAAATACTGATCATATTTTGACGTAATTCTTTTTTCGACATTAAAAAACCCCTTCTCTATTTAATTCTTTCTTATATATATTCTATATGAATAAAGAAAAAACCTCCAGAATTACTGGAGGTTTCTCTTATTCGCTTTTTGATTTCTCGTAAGGGTCGCCAGTATGAATATAGTAAATATGTTCAGCTATACTCTTAATGTGATCGCCGATACGTTCAAGGTATTTCGCTGTCAGCTGAATCTGTCCTGTTAAAAATGCATCGGACTCTTCAAATATATCCGCAGTCGTAATCTGGACGAATACTGCATCGATATCCTGATCTCTCAAAATGATTTCATGCAGGAGATCCATATCATCTTCTTTAAAAGCGGTATATACATCTTCCAGCATTAATGAAGCGAGACGCTCCATCGTTTTAAAACGGAGCAGCGTGCGTTCATTAGTAATTTTAATACGTTTTCTGACCTCTGCGACATTGCTGATATTATCACCGATGCGCTCAAGGTTATCGGCAATTTTTATGCAGGAAATAATCATTCTTAAATCCGTCGCTACAGGCTGCTGTGTCGTAATTAAATTAATCGCATGCGCGTTAATATCTGCTTCCATCTTATTAATTTCCGAATCATTACGGACGACCTGGCGTGCTGTATCGATGTTTTCTGCAACAAGAATTTCCACAGTACGGGCCAGTCTTTTATGACACTCTTCACCAAGGCTGATACATTCGTTAATCAGTGCATGAAGTTCTTCATGGAACTTTTCACGGTATACAGTCATATATTAGCCGAATCTTCCTGACACGTAGTCTTCTGTACGCTTGTCAGAAGGGTTTTCAAAAATAACATTTGTATCATCTGATTCAACAACGTATCCCTGGTAGAAGAAAGAAGTTCTGTCTGACACACGTGCAGCCTGCTGCATGTTGTGCGTCACAATGATGATGCTGTAATCTTTTTTAAGTTCCTGCATTAAATCTTCGATTTTAGTAGTTGAAATCGGGTCAAGTGCACTTGTCGGCTCGTCCATTAAAATAACTTCCGGTTCAACGGCCAAAGCACGTGCGATACAGATACGCTGCTGCTGTCCGCCTGACAGTCCGTAAGCATTGTCGTTCAGACGGTCTTTAACTTCGTCCCAGATCGATGCACTGCGCAGTGATTTTTCTACAACCTCATCAAGAATTGATTTCTTTTTAATACCGTGTACACGCGGGCCGTAAGCTACGTTGTCATAAATTGATTTCGGAAACGGGTTCGGCTTTTGGAATACCATACCGACACGCGTTCTTAATTCTTCAACTGACATGCCGCTCTTGAAAATATCATCGCCGCGGAACTGAATGTCCCCTTCTGTACGAACGATCGGCACTAATTCCGTCATACGGTTTAATGATTTAACGAAAGTTGACTTCCCGCACCCTGATGGTCCGATAATCGCATTGATGTCGTTTTCGTGGAAAGTTAAGTTAATATCCTGGAGTGCATGGTTATCACCGTACCAGAGGTTAAAGTTTTTAGACTGGAAAACAATTTCTTTTTCTTCCTGGATAATCTGTGACTTCTGTATGTCTTGTTCCTGTGTTTTGTGTTTAACTGTAGTTTTTAGTGCTGCCATTTTTAAAACTCCTCTTATTATTTAATATCTTGTCGAAAACTTATTGCGGATAAAGATTGCAACTGAGTTCATCAGAAGCAGAATGACGAGCAGCACGATAATTCCTGCTGCTGCGATATACTGGAATTCCTCGTTAGGCATCTTAACCCAGCTGTAGATCTGCATAGGCATTGCCTGGAATGAATCGAATACGCTTGTCGGTGTAACGAGCAGTGTCGTCGGCACTCCAATTACGACAAGCGGTGCTGTTTCACCGATTGCA
Source organism: Jeotgalicoccus sp. (assembly GCA_036782755.1). Classification (GTDB taxonomy): domain Bacteria; phylum Bacillota; class Bacilli; order Staphylococcales; family Salinicoccaceae; genus Jeotgalicoccus. The sequence continues at coordinate 27,210 of DAIPYL010000001.1, read as the reverse complement.
CGTGAGATTGCTAAAATAATACCTGTTATAATTCCCGGAATTGCTGCAGGTAAAATGATTCTTGATACTGTCTGCCATTTCGTTGCACCCATACCGATCGATGCTTCACGAACTGATGCAGGCACTGCACGGATTGCTTCCTGTGATGCAACTACGATAACCGGAAGAATCATCAGAGCAAGTGTCAGCCCTGCTGCAAGTACCGAGTTTCCAAGTGCAAGTGCTCTTACAAACATCGCAAGTCCCAAAAGACCGAATACGACTGAAGGCACTCCCGCAAGATTTGAAATATTTATTTTTATGAAATCTGTGAATTTATTTTTCGGTGCATATTCTTCTAAATACAATGCTGTTCCGACTGACAGAATGATGGCAACAGGCGTTGTCACCAGCATCAGCCATAATGAACCGATGATAGCTCCGAAGAACCCTGCGTTTTCAGCTCTCGACGAGTTGAAGTTAGTCAGAAAATCGAAGTTCAGGCGGCTCCAGCCGTCCATCAGTGTATCCGTAATGAGCAATATCAGTACTGCAAGACCGAACATCGTGCACAGGAAGAATAACCATTTAAAAATTTGGTTTCTAGATTGTCTGCCGGTACGTTTCTTGGCAATGATATCTTTATCTATCAACGTCATTATTAATAATCCTCCTTAAATCTCTTTGTAAACCACGATGAAATGACGTTCATTAACAGTGTCATAATGAACAGCGTCATGCCGACCGCGAATAAACTGTAGTATAAATCTGTACCGAATGCAGCGTCACCTGAAGTGATCTGAACGATAAACCCTGTCATCGTCTGCAGCGGTTCTGTTAAATCGAAACTTGCGTTCGGCATTGAACCGGCCGCAATTGATACGATCATCGTTTCACCAATTGCCCGTGAAATTGCCAGCACGAATGATGCGATGATTCCGGAAAATGCTGCTGGAATAACGACTCTGACTGCTGTTTCGAATCTTGTTGCACCCATACCGAGCGAGCCTTCCCTCATGGCTGTTGGTACCGAACTCATTGCGTCTTCACTTAAGCTCGCAATCATCGGAATAATCATAATACCTACTACAATACCGGCTGATACCGCATTGTATAAACCAAAACCGCTATATATACCCTGGAGGATAGGGTTAACAAAATTAATTGCAAAGAAACCGTAAACGACTGTCGGGATACCTGCAAGGACTTCTAAAATAGGTTTGATAATACGTCTGACTCTTTCAGTCGCATATTCACTCAGATAAATTGCAGCGCCGAGTCCTATAGGCACAGCAATAATTACTGCGATTGCTACAATTTTAAAGGTACCCATAATCAGTGCCCATATTCCCCATTCACCGTCTCCGACGTAAGGCTGCCATGTAGCTGAAGTCAGGAACTCAGTAATTGGCACGCGTGAGAAGAATTCAAATGACTCTGAAAGTAATGTATACAGAATACCGATAGTTGCGAGAATAGATACTGAAGTAATTAAAAGTAAAATGACTGGAATCAATCTCTCGGCAATATTGGATTTATTTCTTGTATTTTTAATGATTTGATCTCTGATTTTCTTATTGCTCATTATAAAGCCTCTCTTTACTTTAAAAATGGACGGGATAAAGATCCCCGTCCATCTGTTATAAGATTTTGATTCTTATTGTTCCAGGTTTGGAAGTTTAGAAAGCTCTTCTTCAAGCGCTCCGTCTTCAAGAGGGACATATCCAACTTCTTCCGCTGCTGACTGTGAGTTCTTAAGTGTGTATTCCATGAATGTATGGAAAGTTTCATTTTCTTCCAATGCTGCGTTATTAACGTATAAGTATAGTGGTCGTGATAACGGATAAGAGAAATCCATTACGTTTTCGAATGTCGGTTCTACAGCTTCTTCGCTGTCAGGACCGGTAATTGAAACAGGTTTTAATGAATCTTCGTTCGCCTGATAGAAGCTGTAACCGAAGAATCCAATTGCATTCTGGTCACCTGCTACAGATGAAACAACCTGGTTAGTATCCTGGATAAGCTGTCCTTGTACGCCTTCTTCGTCCATTACTTCTTCATTAAAGAAGTCGTGTGTACCATGTGACTGGTCAGGACCGTAAGCTGTGATCGGCTCTTCAGGGAAATCTTCGCGAACATCTGACCAGTTTTCAGCTTCGCCTGAGTAAATCATTTTCAGTTCGTCGAATGTTAAATCTTCTACGAAATCATTCGCCGGGTTAACTGCAACAGTTAAACCATCAGTAGCTACAAGGAATTCTGTCCATTCAATTCCAGCATCTTCAAGAGCATCAATTTCTTCCTGCTGAATACCGCGTGATGCGTTAGCAAATTGTGCAGTACCTTCGATTAGTGCACTGAAACCTGAACCTGTACCGTTACCGCCAAGTTCAACAGCAACACCGTGGTCAGCGTTAAAATCTTCGACTAAAAGGTTAAGTATAGGGAAAACTGTAGATGAACCTTCACCGGCGATCTGCTCATCATCTTCGTTTACATTTCCTGTAACGTCAGCAGATGATCCGCCTTCTGAACTTTCGTCCTCAGTATTTTCTTCTGTGCTTTCTTCAGTTGAAGCCTCTTCACTGCCTGTATCTTCTTCTGATCCTGAGTCAGAACAAGCGGCCAGAATGAACATTAAGCTCATTAATAGCGCAGCAAGAAATAAATTCTTCTTCATAGCTAAAATTCCTCCAATTAGTTATCTATTAATTTATCTTACATACATATTCTAGCCCCCTATTGTAAATCTAAAATTAACGTAATGTTAAGATTGCGTAAAGATGAAAAAAGACCATAATCCCGCGGGATTATGGTCTTTTGTATTAGTAGCTGCCGAACTCAAGCTGAGTATAAAAATCATCGGCATCATAATTGTACATAGGCTTGCTTTCGTGCCCGTAATATATTTCATAATACTTCTCTATAACGTCCTGTCCCATAAACTGTGCGGGGAAGAACGGTACTGTGCTTGGCATCGTCGGGAAGATAATTGAAAATGCCATATCAGGATCATCGTAAGGTGCATAACCGAGGTAGGTCTGGTTTAACACGGGATCGCCATCTCTGAAACTTTCTGCAGTACCGGTCTTGCCGGCTGCTTTCGGTTCTAGGTCGTGATAGGCATCCCAGCCGGTACCGTACATATCTCTCGCTTCATCATGTGTATTGAATACATCGTAGAAGCCGGCTTTAATCTGGGACATCTGGTCATCTGTAATCGCAATTGTGTTCAGGACATTGGTACCGTATGAATTTAATACCGGTCCTTTATCGTTGGCATTAGAACCGCGGATTTCTTTTGCCAGATGCTGCTGTACTCGTTTACCGTCAGCTGCAAATGTTGAAATATACTGAGACAGCTGCAGTGCAGTGTAAGTATCGTACTGCCCGATACTTAAGTAAAGATAGTTCATCGGGTTTGTCAGCTGCGGTGCAAGTCCCCTTGCTTCGTTCGGCAGGTCGATTCCTGTCGAAACACCGAGGCCGAACTGGTTCAGACCGTTACGGAGTGCGTAGCCTGCACCAGTAACATCTGTCGGCAGCGGCATATTTCTCGAGTATTCTTCACCCATAATTGCGAGGGCGATTTTAAACATGTAAGTGTTGGAAGATACCATTAATGCTCTCTGGTCATCTACAGGCACCTGGTCATTACGGTTAAAGAATGAACTTACCGTATCTGTACCGGAGAATGTCATTGGTTCATCGATGAGTGTTTCCCCTGCTTCAAGAACATCTTCCTGATAACCTGTTGCAACAGTCGCACCCTTGACGGATGAACCGGGTACGTACGTTGCTGTCAGCGTACCGTAATCATAATCGACGATATCGCCGTCTTCATTAATGTGCTTGCCGACCATTGCGAGAATATCTCCATTGTTCGGATCCTGGACAACAAGCTGTACTGTATCGATGTATTCCGGAATAATTGTGTAATCGATATCGCCGCTGCCTCTATCCATTTCGACAATTTCTTCAGCCATTTCGCGAATACCTGTTAAGTGGTGTTCCGCAATCTTTTCAAGCTCAAGCTGGAGTTCTATATCTATAGTCAGATATAAGTCGTCACCCGCTTTACCTTCTTTAATCGTTTCCTCACCGGTTACTCTGCCCGATTTGTCAGTCGTGTATTTGACCTGCGGTTTTTCACCGCGGAGGACATTTTCGTACTGGAACTCAAGGTATGACTTACCTACTCTGTCGTTACGCGAATAGCCAAGCGCCTGATAATATTCAACCAGTTCACGCGGCAGTCCTTCTTCGTTTGTTGACACTTCTCCTAATATTGTACGGAGTGCTGCATCGTAAGGATAAGTACGCTGCCAGTCGAGTCCTGTTGATATTCCTGCAAGCTCGTCGAGGTCTTCATTCACTTTCGCAAACTCTTCCTCTGTTACACCTTCACTTTTAACAATGACCGGATTAAGTTCACTTGCCGAAACCATTTCAACGTAAACAGCAATAATATTTAAATCTTCTTCGTTTAATACAGAGTCCGCAAACTCCTCATCGATAATACCGTAAGCATCTTCATTAAAATCACTTTGGGAAATACCGCCGTTTTCAAGCAGTGTAACCTGTTCCGGCATAATCGCCGACAGCTCCCCGGGATAGTTATTTATAATGAAATCCTGCTTATCGCGAAGAGACAAACGATCAGTTTCCATGGATATGTATGTACTGAGCGTTTCTGCCACATTCATTATTTCGAAGTTCGACATATTTCTGTGTCTCGTAAAGTAAATAGCTTTTTCGGCGGTGTTGCCGACAAGAAGATTGCCGTTGCGGTCGTAAATCTCACCGCGCGGAACACTCTGATTGATTTCAACGTACTGTGCATTTTCGACCTGTTCCTGATATGTATCACCGAGAACAATCTGCAGATATCCGAGACGTATAATAAGAATTAAAAATAAAATAAAAATTATCAGCATAATAATATTAATACGCGATCTCAGAACCTGTTTGTTTATAGCGTCCAAGCTTTTAATTTTTGCCCGTTTCAACCTGCATCAAACCCTTTTATAAAGTCCACATCATTTTAACATATTTTAATACCGGTTTACTAAAATAAAAAAAAGACGGAGGAAAAATCCCCCGTCCTTCATATTGCTGTATTATTTAGCAGCCTGATATAATTCGTTAACTTTATCCCAGTCTACTACATTCCAAATAGCGCTTAAATATTCAGGACGCTTGTTTTGGTATTTAAGGTAGTAAGCGTGTTCCCAAACGTCAACACCGAATACCGGAGTTTTACCTTCAGATACAGGGTTGTCCTGGTTTGGAGTGCTTGTAATTTCTAAAGCACCATTGTTAACTACTAGCCAAGCCCAGCCAGAACCGAAACGGCCGGCGCCTGCTGCTTCAAATTCTTCTTTAAATTTGTCAACTGAACCAAATGCAGATTCAATTGCTTCTTTTAATTCGCCTGATAATTCTTTTTTCTCCGGAGAAAGTAACTCCCAGAAGAATGTGTGGTTAAGGTGTCCCCCACCGTTATTACGTACCGCAGTCTTGATGTTTTCTGGTACAGTGTCTAAGTTTTTAACAATTTCTTCGATCGATTTAGACTCGAGATCAGTACCTTTAACTGCGTCGTTTAATTTTGTTACATAAGTGTTATGGTGTTTAGAATGGTGAATCTCCATCGTTTCTTTGTCGATGTGTGGTTCTAAAGCATCATAAGCGTATGGTAATTTTGGTAATTCAAAAGCCATAATTAAAAATCTCCCTTCAAAATTGTTTACATCCTAAATATAGCAATTTGATGTTAAAATAACAATTAGATTGCTTAAGGTTTCTTTAAATAAGACTAAGGTCCTATTATTATACGTATTTAAGGATGAGAGAATGAAATATTTTGAATTTATTAAACGTCTTGCAACATTTAAAAAGTATCCTCTGTTCCGTACTGTACCCTTCCGGTATCTGTTATTAAACATACTGCTGCTGTCGATTTTTATATCATTGCCGTTTATTACATCACTGCTGTCTACAGTAAACACTTTTTCAAACCTGTCAGAAGTCAGCGATGAAATACCGGAATTCCAAATTGATGACGGTGAATACCGGGGAACGGAAAAAATGATCAGCTTAAATGAACACGAAATTCTGTTTACACCTGAAATTTCACGGGATGAATCAGAAAAACTCAGTGATTCTGTGCTGTTTGCTTTTCTCCGTGACGGTATTTACATAAATGAAATTCAAAACGGCACGTTCAGCTACAGCTTTATAGGAGATATAACGGATAATGAATCACTGGAACAGTTTGTTTCCAGTCAGATGTCGAGTTTATACTTCTATATATTCATTTATATTACTATATATGTCATCGTTATTTATTTCTTTATTTTCACGCTGATGCTGTTCCTGTCACTTCTGTTAAGTTTCATTGCAAATTTAATGAAAAAGAAAACAGATTATATGAACTGGTTTAAAATCGGTTCATATATAATGATGCTGCTGTCACTGCCGCTCGGATTTATTTCAATATATACGGAAACCTTCTACTGGGTTATACTCGCAATTGCATTAATACCGTATATTTATTACTTTAAAAAGCTGCCAAATCAAAAGAAAACGCATTCGTAATGCAAGATGGTTACATTTGGCTCAGTTTTTTATTATAATAAGATTATAAATTAGAAAGAATTTTAGATTAGGGGCTTGTATATGTCTGGAATTACACATCGTACACAAACTAGAAAAGTTAAAGTTGGCGATCTTACTATCGGCGGAGCCGATGAAATTATCATTCAAAGTATGACAACTACGAAAACACATGACGTTGAAGCGACTGTTGCTCAAATTAATGAGCTTGAGGAAGCAGGCTGTCAGATTGTTCGCGTTGCATGTCCAAAAGAAGAAGACGCGCTTGCGATTGCAGAAATCAAAAAACGCATTAATATACCGCTTGTTGTCGATATTCACTTCGACTATAAACTGGCATTAATCGCAGTTGAAGGCGGCGCGGATAAAATCCGTATCAACCCGGGGAACATCGGACGCCGTGAAAAAGTGGAAGAAGTCGTAAAAGCTTGTAAGGCTAAAGGCATTCCGATCCGTATCGGAGTTAACGCAGGAAGTCTGGAGCGCCATATTATTAAAAAATACGGCTTCCCTACTGCAGACGGTATGGTTGAAAGTGCACTGCACCACATTAAGATTTTAGAAGACCTTGATTTCCACGATATTATTGTTTCGATGAAAGCATCGGACGTTAACCTTGCAATTGAAGCTTACGAAAAAGCATCGGCGGCATTTGATTACCCGCTTCACATCGGTATTACTGAAAGTGGTACACTGTTTGCCGGTACTGTTAAAAGTGCTGCAGGTCTCGGTACAATTATTTCCAAAGGTATCGGGAACACTATGCGTATTTCATTATCAGCAGATCCGGTTGAAGAAATCAAAGTATGTAAAGAGCTGCTGAAAACTTTCGGACTCGCAAGTAACGCAGCAACACTTATCGCATGTCCTACTTGCGGACGTATTGAAATCGACCTGATTTCAATCGCAAACGAAATGGAAGAGTATATCTCTAACATTAAAGCACCGCTTAAAGTAGCAGTACTCGGCTGCGCGGTAAACGGTCCAGGTGAGGCGCGCGAAGCCGATATTGGTATCGCAGGTGCCCGCGGTGAAGGACTGCTCTTCATGCACGGTAAAACGGTGCGTAAAGTACCTGAAGAAACAATGGTTGATGAACTTAAAAAAGAAATCGACATTATGGCTGAAGCTTACCACGAAAAGAAACGTCTTGAAAAAGAGGAAGAAGAAGCTAAGGTTAAGTAATATAATGCATCCCGCTGCTGAGTGCAGCGGGATTTTTTGACTTCGTTGCTATTTCTTATATAAATATATATAGTAAATAACGGAAATTAATTTATCAGAATAAAAGTCAGGTGCAGTTTATGAAAAAGTTTTTAAATATTATATTTCTTGCAATTATCGGACTGATTCTTCTTACAGTTCTCGTTTTCTGGTTTACGGATACAATGATACGGCCATCTGTTATCGTACTGCTGGTAGTGGTACTTGGGATTGCAGTCATTGTTAAGAACAAATTGACGAAGAAAGCAGAAG
>DAIPYL010000001.1:0-19037 GCA_036782755.1 Jeotgalicoccus sp. | reverse complement strand
GTCACTGTGATTTCCACAATGTCCCGGCAGCCACAATAGTATACCCATCACAAAAAAACAGCCCGCAATCCTTATAAATTTAAGGTCACAGGCTGTTTTATTTATAACTTTACTGACATGCTTCACATAAGCCGTAAAGTTCTACTTTGTGGCTGTTAATTTTCACGCCGTTCAATTCTTTTTCCCAAGTTTCCACGGGGCAGTACTGAATAACTTTCGTTTCTCCGCAGCGTTCGCATATAAAATGATGATGGTGGTGATCTGTACATGATATTTTATACTGCATCTCGCCGCCGAATGTTGTCTGTTCAAGTACATTGATGTCTTTCAGTGTATGCAGATTCCGGTAAATCGTATCATAGCTGATTCCCGGATAGTCAATATTCATCATTTCCTGTATTTCCTTAGCCGATAAATATCTCTCGTCTTCCATAAAAATCTCTATCATGCGAAGGCGTTTTTTTGTTACTTTAAAATTTGCTGCTTTAAGCATTTCTTTATAATCAACCAGTTCTTTGTGCATTCCTGACAACTCCTACACGATTTAATACCAGCGTACATAATAATATTGTGATTGAAACAAGTACGATTGTCCCTCCTGGTGATATGTTCAGATGAAATCCGAGGAACAGCCCTGCGATTACTGATATTTCTCCAAAAATTATGCTGACTGCCATGAGCTGTTTGAAACTTGATGTGATTCTCATCGCACTTGCGACCGGCAGTGTCATCATCGCGCTCACCAGGAGTATGCCGACGATGCGCATTGACGCACTGATAACGAGTGCTACGAGAATGATAAATATAATATGAATATATTTGCTCAACTTCATAACGCCTGCGTATTCTTCATCAAATGATATGAAAAACATTTCTTTATATAAGAAGAACACAAACAGCAGCACGATAATGCCGATAATTGCAATGAGTATCATATCGCTGAAGCTTACTGCGCTGATGCTTCCGAAAAGATAGCCGAATAAGTCCTGATTAAAGCCGTTCGCAAGTGACAGGAATAACACACTGAGCGCAATTCCGAGACTCATAATAATCGGAATGGCGATTTCCGAGTAATGTTTATATAATCCGCGGAGCTTCTCGATGCCAAGTGCACCGATAACCGAGAATACTACTCCGGATATGACCGGATTAATTATAATATTAAATACTGAGGTTAAATAGACACCGAATGCGATACCGCCGAGGGCAACGTGACTCAGTGCATCTGCAATCAGCGACAGCCTTCTTACAACGATAAACGTCCCGAGGAGCGGTGCAATCAGCCCGACGATAATGCCGCTGATAAATGAGTATTTCATAAAGTCATAGTTTAAAATTGCTTCGATCATTTACAGCACTCCCTCTGGTGGTTGTGCGATACGAGCTGCAGCGGAAAACCGTATATTTTAGACAGCTCTGCTTCACCGAGATTTTGGAATTCTGTATTCGTACCGTGGAAATGGAGATGTTCGTTCAGACATGCCACTTTATCTGCAAAATCAACAACAACTCCGATATCATGTGTCACGAGCAGAATCGTTACATTCTGTTCTTTTAATTTTAAAAGTACGTTGTAAAAATCTTTAACGTGCTTGCTGTCGATTCCTTCTGTCGGTTCATCCAGCACTAAAATTGATGGTTCGTTAATCAGTGCCCGTGCGATAAATACACGCTGAGCCTGACCCCCGGACAGATTTGAAACGTTCTGATGTTTAATATGCTCAATATCGAGCAGTTTTAATATTTTATCGAGCTGTTCATTATCTTTTTTTGTAAATCTTTTAAACAGCCCTTTTTCTTTAGTCAGCCCGCTCAGCACCACTTCTTTAACAGTAGCCGGAAAGCCTTTCGCATGAGCTGCGGCTTTTTGAGATACATAGCCGATTTCCTGCCAGGCATTAAATGACTTGCGGCTTTTGCCGTTAATCAGAATGTTGCCCTGCTGCAGCTTATATACACCGAGTATTAATTTAAGCAGCGTTGATTTCCCGGAACCATTCGGTCCGACAATCGCTAAAAATTCTCCTTTGTTAATAGAAAAAGAAATATTCTGCAGCGCGGGTGTCGCTTCCAGTTTATCTTTATATTCATATGTTACGTCTTTTATTTCAAATACAGGCACAGCCATTAACAAGACTCCTTTTAATTATGTCCACATATATTTTACAGGAATCATTACGTTTTGTAAATAGGAATGATTACGAAAACGGGCACCTCTCTCGAGGTGCCCGTTGAATTTAACTATGCTAATTCTGATACATCAGGATTAATTTTAACTAATAAGCCAGGATCGAATTCACCGGATTTAATCATTTCAATTTCGTGCTTGTATGGTGCAACACGATTTTTCTTATCCGGACCGACGAATGGAGTTTCTAATATTTTTGGAACGTCGGTAAATTCCGGATGGTTAATGATGTAATTCAGTGCATCGAACCCGATGTGGCCGAAGCCGAAGTTTTCATGTCTGTCTTTATGCGCGCCTGCAGGGTTTTTAGAATCGTTCATATGAAGAATCTTAATACGGTCAATGCCGACGATTTTATCAAACTCATTTAACACGCCGTCAAAATCGTTTTTAATATCGTAACCTGCATCGTGAACGTGACATGTATCAAATGTTACACTCAGACGTTCGTTGTTCGTTACGCCGTCCATAATATGTGCAATTTCATCAAATGTACGGCCGATTTCAGAACCTTTACCTGCCATCGTTTCAAGCGCAATCTGAACATCGTTGTCGTTCGTAAGCACTTCGTTAAGACCTTTAACAATCTGTTTAATCCCTGCTTCGCTGCCGGCACCGACGTGCGCGCCGGGGTGAAGAACAATCTGTTTTGCACCAAGTGCTTCAGTACGGACGATTTCTTCCTGCAGGAAGTCGACACCTAAATTAAATACATGATCTTTTTGAGTATTTGCGATATTAATAATATAAGGAGCATGGACGACAAAATTCTTAATACCGAGTTCCGCCATTGCCTGCTGCCCTTTTTCGATATTCAGATCTTCAATTTTTTTGCGGCGCGTATTTTGCGGCGCACCGGTATAAATCATAAATGTAGATGCGCCATAACCTGCTGCAGTCGTCACCGACTCCTCCAGCATATTTTTACCGCTCATCGAAACATGTGATCCCAATAACATTTATATCAACCTCTACTTATTGTCTTTTTTATTTCTTTTCTTCTCGTTGCGTGATTTCGCTTTCGCGTAGCGTCTGCGTTCCTGGCGTTCAAGTTCTTCTTTCTGGAACTTGATTTTCTTCTTGTAGCCCGGTTTCACTTTTTTAGGACTGCGTACTTTGTAGTTCTGTGTCTTGTTAGTCTTCGAGCGTTTGTTTCTGCCTGTACGCATTGTACGGTCTTTAATTTCTTTCAGTTCGCCGCCGCGGATATCTTCATGGTTGAATACATATCCTTTGCTTTCAAGCGCATCGATTTCATTTTCTTCACTCGGTTCGTAAAGTGTAATTGCGACACCGCTGTATGTTCCGCGTCCGACACGCCCTACTCTGTGCGTAAAGAATTCAATCTGTTTTGGAATATCGTAGTTAATCACATGAGATGCGCCGTCAAAATCAAGTCCGCGTGCTGCAAGGTCGCTTGCAACCACCCAGTGATAATCCAGATTTTCAATCTTTTTAATTTCCTGAGTCCGTTCACGGGGCTTGAGTCCGCCGTGGAATAACCCGACATTAATTCCTGCTTCTTTTAAGTAAGCAAATAATTCATCGGCACGTTCACGTGAATTGGCAAAAATTAAACCGATGTACGGAGTAATATTTTTAGTAAGCTCAAGAGTCTTTTCTAATCTGCTTGATCCTTTAACAGGCACAAGGCTGTAATGAATAGACGCTTTGTTAAGCGGCGTATCAATTACGATAACCTCAGTCTCGCCAATGTATTTTTCCATAAAGTGTTTTAACGGTTCAGGGATAGTGGCAGAAAACACCAGAAACTGGCTTGCTGTCGAAATGCGGTTCGATATATAATCGACATCAGCCATAAAGCCGAGATCAACCATCAGGTCTGCTTCATCGATTACGATAGTTTTTGCTGCGTGAATATCAAGGGCCTGATTATCGATTAAATCTTTAATTCGTGTCGGCGTACCGATTACGAGCTGGGGATTCTGACGCGCACGTTCTTCGTCGCGTTTCATTTCTGTTCCGCCGATGAATGCACGGCAGTTAATATCTTCGTATGACTCAAGAACTTTCTTAGCCATACCTTCTAGCTGTTTGGCAAGTTCTCTCGTCGGCGCCATCACAATTACCTGAGGCGTCTTCTGTTCTCCGTCGATATTGTAAATCAGCGGCAGTAAAAAGGCATGGCTCTTCCCGCTGCCTGTTGCCGACTGTGCAACTACGTTGCTGCCTTTTAAGATACGCGGTATTACGCGCTCCTGTACCATTGTCGGATGTGTAAATCCGACTCGCTCTATTGCATCGAGCATTGTATTGTTAAATTCAAATCTTTTAAATGCATTTGACATATATGTCACCTGTCCCTTTCAAACTCCTCATCAATTATAACTAAAAATGCATATTTACGCTATAATAATCGTTCAGCCATTTGGATGATTTGAATATCTCGTAAAATTAAGTATAATCAAATGTAAGGAGGAGTTCTACTTATGGATATTATAAAAATCTCACCGCGCGGTTACTGTTACGGTGTTGTCGATGCAATGGTGATTGCGCGCAATGCTTCACTCGACCAGTCACTGCCGCGTCCTATATATATTTTAGGTATGATTGTACACAATAAACACGTGACAGATGCGTTTGAAGAAGAAGGCATTATCACACTCGACGGTCCAAACCGTCTGGAAATCCTCGAACAGATTGAAAGCGGTACGGTAATCTTTACAGCACACGGTGTTTCACCGCAGGTAAAAGCACGTGCTAAAGAAAAAGGACTCGTCTGCATCGATGCAACTTGTCCTGACGTGGAATTCACGCACGATCTGATCAGGGAAAAAACTGCAGATGACTACGATGTTATTTACATCGGTAAAAAAGAGCATCCTGAACCGGAAGGTGCTATCGGTGTTGCACCCGACCACGTTCATTTAATCGAAACACTGGAAGATGTTGCAGCTCTGCCTGAATATCTCTCAGATAAGAAACTCATCGTGACTAACCAGACGACGATGAGCCAGTGGGATGTCAGCCATATTATGGATGAGCTTAAAGTTCAGTTCCCGCACATCGAAGTGCATAAGGAAATCTGTCTTGCAACTCAGGTCAGACAGGAAGCTGTTGCTGAACAGGCAGGCGAAGCTGATCTGTTAATCGTAGTTGGCGATCCGAAGAGTAATAACTCAAACCGCCTGACTCAGGTGTCAAAAGAAATTGCACATACGAATGCTTACCGTATCAGTTCATTAAATGATCTGAAAAACGAATGGCTGGAAGGCGTTGAAAAAGTTGCAGTTACTGCAGGTGCTTCTACTCCGACACCAATTGTTAAAGAAGTAATTACGTATATTAAGAACTACAACATCGAACAGCAGACTGCACCGAAGTCTTCAGTCCCGATGGCTAAAATCTTACCGAAAATTAAAAACCCTGAACCTGTTAAGGTAATGGAATAAAAAAAGACTGCGGAATCTGAAATTCAGGTTCCGCAGCTTTTTTATTTACTCAAATGGATTTGTTGAAACTTTTGATGCGCTGACAGGGACATCAATTTGTCCTTCAATCAGTTCAGCAAGACCTTCTGTCATTAATATTTCCAGATAATGTCCCGCATCGATAATATTCTGTCCGGCTTGTTTAGCATCATACGCTTCATGATACTTCACATCACCGGTAATCAGAACATCTGCACCGCTCTTAAACGCAGCATCGGCATAGCTCATCCCTGAACCGCCGATAATTGCAGCTGTTTTAATAATCCGGTCGTCTGCCTTCACAACATTTACCGTTTTAAGTCCTGTTTTTGTCTCTATCAGCTTAACCAGCGAATCGAGTGTATCACCGTATTCGAATGTGACACCGAGACCTGTGTCAGCTTTTCTGTCGAGACTGTAAATATCGTACGCGGGTTCCTCATACGGATGAAATTTTCTGACTGCATCGGTAACAGCATTCTGGTCTCTGCCGTCAAAAATACATTCAATTACATATTCATCCACGTATTCGAGTTTTCCTGATTCGCCGATAGTTGGATTCGCCGCTGCTTCAGGTTTAAACTGGCCGTGCACTTTATATTCATAACTGACTTCTGTATAATCTCCCATATCACCAACCGGTGCATTTTTCAGCAGCTTTTCTTTAAACTCCTCTTTATCCTCAGTATTTATATTTACTCTGAGTTTTTTGAAGTTCCCTTTTTGCGGCAGCAGTATTTCAGTTTCAGGATAGCCGAGTGCTTTCGCAATCATATGGCTGACTCCATCTTTCTGATGATCCAGGTTCGTATGCATCGCAATCAGATTAATATCATTTTTAATCAGTTTGCGTATAACTGCTCCGGGTCCTTCGTTCACCACTTTTGAAATATCAGGGAAGATTAACGGATGATGACTGATAATGACATTCGCATTCTGCATTACAGCTTCGTCTACAGTAGCTTCACTGCAGTCGAGTGCGGTAATAATACCTGTCACCGCGTCTTCTTCGTCACCGACCAGCAGGCCGGTATTATCCCATTTTTCACTGTCCGGGAACGGAGCAATTCCGTTCAGCTGTTTTAAGAGATTACTTATCTTTAACATTCTCCAGCACCTCATCGACATATTTAAGATTAGATTCAAGTCTCGTGACTTTATCTATATTCTTCTCTCTATCGTTGATACCATTCAATATTTTTTCTATATGACTCTTTTCACGTTCAAGCTGGCCGATAAACACCGGTTCTCTCTTTTCAATATTTACAGGTCCGAAACGCAGTTCGGCTTCGCTGTACTCAACAGGTTCCTCCGAATAATCAAAAACTAAAATATCATAGAAATACGGTCCGTCTCTTAACTGCAGTTCTTCTGTAATTTTATAACCATGTTCAGCCATTATTTTACGAATGGGATAAGGATAAGTATTTGCCTGCGCGATAAAACGCGGCTTGCCGTGTACAAACTGCATACCTTCTTCGATAATTTCGGCAATTAGAGGTCCGCCCATTCCGCAAATTGTAATCGTATCAACATCATCCATGCTGCGGAGCACAGATAAGCCGTCACCCAGTCTGATTTTAATAACTTCGGACAGTTTATTCTGCTGTACGTTTTTAACTGAAGAATCATAAGGTCCTCTCGCTATTTCACCGCATATTGCTTTTTTTATAATCTTTTTATCAACAGCATAAATCGGTAAATATGCATGGTCGGAACCGATATCTACGAGTGCGTCTCCAATAATATAATCTGATACTGTCTTAAGTCTTTGATTTAACATTTCCTCACTCCTGTATTAAAAAAAAGACTCCCGGCATTGAGAGTCTTTTTAAAAAATAATTATTGTTCAGAGAAAAACTGGTATAGAGCTGTAAGTTCTTCATCAGCAATCTGATCTGCCGAGAATGCTGGCATTGAACCTTGCCCTTCACGTACGATTGACGTGAAACCTTCTTCATCAAGACTAGTTCCAGCTAATGCAGGACCCATTCCGCCGCTGAAGTCTTGTCCGTGACATGAAGCACAGTTATCGCGAGCGATTCCTTCTGCATCAACGTCGCCGCTTGAAGCTTCTTCGCCGCCGCCTGATTCCTCAGTGCCTTCTTCAGTTGCTACATCTTCTTCACCGTCGTCAGTTGCGCCTAAACCAGAAAGTAAGAACACAAGTCCGATTCCTAAGAAAATAATCAGTAAGAATGGAATTATAGGATTTTTATTCATTATGTTACCCCCTCTTCTGTTATTCATGTTATCTCATATATAATTGTATCTCAAATTGTGTCAAAGTCAAAACAATTTTGAGAAAATATTACACTCTTAATCCATAAAGTCTTTTAATTTCTTGCTTCTTGACGGATGTCTGAGCTTGCGAAGTGCTTTTGCTTCGATTTGTCTGATACGTTCGCGTGTAACACCGAACACTTTACCAACTTCCTCAAGTGTGCGTGTGCGGCCGTCATCAAGTCCGAAACGAAGACGGAGTACATTTTCTTCACGATCAGTTAATGTGTC
The DNA here is from genome assembly GCA_036782755.1 of Jeotgalicoccus sp. GTDB lineage: Bacteria > Bacillota > Bacilli > Staphylococcales > Salinicoccaceae > Jeotgalicoccus. The sequence continues at coordinate 10,904 of DAIPYL010000001.1, read as the reverse complement.
GAGCACGTCTTCAAGCTGTTCTTTTAACAGCTCATATGCTGCGTGATCTGACGGGCTCTGTGCTTCCTGATCTTCGATAAAGTCGCCAAGATGGCTGTCGTCTTCTTCACCGATTGGTGTTTCTAGAGATACAGGTTCCTGTGCAATTTTAAGGATTTCACGTACTTTTTCAGCAGGCAGGTCCATTTCCTCACCGATTTCTTCCGGTATCGGTTCACGGCCTAAATCCTGCAGCAGCTGACGCTGAATACGGATTAATTTGTTAATCGTTTCGACCATATGCACAGGGATACGGATTGTTCTTGCCTGGTCCGCGATAGCACGTGTAATCGCCTGACGGATCCACCATGTTGCGTACGTCGAGAACTTAAACCCTTTGGTAAAGTCGAATTTTTCCACTGCTTTAATCAGACCCATGTTACCTTCCTGAATTAAATCGAGGAAAAGCATGCCGCGTCCGACATAGCGTTTTGCAATACTTACAACAAGGCGGAGGTTTGCTTCAGCAAGACGGCTTCTGGCGATATCGTCACCCTGCTCGATACGTTTTGCCAGTTCCACCTCTTCAGCTGCAGTCAGTAAATCCACGCGGCCAATTTCCTTCAGGTACATACGTACAGGGTCGTTAATTTTAACGCCCGGAGGCGCACTCATATCAGAAAGGTCGAGTTTTTCATCTGTATCAGCTGAGTTTTTCTCATTAATCATCTGAATTTCATTTTCGTTTAATTCGTCGAAAAATTCATCCATAGCATCTGAATCCAATTCGAAGTTTGCCAGTTTATCTGCTACTTCTTCATGGGACAGCTGTCCGTCTTTTTTCCCTTTTTCCAGCAGGAATGCTTTTGCCTGTTCGACAGTTGTGAAATCAATTTCTTTCGTTTCAGCTGTAATTGCTTTTTTCTTCGCCATACTGTGCCTCCTAAGTTATCAAAAAACTACATTTTGTGTATCCGATTAAGCTCAATCAGCTTCTGAGTCAGCTTAATCTGCAGTTCCATATCATTTTCCCGTTCCGCAATTTCCAATCTGCGGTATAATTCCTGTTTTTCGTATTCACTATTTCTTATACCACTTAAATCTTCAAGATAATCATTTATTTCACTATGTGAGACATCTTCATGAATCGACATACCGTCGAGTTCTATCAGCGTGTCCGTCAGTGCAGGATCAAGATAGTTAAGGGCCATCGAAATATCGAATTCTTTATGCGCCTCAAAATAAGCACAAAGTCCTCTTATTATATCATAATAAGGAAGGTAAGTTAAGACATTCTCATCGAGCGTATCCTTATACTCAAGCAGATAGTCGCGGTTTGCCATCATCAGTTTCGTCAGATAGCGCTCTTTTTTCTGTCGGAGAGACAGCTGCTGACGAACCGGTTCCGGTACATCATATTGTGGCTGCTGTCTGACAGGTTCCGGAATAATACCCGATAACGCCTGTTTATCAACACCGAATATGGAACTGATTGTAACGACCAGCCGTTCAGCTGTTAAGTGATCGCTGACAAACTGAAGATCGCTTGCCAGCGTATTTAAGTGCTGCGTTAATTTCATATCATTTTCTTTTGCTTCGTGACGGAGGACTTCCGCTTTAAAGTGAAGATAATGCTGCTGTTCATCAGCGATAAACTGTTCGAACTTCTCTCTTCCGAACGTCTCAATATATTCATCCGGATCCATTTTATCAGGGATTTTCTGGACGTATACATTCAGCCCGCGTTTCAGGAGAGTATCCCCTACTTTAAGCGTGGCATTGCGCCCGGCTGAGTCTCCGTCAAACATAATAGTTGCGTTTGAAGACAATCTTTCCAGCAGGTTTAAGTTCTCCTGACTGAGTTCTGTTCCCATCGTTGCGACGATATGTTTTACTTTCGTCGTTTTAACTTTCAGAACATCGAGATGTCCTTCCATTAAAATAATATTATCGAGTTTTCTGACGTGTTTTCTTGCATCGTACAGATTGAAGAACAGTTCGCGTTTCTTAAAAATTTCTGTTTCCGGCGTATTTAAATATTTCGGTTCACTGCCGTCAATACTTCTCGCGGTATAGCCGACAAGATGACCCTGATGATTTTTAATTGGAATCATAATACGTCCGACAAAACGGTCGTAGTATGAGAAGTTTTCTTCGTTTCTCGAGACAAGTCCTGCCTGATATGCAGTTTCTTCGTTATAGCCCTGCTCGAGCAGCGCGTTTGTCGCAAATTTCGACATATCCGGTGCATATCCGATTTGTTCCGAGCGGATCAGATCCATTGGAAATCCCCGGTTCAGCAAGTACTGAAGCGCTTTTTCACCTTCATTGGTATTGACAAGGAGCTGGTGGTAAAGCCCTGTCATGTATTCGTGCATGCGGATAAAAGTCATATCGCTTTCTGCGATATTGCTCGTTTGTGTATCTATTTTTATATTCAGCGGTTCTCCGAGTTTGGCAGCCGCTTCAGCGAATGACATACTCTCAATTTCCATAAGGAACTGGAATACGTTACCGCCTTTCTTACAGCCGAAACAGTGTGCAATCTGTTTTTCCGGGCTGACGGAAAAGGAAGGCGTTTTTTCATCGTGAAACGGACAGAGACCAACATAGTTCCGTCCTCGCCGTTCAAGTTTAATATAACTTGCCACTAGCTCGGTAATGTCGGTCTCGTTTTTTATTTTAGCTATGGTTTCCTCGGGTATTCTCAAATAATCACCCTCTAATATTACTCTCGCTGTCCACGTATTTCATAATGGCATTCGCAGTTTCTTCGATTGCCTTATCCGATACGTCTATAACCGGGCAGCCTATCTTGCCGATAATTTCATCGAAGTACGTTAATTCATCTTCGATGCGCGTGCTGTTGGCATACATCGCTGTATCTTTTAAGCCGAGCTGGCTTAAGCGTTCTTTGCGTATTTTAAATAATGTATCCGGATTAATTCTGAGTGCGACGCATTTTTCAGGATCTACATCGAACAGTTCAGCCGGCGGCTTCACTTCCGGAACCAGAGGCACGTTCATTACTTTGTATTTTTTCAATGCTAAAAATTGTGACAGCGGTGTTTTGGAAGTTCTTGACACACCGAGAAGTATAATATCAGCCTTATCAAGGCCGCTGGTATCTTTGCCGTCATCGTATTTAACAGCAAACTCTATCGCTTCAATTTTCTTGAAGTAATCTTCATCAAGACGGTGCACTCTGCCGGGCTCATTATACGGTTCAAGTCCGGTAGCTTTTGCAATTTCGTCCATCAGCGGGCCCATGACATCGATGTATGAAATGTTTTCACCGTCGAGTTCAGCAGCCATGTATTTTCTTAAAGATGGTGTAATTAATGTATATACAACCAGAGCATTTTTACTTTTTGCTAAATCTATAACATCGTCAATGTCGTCTTCGTTCGCCACATATGGATAGCGGTCAATTACATTATCCGGTGCGTCGATTTTAAATTGTGACAGGCATGCTTTCGTGACGAGTTCGCCCGTTTCTCCAACTGAATCTGATGCAACGATTATTTTAAAATTCGACATTAATTATTCACTCCATTAAATTTACAAATACTTTTGTAATATTGGTTTTGGTAATTCTGCCTGTAACTTCAATTCTTCCATCTTGCTCAATAACAACCGGCAGTGAATCAATCTGCCTGTCGATAATCTGTTTTGCGACATACAAGAGCAGATCATCCGGATAGCACATCGCAATGCTGGGTCTCCGGGTCATTACTGCGCTGACCGGTGTGTTTTCTGTATCTTTAAAACTCATCGTTCCTTTTAACAGATCTTTTCTTGAGATAACACCGGTGAGCGACTGTTCGTCATCAATGACATACAGCGTGCCCACATCTTCCAGGAACATCTTGACGATTGCATCATAAATACTCGTGTCCGCCGTAATTAAAATCGGCAGACTCTGTACATCACGCACTAATATATTATTTACTTTAAGTGCGATGACATCGTTTGTTTCTTTACCCGTATAAAAATAGCCGACACGGGGTCTTGCATCTAAAAAGCCGGACATCGTCAATATAGCCAGATCCGGACGTAACGTTGCACGGGACAATGACAGCTGTGCAGCGATTTTACTGCCGGTAATCGGCCCGTGCTGTTTTACTATGCTTAGAATTTTTTCTTGGCGTTCGTTCAGTTCCACGTTCTCACTCCCAACATTGTATATTATATAATATTTACGGAGATAAAGAAATATCATCGTACTTGCATTCATTCTGCTCTAATTATATAATAGCTGTAAGCGAGTCGGGAATGGTGTGAGCCCGGCAACGAAAATGGCATAATAATTTACAAATACAATTAACTTATATATAAAAGCGAGTTTTCTTACTAAATTGGGTGGAACCGCGGGCTACGCTCGTCCCTGGATAGCATTTTTAATGCTGTCCAGGGACTTTTTATATGTAAATTAAAATTAAAGGAGCTGCATTAACTATGAACATGGACACAATTGTTAACCTGGCAAAAACAAGAGGTTTTGTTTTTCCCGGCAGTGAAATCTACGGCGGTCTTGCTAACACGTGGGACTACGGTCCGCTTGGCATCGAGTTAAAAAACAACGTTAAGGCTGCATGGTGGAAAAAATTCATTCAGGAATCACCTTATAACGTGGGGCTGGATGCTGCAATCTTAATGAACCCTAAAACTTGGGAAGCTTCAGGTCACTTAAACAACTTTAACGACCCGATGATCGACTGTAAATCATGTAAGTCACGTCACCGTGCTGACAAACTGATTGAAGATGTTATGCAGAAAGAAGACGATACTTTTGTTGCAGACGGTTTATCATTTGATGCAATGAAAGAAATCATCGACGATAAAAATATCGACTGCCCGACTTGCGGAGCGCACGACTACACTGAAATCCGTCAGTTCAATCTGATGTTCAAAACATTCCAGGGTGTAACAGAAGGTTCAACTAACGAATTATTCCTGCGTCCTGAAACTGCACAGGGCATCTTTGTAAACTACAAGAACGTTCAGCGTTCTATGCGTAAAAAACTTCCATTCGGTATCGGACAGATTGGTAAATCATTCCGTAACGAAATTACACCGGGTAACTTTACATTCAGAACACGTGAATTCGATCAGATGGAACTTGAGTTCTTCTGTAAGCCGGGAACTGAAATGGAATGGCAGAACTACTGGAAAGATTTCGCTGTTAAATGGCTGAAGGATTTAAACTTAAGCGAAGAAAAAACACGTTTAAGAGAACATGATGAAGATGAGTTATCACACTACTCTAACGCAACAACTGATATTGAATATAAATTCCCGTTCGGCTGGGGCGAACTTTGGGGTGTTGCAAGCCGTACAGATTTCGACTTAAGACAGCACATGGAACATTCAAAAGAAGATTTCAGATACCACGATCCTGAAACTAATGAAAAATATATTCCATACTGCATCGAGCCGTCACTCGGCCTTGACCGCATGACGCTTGCATTCCTTACAGATGCATACAATGAAGAAGAACTTGATTCAGGTGAATCACGCACAGTACTGCGTCTGCACCCTGCACTTGCACCGTATAAAGCTGCAGTTCTTCCTTTATCGAAAAAATTAAGCAGCGAAGCAATGGAAATATACAGCCTTCTTGCAGCTGATTTTAACATTGAATTCGACGAATCACAGTCGATTGGTAAACGTTACCGCCGTCAGGATGAAATCGGTACGCCGTACTGTATTACATTTGATTTCGATTCAGTTGAAGACAAAAAAGTAACAGTAAGAGACCGTGATACGATGGAACAGACACGCATTGCAATTGACGAACTTCACGAGTTCCTTTCATCAAGAATTAAATTTTAACAATATGAGTGTCTCAATCTATTGAGGCACTCTTTTATACATAGGAGATTAATTATATTTTAATGGAGGATGCTTATGTTTAGGAGCACCTGGCTTATTGCGCTCGTGTTACTGCTGGCTGCATGCGGCAGCAATGAAGTGGAGCCGATGTCTTATTACGGCAATACACTTGAAGAATTTGAAGCTGTTAATCAGCATAATGAAACATTTACATCCGAAGATATGAACGGAAAAGTCTGGCTGGCGAATCTCATCTTTACCCAGTGTGTGACAGTATGTCCGCCGATGACACAAAACATGACTGAACTGACTCAGGAACTGGAGAAAGCAGACATTGAAAATGCCGGTGTAGTGAGTTTCTCGGTAGATCCTGATACGGACACACCAGAAGTACTGAGTGAGTACATGAGCTGGTACAGTCCCTCAGAAACAATCGAGTGGCAGCTGTTAACAGGCTATGAATTTGAGTATTTGCGGGATTATGCGCTGAACAACTTCAAATCTATCGTTAAACTGCCTCAGGACGGCTCTAATCAGGTGCTTCACGGTACCGCTATATATCTGATCGATGAAAACGGCAAGCTCGTTAAGGACTATACAGGCGTCGATGCAGGTGATAATAAGTTTGAGACAGAACAGATTGTTAAAGATGTTAAGACGATGACGGATAATTTGAAATAACAGTTTGATATATTAATAAAAACGCCCTTGTTTTCTTTTAATGGAATCCGGGGGCGTTTTTTTGTTATTTGCGGCAATACCGGCTGCTTTTCCAGAGCATGATATGAGAGCCGGGAGTTCATTAAGACAATTAAAGTTATTAGGCTTAATGAACTACTCTCGATGAGACGACTGGTAATATTAGTCTCAATGTGAGTCGCTCGATGAGACAAAAAAAGCTATTCGTCCCGATGAGCGGATCTCATGCGGTTGAATCTGTATTTCCGACCGGATGACAAAGGTTCATGCAGTCGATTATATATTATCAGCCGCATGTGATGTGTTCGTGTGGTCAATTAAAATCTTTCAACCGGATGTGAACCTTTTATTGGACTGACAGCTGATATTTCGAAGTAACAATTGAGGTTCTTTCATAACTATTAAATAAGCAATCCGTCTGCATGAAAGTAGCTCATACAGCCGGGTTTATTTTTACTGCGGGTCTATCAGTTTCTTACTTCTGAAATATACCCCGCTGTATTCTTCGTACATCACTTCGATAAACTTAAGAAGCTGTCTGCCAATGTCCTCAGAGAGTTTTATACTGTTTACATCATCGAGTTTTACGGACTGTAAATACAGTGCAAAATACAGAACTCTGTTGCTGATGGGTATTGCCCGTTCCATCGTTTCTTCTGTCAGACAGTCATAGCAAATAACGTTATGGTATTTAAATGAATAGTGGCTGTATTTTTTATAATCATTTCTGCCGCAGACCGCACAGCTGTCCAGGTTGAGCTGGCCGCCGTATGCCGGCAGCATCTTCACAAGAACAAGCGATGTGACTGCAAAACTTGAGTTGCCTTCGTCGAGCAGCGTAAATGCTTTTTTAAGCAGTCTGTAAAAGCCCGGTTCTGCAACTTCGTCTTCGAGTGCTCTTGAAATAACTTCCAGTATATAACTGGCATGGGTATAGACATCGAAGTTGCCGTTAATATTTTTATACCTTTCGGTTACATCGACATCATTCAGTGTGCCCATGCCTTTAAAACGGTTGTACGTAAACAGTGCTTCGAGATAGCCCTGGCGCAGTGTAATAAACTGGTTTTTCGGTTTATTAAATCCTCTCGCCATCAGCGGCACCTGTTCTCCACTTTCTGTCAGTATAGTAATAATCCGGCTGGACTCGCTGTAGCTCGTCTGCCGGATCATCATACCAGTTTGTTGATAGATCATTATCTCACCCAGTTTTAGTATTCTTCGTCTTTATACCCAAGCGACCTGATAAACGCCGGTTTATTGCGCCAGTCTTTCTGCACTTTAACCCACAGCTCAAGATACACTTTGCTGCCGAGCAGGTTCTCGATATCCATACGTGCATGACGCCCTATTTCTTTCAGCATCTTGCCGCCTTTACCGATAACCATTCCTTTTTGTGATTCGCGTTCAACATAAATCAATGCTTCCACTCTGACTTTGCCGCCGTCATCGTCGCCTTTCATTTTCAGCACTTCAACACCGATTGCGTGAGGCAGTTCCTGGCTCAGCTGGTGCAGTGCTTTTTCACGGATTAATTCACTGACGATAAAGTGTTCCGGGTGGTCCGTAATTCTATCTTCCGGATAGTACATCGGTCCTTCAGGCAGGTGTGATTCAATCACACTTAGAAGACGGTCAACGTTGTTCCCCTGCAGTGCTGAAATCGGTACTACGTCGCTGAAGTCCAGTTTATCTTTATATACTTCAATCTGCTTAATCAGTTCATCCGGATGAATTAAGTCAATTTTATTCAGCACTAAAATAATCGGTGTTTTCGTATTTTTAAGCATATCGATAATGAACTCATCACCGCGGCCGATTTTTTCAGCAGCATTAATGATGAATAGAATCACTTCTGTTTCACGAAGCGTATTGCGCGCAACTTTCATCATATGTTCGCCAAGCTGGTGTTTCGGCTTGTGAATTCCCGGTGTATCTATAAATATCATCTGGGCATTGTCTTTAGTATATACCCCTTGTATTTTATTCCGTGTCGTTTGCGGTTTGTCTGACATAATCGCAACTTTCTGTCCGAGAACTTTGTTCATAAATGTAGATTTCCCTACATTCGGACGTCCAATGATACTGACGAAACCTGATTTAAATCCATTAAAATCCATTAATCCATATCCTTCCCGCTAAAACCGAGCGGCAGCAGATCGTCTACCGTCCGTTTTATTACTTCACCTGATTTGCTCGTTAAGTAAACCGGCATTTCATCGTGGCACAATTCTTTCATTACCTGTCTGCAGACACCGCACGGACTTGCCGGACCAGGTGCATCCGTAACAATAACAATTGCTTTGAATTTCTTCTTGTTGCTGGCATATGCACTCACAAGAGCTGTTCGTTCTGCACAAATTGATGCAGGATATGCAGCGTTCTCAATATTCGCACCGTAGATATATTCATCGTCTTCTGTAATTAAAAGCGCACCTACATTAAAATTCGAATACGGTGTATATGCACGTGACTGCGCTTCCAGTACTTCTGTCATCCATTCTTCTTTAAAAATTCCGTCGTTCATCTGATGTCCTCCTTAATTTACACAAAATACGGTATGAGGATAACCATACCGGCGATTACAGCATATATGCTTGCGAGAAGCACTGCTGCTGCTGCGATATCTTTCGCATAGCGGGCAAGTATATGGTAATCGCCGGTAACTAAATCCACCGTATATTCTATTGCACTGTTTAACACTTCTGTAATTAACACTAAAAATACGGCAGTAATAATGAATAACCATTCAATTGCAGTGATATTTACAGCAGTGCAAATAATAATAACTGCTGCTGCAATACCGCAATGCAGTAAAAATTTTTTGTCTTTCCTGAACAGCTGGACAATTCCCTGGAGAGGATGCTTAAACCGCTCTAAATTAATCGCGTGTCACACCAAATGCGTTTAATATCTCTTCCTGTTTGCCGTTCATTTCAGCTTCTTCATCGCTCTCCATGTGATCGTAACCCAGTAGATGCAGGAATCCGTGCAGACTTAAGAACAAAAGTTCACGGCGGTAGCTGTGTCCGTAGTCTTCAGCTTGCTCTTTCGCACGGTCTGTACTGATCACAATATCACCTAAAGTGCGCGGTGCATCTTCATGAATAATATTCATATCATCTTCTTCCAGCGCAAATGAAATAACATCTGTCACGCTGTCCTTGTTGCGGTAATCTCTGTTAATATTTTGAATTTCTTCATTTGATACAAATGATACAGAAACTTCTGCTTCGCCCTCTTCTTCAAGATGACCGTAAGCAAACTTTAACAGCTCGGAAATTTCGTTAAGCTCAGTCTCATTGACAAAGTTGTCATCGTTAATAAAATCTATATTAATCATAAGTTGGTATCCTTTTCATACGCAAGAATTATTTTGGAAACAAGCGGATGTCTCACAACATCTGTTTCATCCATGCGTTTAATAGCGATTCCTTTAATATTTTCAAGACGTTTAACCGACTCAACCAGTCCGCTTTTCGTAGAACCGGGCAGATCAATCTGAGTTTCATCACCGGTAACAATCATCTTAGAACCGAAACCGAGACGTGTTAAGAACATTTTCATCTGCATTTCAGTCGTGTTCTGGGCTTCATCCAGAATAACAAACGCTTCATTCAATGTACGTCCGCGCATATATGCAAGCGGCGCAACTTCAATCACTCCGCGTTCGATCAGACGGTCTGTCGTTTCAACGCCGAGAACTGCGTGTAAACCATCATACAACGGACGGAGATACGGGTCTACCTTTTCTTTCAAGTCACCCGGCAGGAATCCGAGATTCTCCCCCGCTTCAACCGCCGGCCGTGTCAGTACGATACGTTTAACCTGATTTTCACGAAGCATCTGGCAGGCGATTACAACAGCTAAAAACGTTTTGCCGGTACCAGCCGGTCCAATACCGAAAGTTAAGTCATGCTTACGGATATTATCCACATACATCCGCTGTCCGGTTGTCTTCGCTTTAATGCTCTTGCCTTTAACATCTTTTGCGATTTCCTCGTTATAAAGATCTTGTAAATATTCGATGGTATCATTGTTTGCCATCATTGCAGCCGACTGCACATCCCTTAAAGAAATTGACATGCCGCGCTGGATTATTTTTAATAAATGAAGCAGCACATCCTCAGCGCGTTCAACATTTTCCTCATCATCGCCCCGGACAGTAATTTCGTTACCGAGCGTATGAATCTTAACGTCGAATTCATCTTCAAGATATGTGATATGTGCATCATTTGCACCTATTAAAGCCTGAGCTTCGTCAAGGCTGTCTATATTAATAATATTAGGCATTTACAAACCCCTTTATAATAGTCTTGTCTATTTAAATTTACCACTATCAATAGCTGACTGCAATTAATTCAGGACCGTAATAAGCGGGGATTTATCAT